>NZ_CP082276.1:703461-1055191 GCF_023746615.1 Grimontia kaedaensis | reverse complement strand
CCAATGCGCTGATCGCTGCACTCACTGTCGTTCGGCTTTTATCGAGTTCACGGGCAGCGCCGGCAATCGAGCCTTCTTCTACCGCGGTCAGAAACATTTCTATTTGGCTGCTACGCATACCTGCATACCGTTTCATCAATCCAGTGGGAGTTGATTCTACGCCTAAATATTTCAGTGAAAAGACCTGGTGACGAAAAAGTTGTCGCTCAGAAACTCTTTGATTTTGTCGAAAGCGGTTATTGTATTTCAAGAGCGTTAAGGAATACCCAAATTACCTCATATAAACGGTTGTTTCAGGCCAATAAGCACTGCGCTAAATGCTAAGAGGTGGTTTGGTTATTCTCGCTACTGTCAAAATTTTTGTCACTTTGTGGGGATTTATGTCTTGTGAATATACGAAAGAACGTAACTTATTGAAGTTTTCTACCCTTGCTTGTTTAGGTTTCGCAGCGATGGGTATTGGCCTGGGCATCTGGGCGGGATCTATGGTTATTGTGTTCGACGGCGCTTATTCTCTTGTCAGTCTGGCTCTCTCTCTAATGGCGCTTGCGGCAACCATGTACATTCGTAAACCTGTGAAAAAGTCAGGCAAAAATGAGCAGCCAGTATCTGCGCGAAAGGCCGCAGTGATTGAATCGCTGGTGGTTCTGACGAAAGGCTTGGTGGTGGGTATTGTTTGTCTGGTGTCATTCGCTTCAGCAATGCAGGCCATGTTCGACGGTGGTCGTGAAGTGAATGCAGGTTTTGCGCTGGTTTTTGGTGTGATCAACGTGGTGGGCTGTCTGGCAACCTACATGGCGGTTCGTAAACAATCCGGTAAGCGTCCTTCAGCGATCCTGAAAGCAGAATCAAGCCAATGGTTGATGGACACAGTGATCAGCGCAGCCGTGTTGTTGGGTTTCTTAGTGGCCGCAGGTTTGATGATGAGTGGTCTGGAAGAATATGCAGTATATGCTGACCCAATGATGGTGATCTTAGCTTCGGTTTATTTTGCTACCGTACCAGTGAAGATGATCAGCGAGTCTTCGAAGAAACTGATGGCTATCCATCAGGCGTCAATGAACGAAAAGGGTGAGGGTGTCCTTGCTTGACTCACAAAAGAGTAGTTTGAAGAAAAGAGCAGCTTAGGCTGCTCTTTTTTGTGGAAAACTGACCGTAAAAACACTCCCTTTTCCTAGCACTGAAGACACACTTAAATCTCCCTGAATCGTGGTTGTAATGGCTTTAGCCAATGACAGCCCAAGTCCATAACCTTCAGTTGAGCGGCTTTGTTCTGTTCTGAACAAGCGTGAGAAAATCAAAGACTGATGTTCCTCTGCGATCCCCATTCCAGTGTCGCTTACCGTAATACGTGTAGATTGGTCGTCCGTAACATATGCCAACACAACGTTTCCTCCTTCTGGCGTGAACTTAATGGCATTGTCGAGAAGGTTTACGAGAACCTGAATTAACTTACTTTCGTCACTCACAAGCTGTTGATCCTGTTCGCACTCAACACTCAGCGTGATTAATTTTTCCTTCGCAGCTTCTTCGTACCACTCAGCCACTTTGTTTAGGGTTTTTTTGACGTCGATGGGCTGAAAGGTCGGTAAACTTCTACCTGCGGCTTCATCATTGATTTTCATTAACGTGGTCAGCATTTGGCTGGCAATTTCTGAGGATTCAAGGCAGTCCGCCAGTGCCGATTTTAATGCTTCTTCAGTCTCCGTTTTAGGTTTGGCACTAATGAGCGTGCTGTCTGCGGAGAGTCGAATACGTGAGAGAGGCGTCCTCAGGTCATATGCTATGGCATGAAGTGTGTTTTCCATACTTTCAATGACCATACTTAGCCGGGTCAGCAGTTTGTTGATGCTTTGGCTCATCGCTGATAACTGGCCTGACTGGTTACCGGTTGATGCATTAAAAGCAATGTATAAGGTGTCCAGTGAGGCTGTACTGGCTTCATCCAACTGATGAGCCAGGGTGAAAAGCGGCGCGAGGGTTGAGTGGATGAGCTTCCAGACAAAAGCCGCGCAAATGACAGCTAAGAAAGAGAGCGCCATGCCAATTCTTTTCCATTCACTCAACACTGTTGGGAAATGCGCCAACGTCGGCTGTACCATCCAATAGGTTCCTGTTTTTGCCTGTATAGGTAAGGAGGTAAATGGCGTGCTGGTGATTTGGGCGATCCAGCTTCGTTCGCTGGCTAAGTAATTGTCCAAGGACGCGAGCGGTGATTCCAGGTTAAAACCACCGATTATTCTTGCCTCTTGCTGGTTCTCGGGTTGCCAGAAAATGGCGATTTGGTTTTCTTCCAGTCGCTGGGGATTGGAAGTGATGACTTGGAGAAATTTATCATCGTTGTTGAAGGTGATAATTCGCTGGTACTCAGCTTGCATCGAACTGAGTAGTTTTACATCGTTGCGTTGAGAGCCATAAACCAACATCACTGCAATAGTGATTTGTACCACGACCAAACACAGCGCAAGTATCAGAACAAATCGTAAGAACAGATGGCGCTGTGTTCTAGAGAGTGACTGGCTAACACTCTTTTCTGAGGACATAACCGACTCCCCGTATGTTATGTATCAGCGAATGGGAAAATGACTTGTCTACTTTGTTTCTTAGTCGGCAAACAAGCACGTCTACTACGTTAGTCTGGGGATCAAACTGGTAACCCCACACTTGTTCGAGAATAGTTGTTTCCGACATCACTTTTTCCGGGCTTCTGAGAAAAAGCTCTGCGAGTGAAAATTCCCTTTTATTTAGGGATATACGCTCATCACCCCTGACCAGTTCGCGTCGGATTGAGTCAAGGCTGAGTTCATCAAAGCTCAATGATGTGGGAGAGCTGGATTCTCTCGCTCCCCGGCGTGAAATAGACTGGTATCGCGCCATCAGCTCAGTAAATGCGAAGAGTTTGACAAGGTAATCATCAGCGCCGCATTGCAATCCAGTTACACGTTCCTGAACCGAGTGTTTGGCACTGAGAATGATTATGGGAACGTTATGACTCTGCCCACGAAGTTGGCGAAGCAATGTCATGCCATCCAATTCTGGCAGCATCAGATCCAAAATCACCACGTCGTAATGATCTTGAGTGGCGCAGTGAAGAGCTTCTACACCCGTTTTTGCCAGCGTGGTTGAGCATCCTTCCTGTTCAAATCCTTGCTGGAGAAACTGCTGTATATATGCGTCATCTTCGACGATCAATAAATTCAATCCATGACCCCATTTTTGTCTTTGTTTCAATTTATCAGAGCGTGTCGGTGATTTTGCTTTCATTACAAGTATGTAACGGTTTGGAAAGTTTTGGGTAATTAGGTTCCGGGTAATTTGTTTATACCCAAAAAAACTGAAGATGCCGGAATCAGCGAGATTGACTGGCGTTGTGATCGCGGCGTTCCTTTGCTGGTGTAGCCACCTCCATCAAAAAGGAACAACAAAGAGCACGGTGTCGGTCAACTCGCCCGATGGGAGGGCCTCAATACGCCCACTTCTTCGTTAAATCCCATGGAAATAGAATGACTATTCCTCGCGAAATTTGCCTCGAATTGAACGCATTGATGATCCCTGAATACGAGCATCTTCGGTCGTTTGGGTATATCACGTTAAGTCGAACAGAAAGGACCGTGCTCATGAAACTATCATTGAAACAATTAGCACTGGTTATTGGCGCAAACTGTTTTACTTCCTTTGACGCAATGGCAATGGACATCAGCATTCAGAAATCGGAACTTTCTTCTTCCGTTGCTTTTAACCTTGCAGTGGAAGCCATGAGCCAGTGTAAGAAAGATGGCTATGCGGTGACGGTTACCGTAGTTGGACCAACGTGAAGGGTGTTAGCTCAGGTTCATGATAACAATGCAGAAACCCACACATTAGAGAGCTCTCGCCAGAAAGCATTCACATCCGTCAGCATTAGACGTCCAACGGCTGATTTGATGAAGACCATCAACGACAAACCAATCCTAAAGCCACTTCAGTATATGGATGAGAATCTGTTGCTTTTGGCCTGAGGTATTCCGCTGAAAGAGAAAAATATGATTATTGGTGGGATTGGTGTTGGTGGTGCGCCTGGCGGGCTCCTTGACGTTGCGTGTGCAGAAGCTGCCATAAAGAAACATCTCAAATAGTGCGATAAGAGCAGGGGGGACTCTGCTCTTTCCATTTCCAGCGTTTGATAAAGCCCAGTGTGGATCGAAGCTCAGCAATTTTGGTCATGTTTTATTTTCGGTTTCAGGATAATTTGGTCTGACTGATTTGCCGTGCAATTGGCAGACTCAGAATAAAACTGAACATGGACGAAACGGTAAATAGAACCAAGATGCATCACTTAACGGCAAAACTGGAAAGAGCTCGCGAATTCATTGAACTCAACCTTGATAGCGACATTGATTTAGATGCACTCTCCGGCGTTGCATGCCTATCTAAGTTCCATTTCCACCGTCAGTTTTCCATCCGCTATGGCGTCAACGTTGCCACCTACGTCAGGCTGCTTCGCCTGAAAAAGGCCTCCTATCAGTTGGTCTATCGTCCTGATATCTCTGTGACTGATATTGCTCTCGATTGTAACTACGAAAACAGCGAATCCTTCTCCCGCGCGTTCAGGAAAGTGTTTGGTGTTTCCCCTTCAGCTTTCAGGCAGGATCCAGACTGGGCGTCTTGGGAGACTCACTTTGATGCCATTGTTCGGGTACGGAATGAGGTCTATATGAATGGTGCTGACTTTGAGGTAGAGATTGTGGATGTCCCGAGCATCACGATTGCTGCTATCGAGCACCGAGATTCACCTAATCGACTCGGTGGAACGGTAGGTGAGTTTATTGAGTGGCGACGTGCCAATCATTGCCCCCCGTCGAAATATCGCACCTTCAATCTGGTTTTTGATGACCCTGATGCGGTAACCGATTCTTCCTTCCGCTTTGATATTGGCTGTGAGCTCCCTAAAAAAGCAGATCTGTCCGATCCACATATCAAAGTGAAAACCATTGAAGGCGGGCGATGCGCGAAGCTCAGGTTTATCGGTAGTACTGATGCCATTGGCGTTGCTGTTCGCTACCTTTATTCACCGTGGCTTGAGCAATCGGGTGAAAAGCTTCGTGACTTTCCAGTGTTTTTCGAAAGAATCAACTTGTTCCCTGAAGTGGCCGAGCGCGAAATGATCACTGACATTTACCTGCCAATACTGTGAATTTTATGGGGGTGGAGAAGCTTCTGTGTTGCGCCCGTCTGGGTGCGGCGAG
Organism: Grimontia kaedaensis; assembly: GCF_023746615.1. NCBI lineage: Bacteria > Pseudomonadati > Pseudomonadota > Gammaproteobacteria > Vibrionales > Vibrionaceae > Grimontia > Grimontia kaedaensis. The sequence goes on along the minus strand of NZ_CP082276.1, from coordinate 1,049,966 downwards.
TTTTATCAAAACTTATCTTGCCGTATTGTTTGTTATCACGGTGAAAGGGGAAATGTTCGTATTGTCACTGCGGATATGGTCGGAAGAACCCCTGACGTTCTGGGACAATGGACTTTGGCAGGTAAACTTCATTCTGGCGCTTTTATTTACTCTTTTTTATTACGTCAGTCCAAATACCTTGGAGCGTTGAGGAACATAGGTTCCTCTAGTTTGAAAAGATGTAAAGTGATTAAAACGTCGAAGAAACTTGTTGCCAGGATGTATCTAAATGGCTTACGAGCGCTTGTTCTGCCGCATCTGGGTCACGCTCCAATATGGCAATATAAATCGCTTCATGTGCGGCATAGTTGTTTTGATTCTTCTCCAAGTCTCTGTCCATCATGTCCCAGTGTGGCGCCAGCCAAGAAGTAAACCCTTGATGAACGGTGGGCATAATAGGATTCCCCGAGATTTGGTAAAGTGTCGCGTGGAATGCCTTGTCAGTTTGGTAGAACCGTTGAGAGTCCCCCATCGCTGCCTTGTTTTCTGCGAGAGCTGCTTTCAATAATTGAATGTCTTGTTTTGTTGCCTTAGCAGCAGCATCTCTCACTAACATTCTTTCGACGAAAACCCTCATGTCGTATAGGTGTTTAACATCAGGTTTGTTGGAAATGAAGTGCTTAACAATTCCACCAACTGCATCGAGCGCTGTTTTGTAATCTGGCTTTTTTACAATTGGCCGGTAGCGGGCGCGATTGATAATTAGCCCACGGTTCTCAAGAGCTACGATGACCTCACGTATAACAGTTCTACTGGCATTGAACGTTTCCATCATGGCTCTCTCTGAGGGAAGTGGTGCGCTGTCTTTCAACTGACCACTCACTATTTGCCTTTCGAGTTCGTCTATGATCTCGTCTGCTACACGTCCCTTATTGATAGCACTATCTTCTGTTACCAGTTTGTTTTGCTTCACCATTGCTGCCACGACTCACTCTGTTTCAATCCTTTCATTCTATTACATCATAGACTCGCATTCTTGCTGAGTTGTTCTTTAGATTTGGTACGATCATATTATTTAGAGATCTGTTTCATAAATGAGCATATCTGCGTTTATTCCCCATAATGTAAATATAATGTTGCATTTAAGGTTTTTTGAGGACACTATCATTTCAGTTTGGTCGTACCAAATGTCTTTTGCAGGTATGAGGAGACTAAACAAAAGCTGATTAAACGTTGAATAAAAATCAGTAGGTTAAAAAATTTTGGGAAAGATTGCGCGAACTTGTTCAGAACACACCAGTATAAATGAGTGGCTACCGGGATATAGCCTCAAGATGACAACTCTGTCGTCAGTGCTTTAAACCTTGGTCAGAGAGAATATAGGTGTGTTGGGACGTACATACAGTAGTTAGAGGACTCGACAATGCAAATGGAACACTTTCACAAATGGACTAAATCACTATGTACAAACCTGTCATATGGTCGTACAAAAAACTTGCCTTCACGATCTTTCAAGTTGTTAGCGATGAGCGGTGTCATTGCCACCAGTGTTTTCACAAGCTCAATGGTTTCAGCCGCAACCTTAAAGTGGGCCCATGTTTATGAGCCTGAGCATCCGTACCACAAAGCGGCTTTGTGGGCAGCAGATGAGCTGAAAAACCGGACCGATGGCAGGTTGGAACTGAAAGTTTATCCAAGTTCCTCATTGGGTAAAGAAGTGGATATTAACGAAGGACTGAATATCGGCTCAGTAGATATCATTTACTCTGGCGCCGCTTTCTCAGAGCAGTTCTATGGTCCTGTATCTATTTCAAACTACCCATTTATGATAAGAGACTTTGATCACTGGAAAGCTTATAGAAACAGCGATCTTTTCAATGAAATTAAAGCAGGATACAAAGAAGCCACGAACAATGAGATTGTCGCTCTGTCCTACTATGGACAACGCCACGTTACCTCAAATAAGCCGATAAAATCTCCGAAAGATATGGAAGGCTTAAAAATCCGCGTACCAAACGCACCACTGTTTATGATGTTTCCGAATGCGACTGGTGCTAACCCAACACCAATGGCTTTCTCTGAAGTATATCTAGCACTTCAGCAGGGAGTGGTCGATGCGCAAGAGAACCCATTGCCAACCATTAAGTTCAAGAAATTCTATGAAGTTCAATCAAATATCAACTTAACTGGTCATATTACGATTTCTTCTCTGACTCTAGTCTCTGGTCTAACGAAAATGAAAGTGAGCGAAGGTGACTATGGGACGCTGTTGGCGGTGATGGATGAAGCTTCTCTTCGTGCGTCAGGAGAAGTTAACAAATCTGAACAAGAACTTGGTGCTTGGTTTGAATCGCAAGGTGTGTCAGTTAACACCGTAGATAAAAAGGCTTTCCAGGATGCTGTTGCCCCTCTGCTTTCAGGTGACGATCTGCCATTTACTCAAACCCAAGCGGAACGTTTAAAAGCGTTGTAAGCAGGGGATAAATAATGCTGAGAAAAATTATAAATCGGCAGTTAACTGAGAGGCTCGAAAGAGCCTCTTCTTCAGATAACTTGCGGAGAAACGATATCTTTGAGAAAGACGTTCATTTAATAGATGCGCCAGGACTAATCTGCTTCGGCGTTCTAATGTTCGTTGTATTTCTGCAGTTTTTCACTCGTTACGCGATGAATGACTCATTAGGATGGACAGAGGAGGTGGCGAGATTTCTCTTGGTGATACTGGCGTTTTCTGGATCGATTACGGCCGTTCGTAAAGGGAGTCATATATTTCTTGAGTTTTTCTACCGATATCTCTCTGCGAGGTTTGTTAAAGCCACTGCACTGACGGCAGAAACACTCACAATATTCTTCTATTCGTATATGGTCTACATCGGTGTCCAATTGGCGGTGATTACCAGACAGAATATGGTTTCTATACCCGTTCCTAAGGCGACTATTTATTGGATAGTCGCGGGGAGTTTCTTGCTAATGGCTTTCTTTTCTTTGTGGCGAATGATGAGAAAAGCTCGCATGAGCAGTAAAGACATTCTCCAAGAAATCGAAACCCAGAGTACAAAGGAGTAACACTCGATGGGTATATCAATATTATTTATTTCTCTCTTTTTCTTTCTCATTATCGGTGTTCCTGTCGCCGTTTCTCTGGGGTTAGCTTCCTTAATTTTCATCCTACTCGAAGGGATGCCTGACTTAATCGTGTTACACAACATGATCAATGGTGTAAATAGTTTCCCTCTTATCGCTGTGCCTTGCTTTATTCTCGCAGGTCATTTGATGAATGAGGCGGGGATTACAGACAGGATCTTTGCCTTCGCACGAGCATGTGTAGGCTGGCTTCATGGTGGCTTGGGTCACGTGAATATTGGTGCAAGTGTTATATTTGCGGGCATGTCTGGCGCTGCGGTAGCAGATGCAGGAGGGCTCGGAAGTATTGAAATCAAAGCAATGAGAGATTCAGGTTATGACGACAGCTTCTCTGTTGGTGTGACGGCTGCCTCTTCTACTATTGGTCCTATCATACCGCCCTCTCTACCTCTCATTGTTTATGGTGTGATTGCTGATGCATCAATAGGGCAGTTGTTTGCTGCGGGCATTGTCCCTGGGTTATTGATGGCGCTCTCTTTGATGTTGATGGTGTCGTGGTATTCAAGGAAAAACGGGTATCCACGTGATGGAAGCTTCTTAATTTCGAGGCTCTATCAAACATTCATCCATGCGTTCGCACCTTTGATGACACCGGTTATTATTGTTGGCGGAATTCTTTTTGGGATATTTACACCAACTGAAGCGGCAATTGCAGCTGTTGCATACTCAATGTTTCTGGGTCTTGTTATCTATAAAACATTGACTTGGCGTTCGTTGCTGAAAGTATCTGTTGATACAGTAGAAACGACGGCGTCTATTTTGATGATAATTGCTGCTTCAGCTGTTTTTGCCTGGATCTTAACAGCAAATCAGGTTGCTCAAGGCTTTGCTGATTTCCTGTTAGCGTTATCTGATAACAAGATTGTTCTGTTGTTAATCATTACGTTACTGATTCTATTCATTGGGTGTTTTATGGAGACGCTAGCGGCGATCACCATATTGGTTCCAGTGCTTTTACCAGTAGTTACGCAGTTGGGTATTTCGCCCGTGCACTTTGGCATTATTCTGATTTTGAATTTGATGTTAGGGCTTCTGACGCCGCCGGTTGGAATGGTACTTTATGTATTAGCGAAGGTTGCAAATGTTCCATTTGAACGTTGTGTTGTTGCCACTGCCCCATTTTTAATTCCTTTGGTGACGGTGCTGATGCTGTTAACTTTCTTACCTGGTCTCTCTATGTGGTTACCCTCGGTAATATATCAGCCCTAGTTCGTTACTCTTGATACATCAATTCTTATAGCTCATGCCCCTACAACTGTAGGGGCATTTTTTATCTGAGCTAGCTTATAAATCGACAATTTCCATCTAAGATAGCGACTTCTTATAGCCTGATTATGGTGCTTATTTTACTGTGGAAAGGTTAGATTCTCCCACTTAAGTTTTAATATGTGTTGGGCGTTTATACAGATAAGCAGATAATTAGGTGTTAGGTGTTAGGTGTTAGGTGTTAGGTGTTAGGTGTTAGGTGTTAGGTGTTAGGTATTGGGTATTGGGTATTGGGTATTGGGTATTGGGTATTGGGTATTGGGTATTGGGTATTGGGTATTGGGTATTGGGTATTGGGTATTTTAACTTGATATCGAAGGGGAAATAAAAGAGGAATCTTAAAGGTTAAATAAAAAAACCACCGGGAAGAAGGTGGTCTACAGAAATATATAGGGCCTGTAAATAGATGAGAATTATTGAGTCATACTAACGGCTTCTCTAACACGTTTTGCCAATTCATCCCAGCGACCTTCATCGATGAGTTTCTTATCTACCATCCATGTGCCACCGCAGGCGATTACTCGCGGGATCGAAAGATATTCATTGATGTTTTTTGCGCTGATCCCTCCGGTTGGGACCAGAGATACATCTCCGTATGGTGCCAGAAGAGATTTCACCATATTGATGCCACCTGATGCTTCTGCAGGGAAAAATTTAAGTGTGTTTATTCCCAGTTCTAATGCGGACTCTATGTTAGTTGGACTGTTTATACCCGGCAGTATTTCGAAGTTTAGAGATTGGCACGCTTTCACTGTATTTGGGTTTAAACCAGGGGACACGGCAAACGTAGCTCCCGCTTTTTGAGCAGCTTCAGCCTGATGAGCATTGAGGACTGTGCCAGCACCAATCAGCATTTCTGGTTGGGTTTCTCTCAACAGTTTTATGGCTTCTGTTGCTGCTGAAGTTCGGTAAGTAATTTCAGCCACAGGCAGCCCGTTTTCCACCAGTACGTCGCCAAGAGGAATAATATCTTCTGGGTTATCAATCGCGATGACGGGTACAACGCGCAGTTTTGACAGCGTGGCGTTTAATGATGACATGTTCTTTCCTTCATTTATGTCTGTATGCCTAATAGTGACAATGGGATAATGGCTCCGGGGTGTTGTATCACGCTTCCGGCTAATGTATTTCCTTCTTCACAACATCTTTCCAGCTTCTCTCCGTCTAAGTATGAAGACAGGAAAGCACCGGTAAAGGAGTCTCCAGCAGCTGTTGTATCTACGACCTTGTCGATTTGCTTTGCGGGAACATGATGCTGTTTAGGAAGGTTATAAGTACTGTAATGACAGCCGTTCTCCCCATCTCTTACAACAACGATTTCCACACCGGATTGATGAATACGTTTCGCTGTGGCGCTGGGGGAATCATCCCCCCAGAGAAGTGCTTCATCGTCATAAGTGACCAGTGCGATGTCAGTTCTGATATACATACTTTTGTATGCACGGCGTGCTTTATCGGCACTTTCCCAAAGTGCGGGACGATAGTTGCTATCAAATGCCACTTTGCCACCCCGCATCCTGATTTTACTTAACAGGTTGAACAACTTAATTAAGTCATTAGGGCAAAAGATTCCAAGACTGATACCGCTTAAGCACAAGAGATCAATTTCCGTGAGGCTTTCACTGATACCTTGGAATTTGGCATTCTTAAGAAGAAACTTTGCTGCGGAATTATCTCTCCAGTACAGAAACTCTCTTTCTCCTTCTGGTGACACCAGTATTTGGTAAAGGCCCGGCATCCTCTCTGGGTCTCGAAGGACATATTCGGTGAGTACGCCTTCTTTCTCCCAAGCTTTGCTTAGTTCATTACTGAGAGGATCGGTGCCGAGTGCTGACACAAAATAGGTCCCCGTCGTTTTATCTTTGGCAGACTGTGCTCGATGAAAATATACAGCAGCATTGAGTGTGTCTCCGCCCCAACTTTGTTGGATTTGACCCAAGCTTGTGCCACTGAGTTCGAGCATACACTCACCCAAGAATGCTACTCTTTTGCTTGTTTTCATCGCCCCATCCATCCACCATCAACGGTTAAAATGGTGCCGTCGACATAATCAGAAGCTTTTGATGCCAGAAAAACGATAGGGCCGGCGAAGTCTTCTGGCTTACCCCAACGTCCCGCTGGTATTCTGCTTAGAATAGAGCCAGCGCGGTCTTTGTCTTCTCTCAAGGCTTGAGTGTTATCCGTGGCGATGTACCCAGGAGCAATAGCATTAACGTTAACGCCCGAAGCAGCCCACTCATTGGCGAATGCTTTGGTGAGTTGTCCTATGCCACCTTTGGAAGCGGCATACCCGGGTACCGTTATGCCACCTTGGAAAGTAAGCAATGAGGCGGTGAAAATGATTTTTCCTCTTCCACGCTGGACCATACGTTTTCCAATTTCTCGCGTGATAAAGAACTGAGCGTTCAAGTTTACTTCTATGGTTTTATCCCAAAAGTCGTCGCTGTGCTCGGCAGCAGGCGCTCGGCAAATGGTGCCAGCGTTGTTAACGAGGATGTCTATATCTGGGTGCTCACTAGCCACTTGAGCGAGAAATGCATTAACGGAACTTCGGTCCGAAAAGTCACATTGATAGCACCAGAATTGACGACCTTTCGCTTTCACTGAAGCCTCAACTTCACTGCCTGCTTGCTCTAATTGTTGGCTCACAGCAATAATATCCGCACCCGCTTCAGCCAGCGCTTCGGCCATTGCTTTTCCTATGCCTCTTCGTGCACCAGTAACCAGCGCTTTTTTACCTTCAAGGTTGAATAGCATGGCTTATCCCTCCATCAAATCTGGCGATACGGAAACTAATGTCTTCATGGAGAGTTTTTTAGCGGGCGTGAACGCCTCTTGAATTTCTTCCAAAGGATAAATACCGGTTATCATTGAGCTCGCATCTATCTTTTTACTTTTGAGGAGCTTGATTGCCTGCTCGAAGTCTTCCGGCTCGTAAACACGTGCGCCAACTAATTCAAGCTCTTTCCAGAAGAACGCGAACAGATCGATGTTGGGCTTGTTGGTGTGGATAGCGACCATACAAATTCGTGCTCTGGTCGCAGCTACTTCAGTAAATAGATCTACACCTGCTTGTACACCAGAGGTATCAAAAATAGCGTGAAAACCTTGTCCTTTGGTTTGGTTCAGGAGTGTTTCTTTTAGCTCAGGCGCTCTTGCATCGAATGATGAAAAGCCCAGCTCAGCGGCAAAAGCAATGCGCTCTTGGTCCACTTCAACAATCGAGACGCTGGCACCAGCTTCTTTAGCGACCATTGCTATAAGCATGCCGATAGGGCCGCCACCAATAACAAGGACTTCTTCCCCTGAAACTACTCTGGCGCGACTGACATCATGGCAAGCGACGGCGAGTGGTTCTACAAGGGCAGAATAGGACAGCGACAGGTCTTTGGGTAGACTATGAACAGTATGTGCAGGAACATTCCAGTACTCTTGGAAAGCACCATCTGTATCTAACCCGTGAAACACAAGGTTCTCACAGATGTGTGTCAAGCCTCGCTGGCAGCTGGAGCATTGGCCACAGTGAGACAACGGTCTCACGACAACATGATCACCAATATTTAAATCGTTAACATCTTTGCCTACAGCACGAATCACGCCAGACATTTCGTGACCAATAATTCGGTGTGTTCCCACCCTTTGATCCATATGTCCTGAATATACGTGAACGTCGGTACCACAGATACCGCAGTAGGCGACTTGGATCTGTACTTCTTCATCTTTGGGCTGATTTAGAGACACACTTTCCAAGCGGAAAGTTTTATCGCCGCAGTAGAAGGCTGCTTTTGTCATTTTAATACTCCATTTTCTTTATTTTCTTGGTTAGATTTCGCTGTCTTCTTCCAGTTTTTCCCAATCAAACGATACCCCGATACCTGGGTTATCCGGTGCCACAGCTTTTCCGTTCTCTATAACGACGGGCTGCAGTGTGTATTGCTCGATAGGGAATGAGTGGATCTCCAGCCATCCTTCACAAGCTTGACTGGCGACAAGGCTGACATGCAGTTCCTGCATGCCATGACTACAAACAGGGATGTTGTAAAGCTTGGCTTTATCGGCAACATCTAACCAACCAGTAATACCCCCACAGTTAGAAGCGTCAGGCTGGATGTAAGAAAGGGAGGCAATGGCCAAAGCCAAGTCAAACTCGTGCTGCGTGTGTAAGTTTTCGCCCATTGCTAGAGGGATGGATGTCTTCTTCGCAATTTCATGGTAGGCGAAGTAATCGTCAGGTATGGTGGGTTCTTCAAACCATCTGATATCGAATGTTTCGAAGGCGCGACTTGCGTCAACCGCTTGTTCTACTGTCATGGAATAGTTGGCGTCGACCATAAAACTTATATCGTTTCCGATATGCTCCCTGACAGCTTTTACACGAGCAATGTCATCTTGCAGATTGGGCTGACCAACTTTAATTTTGACCGCTTGGGCCCCGCGATCTAGATATCCATCGATGTTTTGTAATAAGCGCCGAGTTGGTAGGTTAAGGTCGATACCACCGCAGTAGCAATTGCAATATTTAGAGTAGCCACCTGCTGCTTTCCAAAGAGGGATGTTTTCGGTTTTACATTTGATATCCCATAACGCGATATCTACCGCAGACACAGCAAAAGTAGAGATCCCTCCACGTCCGACATAATGAAGTCGCCACAGCATATCCTCATATAGTGCCCTGATATCTTGAGCGTTTTTCCCTATGAGAAAGCTTTCAAGATCGTTATCTATGACGGCTTTAATTGCGTGACCACCAACGCCCCCGGTATAGGTATATCCAGTACCTGTACTGCCATCAGAGCAGGTGACCTGTACTGTAATGAGCTCGAAGTATGTGTGGGTACCGTGTTTAGCGTCAGCCATTGGTTCACTCAGTGGTAGCTTGAACCGACGAGTCTGCACAGCATTGATGGTTTTCCCTTCAATATGTAGTTCTGATTCCATAAAACACCATTTTGGTATGATTAAAAATGCCAATTGACCTGTGTATCATTATCTTTTTCGGGTCGCAAATGGCTATTTACCTACTTTATTTGTGTTTTAATATAATTTTTGTCTTATTTTTAAAAATATTTGGTCGTACCAAAACGGAGGTCGTGGAAAAGATGGTTTAGAAGGAGGTGATGGACAAAATATTGAGTGTTGCCCGCTGGCTATTTTACTAAGCTAGAGCGGTGTCATTAACTGGTGCAAGTAGAGGGAAGGTGACGTTTTGCTTCTATGGATTTTATTAGTGGGAGTATGAAATTCTATTTTTTTAGATAGATATTAGATTTATATCAATGGATTACATCTAGTTAGATGAAGTTATAGATAGGTTTTCGGTACAATATATTCTCTTTACGCTAAAAGAGGTGCGTTGTGAGTAGCATTGAACTGAAAATCCCCCCTGTTATTGTTGTCTTGCTGGCACTTGCATTGATGAAGACCATTGCCCTGTTTACCCCTGCCAGCGAGTGGTTAGTTTCCCTTCCCTCTGGACTGCCGTTGTTGTTTGTTGCTATTGGTGCGTTTGTTGCTGTGAGTGGTGTGGTCGAGTTTCGTCGCCATAAAACGACTGTTAACCCGATGCTGACGACTGAAGCGACCGCCCTTGTTTCTGGCGGTATTTACAAGGTTACCCGAAACCCTATGTATCTTGGTATGTTGCTGGTGTTGGTGGGTGGCGTTTTCTATTGGGCGAACGTGTTCACTGCATTGGGCTGTTTAGCGTTTGTTTTTTACATGAACCGCTTTCAGATTGAGCCGGAAGAAGAGTACCTGAAGGGTCAATTCCCGGATGCTTTTCCTGAATATATAACCAAGGTAAGACGCTGGATATAGGCGCTCATTTTTCCAATCGTTCCGCAATCAACTCAATCCAATGTTTCACCGGCACTTGGGCTTTTGAGCCTAAGTGCAATTGGCAGCCAATGTTTGCTGTGACAATCCCTTCAGGATTCCCTTCACTGAGCACTTCGACTTTGCGTTTTAATAATTGCTGACTGAGCTCTGGTTGGAACAAGGAGTACGTGCCCGCCGAGCCACAGCAAAGGTGGTCTTCTGACGTGCGGGTTTGGACGATACTCAGGCGCTTCAACACCTCGTAATACACCTCTTTGTTTTTCATGCCGTGCTGGAGGGTGCAGGGGCAGTGAACGGCAATTTGCTCATTGCTGGATTTGAGAGGCAGCTGACTGAGATCTTCCACAAGCAAAATTTCACTAATATCTTTGGCTTTTTCTGCGATGACTAAAGCCCGTTCGCGATAGTAGGGGGACTCGACTAATAGCTTTGGATATTCTTTGATTGTGACACCGCAGCCTGACGCAGACATCACGATGGCTTCCGCGCCATGTTCGATATAACGCCACCACGCATCGATGTTTCGCTTGGCTTGTTGAACAGCGCGTTCATGCTCAGAAAGGTGAAGGTTGATTGCGCCACAGCAGCCTTCTTGATTCACCTCAACAAGCTCAATACCTAAGTGGCTTAGTACCGCTTTAGCCGCAGCCAGAGTATTTGGTGTAGCGGTTTGCTGCACGCAGCCTCTGAAGGCAATCATGGTGCGCACAGTTTGGTTTTTCTGTGGGTAGGATGTTGATCTTTGTTCTGACGGAATCTGCTCACGGAAGGTATCTGGCATCAGAAACGTAAACTGGCGTGCGAGCCTGAACATCACCCTGTTCCATGAAGCATTGGGCAGGATTCTTGTGACGCCGTAACGTAGTATTCTGTCACCAAATGAACGGGGAACATGCTTTTCAATTTGCTGCCTGCCGATGTCTAGCAGTTGGCTGTATTCAACACCAGAAGGGCAGGTGGTTTCGCAGCTTCGACATGTCAGACATCTATCTAGATGTTTACGGGTTTTCTCGGTCGCTTCACCGTTTTCCAGCATTTGTTTGATGAGATAAATCCGACCACGTGGCCCATCCCGTTCGTCACTCAGCTCTTGGTAGGTTGGACAGGTAGCGTTACAGAACCCACAGTGAACACATCTGCGCAGGATTTCTTCCGCTTTCTTTCCATCGAGCGTACCAAGGAACTCATCTTTCAGTGAGGTCTTCATTGAATATTTCCTCCCAGAGAGCCATTGGCTTTATCGCTATTCCCGAGCCAGCAATACATGCGTCCGGGATTAAATAGATTGTGTGGGTCAAAAGCCACTTTTAGATTCTGATGAATGCGCTTGGCCGCTGCTGGCTGTGGATGAAAACACTCTTCGATGCGGTCAATGGGTCGATAGCAAGTCGCGTGTCCTCCTTGCAAGGCTGCAATATTTGCGAGGGTGGTAAGCGATTGGTCCGAATAAATCCATCTGATGCCGCCAGCCCAGTCGATCAAGGTGTCTTCACCCAAGCTTTCAAAATGTGGAGCTGCTGGAGATACAGAGAGGCGATAGAGGGGTTGCGCGGTGTTAGCAAAAAACGGATGGCGGAAGTTCCTTATTGATCGCCAGAATAAATCCTGACTCTCCAAACGTTCTCCACCCAATGTATCTTCACTGTTTTTGACTGCAGACTGACTACCAGATAGCCGGACAAACAATTGGCCTGAACACCATGCGCATGCTGAGATAGGGTGGGCGGAAACAGAGAGATGACGCATTTCCTTTATGGCATCAGACGCATCTAACTCAAACACTAACGTAGCCGTGCTTTCTGACTTTGGACGAACACGAAGACTGACTTCTGTGATGATGCCAAAAGCCCCAAAGGCGCCGGACTGAAGTCTGGAAACATCGTAACCTGCGACGTTCTTCATTACTTGGCCACCGAATTGAAGATGATCGCAATATCCATTGATGAGCTTTACCCCCAATATTGCATCGCGCAGCGAACCCCAAAATGGGCGTGATGCGCCGCTGATGCCCGCAGCAACAGAGCCTCCCAGCGTGGCTTTCCCGTTGAAGGCAGGTGGTTCGCCGACCAGAGTCTGGTTGTTATTCGCCAGTAGTGCTTGAATTTCAGCGATGGTCGTACCTGCACGGGCAGTGATTACCAGCTCAGTCGGGCGATAAGAAATAATTCCTGCATGCCCTTTCAGCGAAACCGCCTGACCGACAGGTTGGCGGCCGATGAAATGTTTGGTATTGCCGCCAATCAAATTCAGGGTAGCTTTATCTGCAATGGCATCGTGGACTTGTTCGATTAAGTTGGAGGTGATGTCAGCCATTCGAACCCTCCACGCTTTTTGATTTCGCTCCTCGAGAATGGATGAGTGTTTTGTGTTCCTGACAATGCTTCGGCTCGGGAATGCCTTTTCCGGGATTGAGCAATCCTTCGGAGTCCCAAGCTGCCTTCACGCGATGGAACTGCGCCAGTTCAGCATCATTGAATTGATGGTGCATCTGGTTGATCTTTTCGACGCCTACGCCGTGCTCACCAGTAATGCAGCCTCCTGCCTCGACGCAGATTTTGAGAATTTCCGCACCGAACTCTTCGGTCTTTTCCAGCTCACCTTGTACGTTTGCATCAAACAAAATAAGAGGGTGAAGATTACCGTCTCCAGCATGAAAAACGTTAGCAACACGCAGGCCGTAGAATCTTGAAAGCTGGTGGATTTGATTGAGCACACTGGCAAGTTCACTGCGCGGAATGGTGCCATCCATACAGTAATAATCTGGTGATATTCGCCCGACAGCGGGAAAAGCAGATTTGCGCCCTTTCCACATTCTCGCCCGCTCGTCTTCGGTCTCCGAGATTTTCAGCGTGGTCGCACCTGCCTGCTGCAATATTTGCTGAGTTTGTAAAAGCTGATGATTCACATCTTGTTCACTGCCATCAAGCTCACAAAGCAGCAGGGCATCAGCTTCTTTCGGATAACCCGCTTTGGCAAAGTCCTCCGCGGCAGAAATGGCATAGGCATCCATCATTTCGAGGCCAGCGGGAATGATGCCGTTGGCGATGATATCGTTCACTGCATTTGCTGCGTTCTCTACGGAATCAAATCCGGCAAGAATCACTCGCGCCACTTCTGGAATGGGAAGCAAGCGAACAGCGATTTCAGTGACGATGCCCAGCATGCCTTCTGAGCCAGTCATCAATGCCAGAAGGTCAAACCCCGGCAAATCATAAGCTGCTCCGCCTAAGATCAATTTCTCCCCTTCGGCGGTGACGACCACGGCTGACAAGACATTGTGGACAGTGAGACCATATTTCAGGCAATGTACACCGCCTGCGTTTTCGGCGACGTTACCGCCAATTGAGCAAGCAATCTGGGAAGAAGGATCGGGCGCGTAATACAAGCCTTCACGACTCGCTTGTTCTGTGATCGCGAGATTCCGGACCCCGGGTTGAACCACAGCTAGCGCGGTCTCTTTGTCGATATCCAATATAAGGTTGAGTCTGGCAAGGGAAAGGAGTAAGCCATCATTTATCGGCAAAGCCCCGGCAGAAAGGCCTGTTCCTGCGCCACGGGCAACGATGTTAATTTTGTGCTCATTGCAGAGTGACATGACTGCCATAACTTCTTCTGTCGATGCAGGAAGCACGACACATGCTGGCATTTCGGTATAGACCGATAGGCCATCACACTCATAGGGACGCATCGATTCTTCATCAGCAATCACATGTTCGTTGCCGACAATATCTTCGAGTGCTTTGAGTATTTCCCTTTTCATGTTTTCCATCCCTGAAAACAATCCATGTCTTTTTAACAATAGGTGAGGACTTGTTTTAACCTCCTATCCATTGAGCCTAGTGTGAGGGCCGCCGTCCAGTTTAAACAAAGAATGAGAGGGCAATTCACTTTTGCCAGGACATATCGGTGGGAGGTAAAGGCAAAGCGTGATTGTCGGACCAATGACTTTTCAGGTGATTAGTAAATGCTTTTACCAGACCATTGTTGATTTGAGAGCGGTGATAAACCAACCACAAGTCCCAGTTGGGTAGTGTTTGTTCTACTTCAATGGGTTCAAGGTAGGGATCGTTTTCCACCACAAAATCCGGCAACAAACCAATACCTGTCCCTGTGCGAATCAACTCTGCGGCGCTCATATAGCTATCGACTTTGATTTGGCTTTGGCTCTCTGATTTTTGATCGCCCAGCCAGCGTTCAGCAGGAAGGTGGGAAAAAGCATCATTAAGGCAAATCCAGTTCGCATGAGGATGAGAGCCAGCTCCTGCACATTTTGCCAACTGAAACTGAAAGTGGCTGAGTTTGACGCCAACAAGAGACTCATCGGGGGAAGTCGTCGCTCGAATAGCAAGATCTGTGCTGGCAAGTCGTAAATCTGCATTCATGGCACTGACTTTAATATCGAACTGAATGCCGGGGTTGGAGACGGAAAGGTCACCTACAATTCGTGACAAGCTCTTTAACGCGATATCGCAGCAACTGAGTGATAATACGCCAGCCAGGTCGTCTTTCTTTTGCTTAATCCAAAACATGATGTCGTTGGCGCGATCGTCCATTTCCCTGACAAAACCACCAAGTTGCTCACCATCTTTGGTGAATGCAATACCATTTGAGCGTCGGCGGATTAATGGGACGCCCACAATATCTTCGAGACGTGAAATTCTCCTACACACAGTTGAGTGACTGATACTCAGCCGTCGGGATGCGCCCGATAACGATCCTTCGCATACGACGGCGTTATAAATCTTTAGGTCATTCCATAATGGGTCTGCATTCTTGCAATCCTGCATTGCACTAACCTCCATGTTCGAAGGCATATTTTCGACTTACAGTAATGAAACCTCAATCATCCATTGGAAGGAGCTTTGGATATGAAACTCTATGACCTTGAGCTTTCCGGCAACTGCTACAAAGTACGTTTGTTTTGCGCTTTAAACGATATTCCATTGTCTATCTATGCCGTTGATTACATGGCAGGTGAGCACAAAACGGATGCATTTTTGAAGATAAACCCTCTAGGGCAAATTCCTGTGCTGAACGACGATGGTTTTATCGTCCGTGATTCTCAGGCAATTCTTATTTATCTCGCGCAAAAATATCAGCTTTTATCCTGGTGGCCTCAGAATGCCAAAAGTCAGGGAGAGGTAATGCAGTGGCTGTCTTATGCTGCCAATGAAATCGCAAGAGGCCCAAACGATGCTAGGCTGCACGACCTTTTTGGCGTTGAGTTGGATGTGGACAGCGCGAGAACTAAGGCGCTTCAGTGTGCTGAGATATTGGATAATCACCTATCAGATAACGATTGGCTGGTGGGTGATTCTCCGACCATTGCAGACATTGCATGTTTTCCGTATGTGGCATTAATGCATCAAGGCGGTGTGAGTGGAGAGCAATTTGAGCACGTAAACCGTTGGATGAATGCTATCAAGGGGCTCGATCGGTTTATCACCATGCCGGGTATTGGATGATGACTGCTGAGCTAAAAATCAGGGCTTTCGAACATGTTGGTATTCGGGTCTGTGATGCTCAAAGAGCGATGTCTTTTTACAAAACGCTTGGGTTTACACATGTGCAGATGTTGCCTGAGCACAACGCCTGTGAGATGGAAAACAGCGAAGGTCAGCGTATTAATCTGATATTCAGTGGCGATGAACCTTTGCTGCACGGGCACAATGTTCTTCAGGATGCTGACACGAAGTTTCCAGGCATTACCCATATTGCTTACGTGATCGACTCAATGTCTGCGTTTCTCTCTTTTTGTAAGCTAAGGGATATCAAGGTGACGGAAGGGCCGATACGCATCGGGGAAAGACGTGTGGTTTGTTTTATCCGCGACCCTGATGGCACTGTGCTGGAGTTTAATGAATTGGAAAAATGAAGGGTGACAGGCGATTGATAACATTGATATGTTACATCGTCTGGACACTTTTCAGGACCCATCATGCTTACCACGCTTTCCATTGCCAACTACCGATCCATACAGTCTCTCACTATCCCCCTCGGGCCGTTAAATCTGATCACCGGGCCGAACGGCAGTGGCAAATCGAACTTGTACAAGGCACTTCGGTTACTGGCGAAAACTGCATCCGGAGGCGTGGTCAACTCGCTTGCGGAAGAAGGAGGATTGCAATCGACCTTCTGGGCGGGTCCGGAAGAAATCTCTGAGGCGATGCGCCGCGGCGATGTGGATGTGGAACCAGTGGTACGCAAAGATGTGATAAGGCTAAAACTTGGCTTCTCCAGCGAGACCTTTGGGTATACGGTTTCACTGGGACTACCGTCTCCGCCGCCTAAAGGACCACCGCCTTCTCTCTTTTACTTCGATCCTGAAATCAAACACGAATGCATTTTCAGTGGGCCTTACTATCGACCAGCCAGCTGTTTGGTTGAGCGCAAAGGGAGCATGGTCAGAATCCGGGAAGGGCGAAGCTGGGAAGTGGCATCACAGCACATTCAGGCTTATGACAGCATGTTTGATGCTCATGCTGATCCAAGCTCTGCTGCCGAAGTTTTTCATACCCGCGAAATGATTCGGAGCTGGCGCTTTTATGATCATTTCCGCACTGACGCCGATGCACCTGCAAGAAAACCTCAGTTAGGCACCCGAACGCCAGTGCTTCATCACGATGGTAGAGATGTGGCGGCTGCCTTGCGGACCATCATGGAAATCGGAGACAAAGAAGCATTAGACAAAGCCATTGAAGATGCCTTTCCGGGTTGCAGTCTCAAGATAGTTGCTGGGCGTGATGGCCGCTTCGCGATGGAGTTCTACCAGAAAGGCTTACTTCGTCCATTGAGCAGTGCAGAGCTTTCTGACGGAACGTTGCGGTTTCTGCTTTGGATTGCAGCATTGCTGACGCCAAGGCCACCAGCGCTGATGGTTCTCAACGAACCGGAAACCAGTCTGCATCCTGATCTTTTGCCTGCGCTTGCAAGACTGATCACCCACGCCTCACAGCATTCGCAGGTCTGGGTGATTTCCCATGCCAACCGATTGATTAACGCATTGAATCAGCATTCTGATTGCCATGCTATTGAACTGGAGAAAGTTCTCGGTCAAACAGAAGTACAAGGCCAAGGTATGTTGGATACACCGAACTGGTACTGGCCTGACTAATCGTCATTGAGAGTCTGTTTGAGTATGTTGTCTGCTATAAAAACGTGATGAGTCGCAAAAATAATTTAAGAAAATATTCCTTATATTTCATATGGAACAGCCCGATGTCTAAGTTTTTGTCCAAAAAGGTATGCAGTGCTGTATGTCTTGTTAAAACTTTGTGTCTATAATTAACTGGCTTTGCTGCTGTTGGCTTGGCGGAGTGCAGAAAGCGTTGGAGAGTCGCCTTCTGTTGAAGCCGTACTATTAGAAAAAGGAATGTGATAATGCGGATTCCGTTCATCATTAAGATCATGTTTCCAATTTTGCTGCTGATGGGCTTAATGGCTAGCCCTGTTCTTTCTGCGTTTTAGCTTTTGCGGATACTATTTAACCATTAAAGAAAACAGCCACTGAAAAGTGGCTGTTTTTTTATGCCTGTTATTGGACTTATGCTTCTGCCGCTTCCAAAGAATTTGGCTTATCCAAAGGACTACACGCAACAGCAACCCTGAATGCTGCAGGCACGAAGTAGAAAGACAATAGTGTGGTTAGTAGGGTACCGCCAGCAATGGCTATCGCAAACGGAGGCCAGAACCCACCACCTGCCAGAATCAATGGAAGGAAGCCACCAATAGTCGTGATGGTCGTGGACGTAATATGTCGGCCACAGCTGCTAACCGCTTCAACGATGGCTTCTCTATCTCCCGCTTTAGCTTCAGGACTAGATTTAAGCTCCGCCAGAATGACAATTGAGGCGTTGATAGCAAGACCAATCAAACCCAAAAGACCGATGATCACGGTAAAGCCGAATGGATAGCCAAACACCCAAACAGACAGCAGACCTAAACCTGCAGCTTGCATGCCGACAAGGAAAATGATGGCGCTTAAACGGAATGAGTTGAATGAGACTACTACGACCGCGATCAGTAGGGTGATAACGATGGTCAAGTTAGCAAGAAGCTGGTTCACCGAATCATTACGCTCAGCAGATTCGCCACCAAACTCGATGCGATAACCCGGTGGCAAACTCAAGTCAGCTTGTGCCAGTTTCGCATTAAATGCATTCAATACGGTTTGAGGGAGCACCCCAGCTGTGATGTAGCCTTCAATCACATTGACGCGCTCACCATCGCGATGCGGAATGGCTCCTCGGCTAGGCTCGATTTGTAGATCCGCAATGGCTGAGATAGGAAGATCAGCCTGACCTTCACTTCCAGCCAGTGGCAGCCTCAGCTTGTTCAGCTCATTGATACTGGTTCGCGAATCATCAGACACACGCACTCTAACTGGAACCGATTCTGTTTCTTCCACCACGCTTCCCTGAACAATGCCGGACATAGAAGCATTGAGCAGCATGGCGATATCACTGAGTGACATGCCTGTAAGCTGACTGGCTTCTTCGTTAACCTTTACGGCTATTTTCGGTGTGCCTGGCTGCAGCGTTTCGCGGGTATTGATCACGTCTGGCGTTGACGCCATCAACAGGCGAATGCCTTCGCTGATATCTCGCAAGCGGTCGAGATTAGGACCATAAACGCGCACTTCCAGCGGCGCATTAAATGGAGGGCCTTGCTCCAGTTTTCTCACCAAGATTTGTGCATGAGGAAATCGCTCGGAAAGCTGTCGTTGCAGCAGTGGAATCATTTCATTGGCCGCACGGAAGTCTTTGGCTTTGACCATTGCCTGTGCAAAGTTAGACGCGCCACGTTGGCGTCCCATCATGTTGTAATAGAAGGAAGGGAAGTTCTCGCCTATCACCCAGCCGACTTGCTCAACGCCCTCTTTTTCCTCCAGTGCCGCTTCAATTTGACGGGTCGTCTCCAACGTAGCGTGAATACTCGCCTGTGGGGACAGGAACACCTGCACCTCAAACATGTCTCGATCTGATGGTGGGAAGAACTGTTCGGTCAATTGACCGGCAGCCCAGAACCCAGAGAAGGGCACCATAACTACGATAGGAATGGCGAGCCAAGGGAAGCGGATTGCGGCACGGATAGATGCGCGGAAAGCGCCAGTTAGCCAAGGGATAGTCAATCCAGACTGATACCATCTTTGGTGACTTTCTCCAGATGGCAACCAGCGAGCAGCAAAACCCGAAACCAGAAAATGAGAGACAATATAAGAGCCAATCAGCGAGAAGCTTACTGTGATTGCAATGGCTCCAACGAACTCGCCCGCAGGTCCCGGCATAAGGAATATTGGGGCAAAGGCAAGGATTGTCGTTAGTGTTGACCCCAGTAGCGGAAGCCACAAGTGCTTGATGGCATTGACCGCCGCCTCCAAGCGTTTAACACCTTGGTGGCGATAATGCTGGATGGTATCCACCATTACAATGGCATTATCTACCATGATACCGAGCGACACGATAAGACCAGTGACTGACATTTGGTTGATTGGTAAACCGGTAAAACTCATCAAAGCCAGGGTAAATGTTGAAGCAATAGGAAGAGACAGGGCAACCAAAATGGCAGAGCGGAAGCCAAGTGTGACGAACAGAACGATCAGTACTAATCCGAAGCCTAGTAGCAGGCTGTCTACCAATTCTGAAAGGCGGGTTTCCGTATATCTTGCCTGTTTGAAAATGGGCTCAATACTGATATTTGATGGTAGGTCAGCACGAAATGCTTCAATCAGTGCATCGGCAGATGTCGTCCAGTTATCCACTCGGATGGTGTCTTGCATACGGGCAGATACTAGTACTGCTGGTTTGCCGTCAATCAAAGCGATTTGGCTTTGCGGCATAGCTTGGGCCCGCTCAACAGACGCCACATCTTCTAATCGTACGAGGAAGCCATTTTCGTCAATGGCTACTGGCACGCGTTTTACCCGGTCAACGGAATCCAACTCTCCGGCCACTTCAAGCTGGAAGCGGTTGAGATCGTTGTGAAGCTCACCCGCTGCGTTTTTAGCGTCTGCAGCAGAAATTGAGTCAGAGATAGAAAGGGCGGATTGGCCCAATACACTGGCAGTCGCTACATCCAGTGTAACCAGTATTTCTTCGTCTGGTGCACCATGAGTCTCAACGAACTCCGTGCCACCCAAGTTCCGCCAACGTTTTGCTAGCTCCTTGGCATATCGGCCAAGTATCAGCGGGTCGACCTGACTTCCGTCATTCCATTGCAGGGCGGTTATATAGGTGAAAGCGTTGGAATGATCGTTGTCGAATGCTGGCTCAAGTGCGCCGGAAGGAAGGTTAGGGGAAGCATCCCCAAGCTTGTCACGAACTTTTGACCAAACTGGCTCGGTCTCAGTCAGCTCGTCATGAAGCTCAATGGTAACGACGGAAATTCCCGGACGGGATTGAGATTCAATCAGTTTGATTTCATCCAACGATCGCAGCTCGTTTTCCAGCTCTTCTGTTACCAAGGCCTCAACACGTTCTGCACTGGCTCCCGGGTAAGGCGTGGTGATGGTGGCCCAACGGTTGGTCAGTGCCGGATCTTCAGCTCGGGGCAGCGTAGAAAGCGCCGAGAGCCCAGATACCAAAAGCAAAACGGTAAACAGCACCAACAAGCGTGTGTTTTTCAGTAACTTTCTCATCCTAAGTTACTCCGCAGCCAGATTCACAGACTGACCGGATACCACTCGGTGAACGCCATCAACCAGTACTTTGTCTCCGTCTTGAACGGCACCGGATACAAAAGCTTGTTGTTCGTCGGCATGGAGCACTTGCACCGAACGACGTGAGATCAGCTGATTTCCGGATTCACCAGCCACCACAGCGTAAACATTCCATGTGCCGCGCAGTCCATCGGTCAGTCCTGATAGTGGCATCCAGAACCCTTCTGTGGGCGTGTCAAAAGCGAATTCCAAATAGGCGAGCTGTCCATCAAGCGCATTGGCATTTTCAGGAAGCAAGTAACGCAGAGTGACGGTGCGGGAACGCATGTCAAGTGCTGCTCCTGGGTTGAGCAAGGCGGCTTTGTAGCTGTTCTCACCAACCCGGACGTTGGCCGACGGATTGGATGAGAGTGCTTCGAGGTATTTTATAGGCACACCGATACGCGCTTCTTTCAGATCATCAGCGAGTAGCGTCAGGGTAGGAGCACCGACATTGACGACATCACCCTGGGAAACAAAGCGCTGACTGATCTTGCCGTTGTAAGGCGCGTAGATGGTAGATTTTTCCTGACGAAGTTGGTTCGAAGAAAGTGAGGCTTGTAGCTGGCGAACATTGGCCAGCAATGCGTCACGTTGACTGATCAAAGAGTCGATTTCTGCATCTGCACTGAAGCCCTTTTTCTTTAACTGACGTTGGCGCTGCAGGTTGGTTCGAGTTAAATCTAACTGGGCATCAAGCTGTTCAAGCTGTGCTTTCAGTTGCTGCGCTTCTGTATCTAGCAATTGCGTATCGAGTTTAATCAGTGGCTGACCTTTAGCGACGGTATCACCTTCATCAACCATAAGGTTGTTTACTTTGCCCCCTAACTCAAAGCCGAGGTTGGCGCTTTGACCAGCTTGCACGGTGCCGACATACTCGCGCTCCACGGAATAACCTGGCGCGAGCTCGACAGTAAGGGCGTTAACCGTGGGCAGGCTAAGCTCTGGCTGTGCAGCCACTTCTTCTGTCTGCGAGTTGCAGGCCGTGAGTAAAGTGATAGTCGCCGTGATAGCGATTGAAGGGATGCACTTTTGCATGGCAAATTTCTCGTCTTCCGTTACGATTAGTTTTTACTGGACTAGACTGTCCAGTCCAATTAGATTAAAAATAAAGCAACCAAACTAGACTGTCCAGTTTGATTAGACGCTTTTTGTACATATTTTCAGTTAAGGAACACTGATGACTACGCACATTTCGCAGAGAAAAGAGCAAAAACGCCAGCAAATCCTTTCGGCGGCTGTTGAGCTGTTTTCTAAGCAAGGCTATGGCATCTCTATGGATGCGATCGCAGTGCGCGCAAATGTCAGTAAACAAACGGTTTACGCACACTTCAGTAGTAAAGATCAGTTGTTTGAAACCTGCATCATTGAGAAATGTATCTCTGCGGGTTTGGATCTCGATCTGGAACACGAATCACGTGCTGCACATATTGTTCTTCGAGAATTTGGTTGGTTGTTTCAAACCATGCTGCTCGGTGAAGAAGCACGCAATACATTTCAGAACACGATTCGCCAGTCTGGCACGCATCCAGAGATTGCCCGCATCTTCTTGGAACAGGGACCTATCCGAAACATTAACCGTATTAGTAACTATTTGAGTCTTTTGGTTGAACGGGGTGACTTGCCGCTTTGCGATAATACTGACTCTGCGGCCATGCAGCTTTTACTTATGCTGCATGGGCGAGCGGTGTACTGGGCGCTTTTAGGTTTTGATTCTGGCGAGGATGAAACGACACGTCGTGATTACGTGAATTCATGCGTGGATCTGTTTTTACGTGGCTACGGTTATATCCAAGCTCACTGAAGCAGGTTTCTTCAGGTAGTTTGGGTGTACTAATATTAGTCGCTGACCAGGAGCGTTTTGTATTCGTCGAACGCGAACTGATCTGTCATACCGCTGATGTAATCCTGTAGTAAGCGACACCTCAAATAAAACTCCCACAGCGTTGGGTTGGTAACGGGCGCCTCTTCCTTCAAAGCAATTTCATATGCAGCAACATGTTTTCTTGAAAGTTTGTTAAACAGCCTTCTTTCCACTGGTAATTTTCGGCCCTCTCCGCGAACGATTTTCTGGAATGTGTCTGTGTCTAGGTCGAGGAGTGGTCGGTATTCTTCCAACAACCCACCAATGATTTTGTAGCCTTGAAGTTCCAGATTCTCGACTTCCGGATCGTTAAAAACATGATTGATCGCCACTTGTTTGAAGGTTTTTGCCAAGGCGTGGAATTGGCTGTTGTCTTCTATCAAGGCGCGGTTTAATTCGCCATTGAAAACCGCTTCAAGGTTATTGGTGAATTGCTCAGAAGCATGATTAACCAGGGGATGCACCATTTCAACGCGAAGTTTGATGAAGAACTTATGGTTTGGGCTGATTTCATCGTTTTGCGCATCTTGATAAACGTTATCGAGCAAACGATCAAAGCAATGTCTGCCTTTGATTGGACGGTTATCGGGCTCCAATTCAGCAAAGGTGCGTTTTAGGTGCTCAGTCAGGGTTTCCAGGGAAAGAATACGTTTCTCTACAGCATCTTCTAAGTCTGCCAAACAATAAGAAATATCATCTGCCGCTTCCATGATATAGCTGAGTGGATGACGACAGTATTTAGCCATCTCAAGCTCATCCATCAACGAGTTGACGTAGCTATTCTCTGTAATGTAGTAGCCGACTTTTTTGGTGAGATAATTCTTATCAGCGGGAACTTGGTCAGTACGCTCGGTTGCTGGGCGGGTATATTTCAATACCGAAGCGGCCTGGCTGTATGTGAGATTAAAGCGGTGAAGTGATTGCACCAGGCGTATTGCTTGCGCGTTGCCATCAAAATGACAAAGCTCATGGATGATTGGGTCTGTTGTCTCTGAAGACAGTCCCGTCAGCAATTGCTGCATGGGAGCGAGTTCTTTCAAGTGTTTTGTGAACCATCGGTTAATCGCATCTTCACCACAATGCCCGAATGGGGGGTTACCCATATCGTGCATGAGGCAGGCGATTTCCACCAATGATTCCACCGCACGTTCAAGAGATGAAAGCCCGTAAGCATCTTTTTCACTGTCGGAGAGGCGGTCATAAATTGAATGAACAATGAAACGTCCGACTTGCTGAACTTCCATAGAATGGGTCAGCCGGCTTCGTACTGCGGAATTTCGCTCCAGCGGGAAAACCTGTGTCTTTTGTTGAAGTCGACGAATTGGGGCAGAGTTGATGATCCTCCCACGGTCACTTTCAAGTGCCCGTTGAAGATTGCTGCCATAAGGTCTTGGGCGTGCGAGACTGATTTTCTTCCTAAAATCGATGTTCGGCATTGAACGTTCCTAACGTCTAAGCGACATGTTTTCATAACCTTAGCGCCGTCTGGTTATCTTGTCGACAGACTTGTTAGAGAGAGAAAAGCGAAAGGCTGACGCATGATACGCCAGCATTCATGGAATTTATTGAGATGAAAGGAGTATGGTTATCACAATGCTCAAAAAGCTGAGACGAGAAGGGCAATGCCGACTGAAAAGCCAAACATAAATACTGAAAAACCTGCTTTATACTGATTCCTACGTTTTGTAGATAGCGTCATAATCACATCCATATTGCTACTTGTAGTGAATACACAGCAAATTAGATGCCAACTCATGAACATTTAATTTCAATGAGTTAGGTCCATTTTATTTAGAGTGCAGTGCATGGATTGGTAATCTTTACCAATAGTTGGCAAATAAGTTGGAGTGGAAAATAGTGATTCAAGGAATTCATCACGTCGCATTGATTGCTAATGACATTGAGATTTCCAAGCGGTTTTATCGCGATATTCTGGGGTTCAAGATCATTGCAGAGCACTATCGTAAAGAGCGGGATTCATGGAAAGTCGACGTGCTGCTACCTGACGGCCGACAGCTTGAAATGTTCTCATTCCCTCGAAGTCCAGTGCGTCCCTCATTTCCCGAAGCACAAGGGCTTCGTCATCTTGCTTTTCAAACCCAGGATATTGATTACGTCATCGCTCATCTACAAAAGCATGGTGTCGACTGTGAAGCGGTGCGCACAGATCCTTACACTCAATCGCGTTTCACTTTCTTTCAGGATCCAGATGGGCTGCCACTGGAACTCTATGAGGTGACTCAATGATGAGACGATTCGTGAGCTAAATTTAATTTGTTTCCAAAATAAGACGAATTTTTTTCGCCCTGTTCCGTACTATATCCGAAGTCAGGTTAGACCAGTTTGGAGTAGTAGGGCGATGAGTGAAGTACGCCGTTGGCAAAGATATAAGTGTCAGTCTAGGGTGAGAGGAACCCTTTACTGGGCGCACAAAATTTTCCCTAAGGTGAGTATCCAAATTACGGATATTTCTGAGCGGGGGATGGGTTTCATTTCAGAATGGAAGCTGGAAGAGGGCATTGGAGAGTTGAAAGTAAACTCCATGCCAAAGCTTCGGGTGGAAATTCGTCATAAAGGCGAAGTCAAAATTGGTGGCCGTGTTCGCTATCGATACGGTTTGGCGCTGCGCCGTAAACTGCACTCTGTTCAAATGTCACAAATCAAACGTGCCGCTTGAGCGTAAAGTTCAATAGAATTCTGGCTCAGCGGTATATTCTTCCTCCTACACGAACTGTCTCCGGTACTGTTTCTAGCTTTGTTCCCCTGATATACAAGTTGCCACCAACCCGCAAATCGGGTGGCAGTGTTTTTACCTTGGTGTTCCCAAGATAAAGGTTTCCTTTCACGTTTAATCTCCTCGGAAGCGCAGCGATTGGGGTATCGACCAAACTCAAGTCTCCGTTCACCTTAAACCCTGTGGGCAACACCGTCACTTTCGACCCGGTCAGATTGATATAACCGCCTACTTCTACCTTAGGAAACCTCGTTAACAAGGTGTTGGCAGCATTTACATAACCTTTCACCGTGAGTCCATCGGGCAGTCGTTTTATTTGACTCCCTTCTATGTCTAGAAAACCTTTCACTTCAAAGGGTTCAGGCAGCTCTGTCAGGGGCGAATTGTTTAATCTGACGTTGCCATAGTTATCAATGTACCCATGAAGTTTCAGAGTATCGACGAAATGGGGCTTTTTCTTACCCATTGCGTGAACGGTTTGAAACGAAAAAGCGAGCGTTATGGTAAGCAGTAACGTTTGAATAACCAAGCAGGAGTTGAGTTTTGATTTATCGGGCATATCTGCTCGCTGAAAAATGGAAAATAACGTACTAACTATATACGAAAGTTTGATTGCCTTTTGAAAAAATTAGAGATTTCTTTCAATATGATATAACAAGCTTGTACCGGATAATTTACGTTTACTGAAGGTTGCAAATTTAACGACTTAAAGATCATCGAGTCAAATAACACTATTGGTAGTGTTGTTATTTGATTTTTTAATTCTGGACTTAAGATCTCGTCTTCTGATTTTAATCCTTATACATCATTGGTTTGTTGCAAAAAATATGAATAGATTTTCAACATGATCGATTGGCAATGAGAGGTTAGATGGATGAAATTTGGTATTGCATTCACTTTGTGAATGTTAATGGCTCGTAAAAGTCGATTTTATTTATGGGAGATGTTGATTTAGGTTTTCTAGACACTACAATACCCGCAAATTATCGCGGAAATAGCATATTTACTCGCTCAGTATTTTTCATCGCGACCCCTTTTTTTTGTTGCGACAAAGGTCAATGGCATTTTATTGATCCTCATTCAGTGAATTAAATGAAGCAATCACCAAACAACAAGTTTTTCTTACATTGGCTCAATCCGTATCGGTTTGAGGCGGTGACGCGATCGCTCCGCGCGATGCGCGATGGGATGTTGTGGTTAGTCCCATGTCTAATAGTGTCAAGCATCCTAGGGTTCATGGCGAGCATGCTTGAGTTCCTCAATGTGGATGCACCCATTTTTATACATGAACTCAATCTGTTGAGATTGTCACTGACCTCTCTTTATCCTTACCTTTTTGCCGCATCCATCAGTATGATGCTGGCGATTCAGTGGCGATTGCCCCGTCCTCCAATAGCCGTGCTTTGTATCTCTTATGTGGCTGTTGCCGATAAGGTGTTGGGGTATGAATATCAATCAAGCTCAATCCTGCTGACCTTTGTAGGTCTAACGCTCCCGATCTACGCTGTGCCTTTGTTATCCAAGCTGAAAAGACAAAGATGGGCACGTATTGTCGAGAATGAAGTCGCAGGTAAGCTTGTTAAAGACTCAATGAATCTCATTATTCCTGGCGTGATAACGACAGGGGTGGTGGTCGTGATGACTAAATTGCTCACCCTGACCAGTCTTTACTTTGATTCTGCTGCTTTCTTGAAAGCGTTCGATCCGGTCAATGAACCTTATATCGTTGGCGCGTTGCTCTCTACTCTGAACTCTTTACTCTGGTTCCTCGGTATTCATGGCTATTACGCATTGACACCTTTGGTTCAGCCGTTGATCGATGTCCTTGATATCAACCGCGTGCTCTACAGCGCGGGTGCTGTGCCTTCAAATGCCATGAACATTTCTACGCTATCGTCGTTTGTTTTTATAGGTGGCTCTGGCGCAACACTCGGTCTGGCATTGGCTATTCTGGCATTCTCCAAAGATAAAGTAATGCGGGTGATTGCGCTTTCGAGCATCCCACTTGGCTTTTTCAACATCAACGAAATATTGATGTTCGGCCTGCCAATTATTTTCAATTTACGCCTCTTCATTCCTTTCGTGATTGCACCCTTGGTGAACATGGGGATTGCCCTTACAGTGCTTTCTGCAGGGCTTGTTGCCATTCCAGTGGTGATGGCACCTATCACCAGTCCATTGATTCTCAATGCCTTTATTTCGACTGGTGGAGACTACAACGCAGTGATCTTACAAGTGGCGTTGGTGATAGTCAGCACGCTGATTTACGTCCCGTTTGTTCGCCTGTTGGATGCACATGCAAAGACCCGTGATTTGTATATTCCTTCACTGGACACTACTTTCACCCGACGTGAAGAAGAAGCCTATGTGCTAGCTGTTGACCCTGTGACTGAATCGCTGCACAAAGTACGCGAGATTCAAGGTGTACAGTTACAGTTGGAAGCCTTCGCAACGCGCGAGTTCTATTTGGAATATCAACCACAAATTTCGAGCCATACCGGGCAGGTAACTGCAGTTGAAGCCCTCATTCGCCTTCGCGACAGCATGGGGAATGTTGAAGCTCCGGGTAAGTTTCTGTCTGTGTTTGAGAAAGCAAATCTGATGACAGATATCGATTTGTGGGTGATTCGACAATCTGTGGCTCAGAGCAAGATATGGATGGAACAGAAGTTCTACATGCCAATCAGTGTGAATATCACCAGTCATACCTTGACCAACAAAGGGGCGATGGAGGAAATCCTTTCTTTGATTGCCCAGGTGCCAGGCTTGATTCACTTTGAGATCACCGAAGAATCACTGATTGATAATCCAGCGATGGTGGAAGACGCCATATCTCAGCTACACATTGAGGGTTCAACGGTTCATATTGATGATTTTGGTACAGGGTATAGCTCCTTGAGTTACCTCAACCGATTCGATATCGATGCGATGAAAATCGACCGCAGCTTTGTTCTTGCGCTTAACAGCGAGCGTGGCAAGCAGGTTTTTCATAGTCTGACTGGTATCGCAAAGCAACTGGGTATGAACATCATTGTGGAAGGTGTCGAGACCAAAGAGCAGCTTGATATCGTTTCCCGGGAATCAGACGTTGTGATTCAGGGCTGGTATTACAGCAAGGCGATTTCGGCATCTGAAGTACGAAATTACGCTCAGCAAAGACAGGCAATCAGCAAGGTTCCTCAAGCGAGAACGAATCGGGAAAGTTGCTTAACCTGATGTTTGATTGCCGGGCATAAAATAAGAGAGTACGATTCGCTCTCTTATTTTTTATTTCCAAACGCTTCATCCAGCGCTTTTAATAGCCTTTCTCCTGGTTGACCTGCTAACTCGACATATCTCTCCCTGATCGGTACTGAAAATTTTCTGAACGCATTTTGTTGCGCGCGGGTCAGGGTGATGAACGTCATATTGGGCTTAAACTCCTTGATCTTGGTGAGTTGGGCTTTATTCAACGCTTGCTGCTTTTCAAAGATGAAGTCGCTCATTTCTTCAAAGGTATCTCGAAGCAGCACTTTGTGTTCTGCAGAGAGAGACAAATACCAAGCCTGATTGGCGATCACTGATGTGGTGAATTTCTGTTTCCCGGGCCAAATCATGTATTCAGTCACTTCGTAAAACTTCATCTCTTCGATGGAGAAAACCGGATTACTCTGTCCATCAATAATATTGGCTTGCAGTGCACCGTAAACCTGGGAGTAGGGCAGAGGGATGGTATCTGCGCCATAGACACTAAACGACTCAATCACCAGAGGTGAGTTCATCACACGCATTCGGAAACCTTTAAAATCGTCAGGTTTGACGATTTCTGTATTGGTTGACCACACCATGTCACCTTCAAGATAGAAAGTCATCAGGCGTAAATCCTGATCAATGAGGGCGTTGCCGACAACTTCATACAGTGTGGTGTTATTGGTCAGAACCGATTGGTTGAGTTTGTCGTCTTGGGAGAATATATAAGGGATGTTGAAAACCTGCATTTCCGGCACCAGGCTGCCGATGATACCGACTGAAGCATGGGTCATTTGCAATGTCCCCAGAGAAGTCAGCGTGGTGAGATCTTCAGACTCCCCCAATGTGCCATAGGAATAAATGTCTACGGTCACTTGTCCCGCTGATTTTTCTTCTATGCGCCGTTTGAACTCTTTCGCATAGATGTCCTGCACTGAACCATCAATTTCTTCTAGGCCAAAGCGCCACACCAACCGTTCTTCTTCACTTGTTGCCAGAACGGGTAATGCCAGTAAAAAGGTGAGTGTCACCGTAAACAGTCTCAGCAGATAGCGCATTCTCACCTCGCTTGGGTATATGGATTTAGTTAATTGTTAATGCAAATAGATATGTTTCATCAGTTTAGTCCTTGAGATTCAGGGACAAAAAGTGATGTCTTGGGAACTTCCTTTATGAAATAAAAAAGTTGCGGACTGTGTTTGTGCAATGGGCACCAATGTGAGGGTAAAAAGCCGTATTGTCATGGAGTTAGCTAGCTAATTCTCCCATGATGGAAATGGGATAATTCTCGATATGAATAAAGTCGACAGATCCCAAACCACGCCACGAAGTCTTTTTGCGGTAGTCCCCTGAACGGGACAGAAAATGGTGGTGACTTATTATCGAATAAGGAAATTCATCATGCACAAACCAATGATGCTCTCGGCCATTGCGCTGAGCGTAGCAACAGCACTGCCAGCTTGGGCAGTTGACTGTACCTCCTTGCCAACCTGGGAAAATACTGGTGTATATAACGGCGGTGATCAGGTGGCACATACCGGCGAAGCTTACAAAGCCAAATGGTGGACTACAGGCAAGAACCCTGCTGAAAACTCAGGCCCATGGCAAGAGTGGGAAGCACTTGGTCAATGTTCTATCGGCAGTAATGAGCCACCTGTCATCGACCTAACTTCTCCTTTGAATAACTCCAATTTTGTTACTGGCGATGTGATTACTCTTTCAGCGACTGCCTCTGACAGTGATGGCTCGGTGTCGGATGTTGAATTCTTCATTGGTGCGAACAGTGTTGGTGTTGTCACCGCGCCTCCTTTCTCTTTAGAGTGGGTTGCAGAACAGGGACAGACAACAGTTCGTGCTGTTGTCACAGACAATGAGGGCGCGAACTCTGAGCAAAGCGCGAGTATTACGGTTGAGGATCCTGTCTTTGGTATTCCACCTACCGCGCAGCTGACTAACCCGACTGCGAGTTCGCAACTGAAAGCTGATGAAACTGTTGCTCTGACAGTAACTGCAGAAGATTCCGATGGCGCAGTGACGCTCGTAGAATTCTATGTCGACAACAAACTTGTCGGTTCAGATGACGTAGCACCATTTGAAACCCCTTGGCTTGCTACGGAAGGCAACCACAGTTTCAATGCTAAAGTGACCGATAACGATGGCTTGCAGGCTTGGGCAGGTGAAGTCTCCGTCAAAGTTGCCGGTAATACCGTTGGTGGTGGTTGCGCTGGCGTGCCAACTTACAGCGCTGGCACCAGCTATGCAGTTGGCGATATTGTTCAAAACAGCAATTACAAATACCAATGTGACGTCGCGGGATGGTGTTCATCAGATGCGGCTTGGGCATATGAGCCAAATACCGGCGCTCATTGGCAAGACGCTTGGACTGAACTGGGTATCTGCGCCATTGTTCCAACCGTGACTTTCACATCTCCGTCGGATAATGCAACTTTGCTTGCAGGTGAGATGGTTTCCCTTGCTGTTGATGCCGTTGATTCCGATGGCAGCGTAACTGGCGTCGAGTTTTTCTCGGCAGGTCAAAGTATTGCCGTTGATAACACCGCGCCTTATGCCGTTGATTGGGCTGTAACAGGCGTAGGCGAAGTGAGCATCAGCGCTGTCGCTACTGACAACGAAGGTAACACAGGTAATGCTGGCATTCTTGTGAACGTCAGTGACCAGCCGTTGGTGGCAAGTTTGACTTCCCCAGCCGCTGGCAGCTCTATCGGTCTGGGTAAGGCTGTCTTCTTGGAAGCAGAGGCAAGCGCGCTTAATGGCACCATAACTAGGGTTGATTTCGTTGTGGATGGGGCGATTGTAGCCACTGATTCAACTGCGCCATACAGCGCAAGCTGGACGCCAGGGGCAGTAGGCAGTTACGCCGTTTCTGCTCTAGCGACTGACAGCAATGGCCTGAATGCATCAACCGTAGCCGTTACGTTGAAAGTGTTCGAGCAATCAGCGAAAAAACATCAGCTGATTGGTTACTGGCACAACTTCGTGAACGGTGCTGGCTGTCCGCTCAACCTCAGTGAAATGTCAGATGCGTGGGATATTATTGATATCGCCTTCGCAGAGAATGATCGTAACAGTGACGGCACGGTTCACTTCAACCTATATAACGGTGACATTCGTAGCACTTGTCCCCCGCTTGATCCGATGAAGTTCAAGCAAGACATGGCTGCGTTGCAGGCGAAAGGTAAAATTTTCGTCCTGTCACTCGGTGGTGCGGAAGGGACAATCACACTGAACACCGATGCAGATGAAGCTAATTTCGTTTCGAGCCTGACAGCGATTGTGAAAGAGTGGGGCTTTGATGGTTTGGATATCGATCTGGAAAGCGGCTCTAACCTTGTTCACGGTTCGCAAATTCAGGCTCGTTTACCTCGTGCTTTGAAGCAAATTGAAGCGAACATGGGGGGTGATATGTACCTGACCATGGCGCCTGAGCACCCATATGTGCATGGTGGTATGGTGGCATACAGCGGTATTTGGGGAGCTTACATACCACTGATTGATGAGCTACGCGATACGCTGGATCTTCTCCATGTGCAGCTTTACAACAATGGGGGCCTGCCTAACCCGTACCTTTCAGGTGCAGCACCTGAAGGTTCAGTGGACATGATGGTAGCGCAATCCAAAATGCTGATTGAAGGTTTTGATTTGGCAAACGGCACTACGTTCGCGCCACTTCGCGATGATCAGGTCGCTATCGGTCTGCCATCCGGCCCGAGTTCTGCGAACTCTGGCCAGGCGCCGACTCAGAACATTCTGGATGCTCTGGACTGTGTGACCAAAGGCACGGCATGTGGAACAGTGAAACCCGCTTTCAACTACCCGAATTTTGGTGGCGTGATGACCTGGTCAATCAACTGGGACAAACATGACGGCTTCAATTTCTCTGGCCCTGTCGGTGATAAGTTAAGTGCCATGAATGCGGGGCAGTAGCGCAAAATTGATAAGCGGGAACATAGTTTCCCGCTTTTTTTATAAATTCTTCACTTTTGAAACAACTTGGTGTGACATCCCTTCATAGACTTGCTTAAATTTCATTAGCAGTCATGGTGTTATGCACGCTCAAATTCCTAACAAAACGCTCCGCGGTCTTTCCTTCCTATTTGCACGGTTACCCTCAGCGGAAAAATGGCTCCACTTTATCACGTTAAGTTGGGTGCTCTTTCAGTTGGTATCTGCCGCAGGGATGCATGTGAGTAATGATGCAACGGTTTATCACCTCACATTGATTGACCATATCCATATGTACAGCGGAGTGGCGCTACTACTTTTCTCAATGGTGTTTTTTGTCACTGTGATTAACCGTCGTCCTTTGACCGACATGTACCCATGGCTATCTGGTAACTTCAAAGTGATAAAAGCTGACCTACGCATTTTCAAAACCGGTCGATTACCATCACCAAAACCGGCTGGTCTAGTAGCAACGATTGAAGGACTGGGGTTGTTAGCATTGATACTAGCGACAGTCACTGGTGCTTTGTGGGCGATCGCTATGCTTAATGAAAACCCGAATAGCTCCGATTTTCTGACCATCCATAAAACAGCGGTTACCGCGGTCGAAGCGTATGTTTTGGGGCATGGTATTTTTGCTCTACTTCATTTGATTATCTGGTGGCGTCGCTAAAAGCGCCGCAGGTCACATTTGTCTCACAAAAGAAACAAATGGTTTTGCCTCTATCTATAATTTCAAAAAGCTAAGACTAAGAGGCATCCAAGATGAACACATGGAGAGAACAAGAAGTTGCCGAATTTTATGTTGAAGTGTCGTCCAAGAGAACGGTCGGTGAAGTCGGCGCTGAGTATGAAAGAACAGGCAGCGGTAAAGATTGGCAGCAGTGTATGAGACTGTCATTTGAAGGGTTTAATAATTCCCGTATTTTGTCGTTAGACGACATTTGGCGCGACCTCATTGAGAACAAGAAAACCAAATTTGACGGTGAAGTCCTGGCATTGGAAACCATAGTGAAATTTGGTGACACCATGCAGTTAGAAACACCCTACAAAGTCCAGATTAAAGTGACCCACTAACCCACTGGCTACATCACTGGCTGAGTATTAATCTTTAATGACGGCGTTATCTAGACAAGTCGATTAACTTATCTAGATAACCTCTCTAGCCCCCGTAAATAGGCGCTTCCAAGCTAATTAGACCTCTATCTCACCAAATTATACGTCAACTTCCCTGACACCATTTCGTTATAAAAACGACACAAACAGACCACACGATAGGGACACCACATAACGAGGTTCCCTGAAAAATGGATAGCATCATCGAAGTGAATGGTCTGACGAAGACGTTTGGAAAAAACAAAGCGCTTGACCAGATCAACCTCAAGATCCAACACAAAGAAATGACCGCACTTCTTGGGCCCTCGGGCTCAGGAAAATCTACGCTGCTTCGGCATCTCAGCGGTTTGGTCTTTTCTGACAAAACGCAAGACGGAAAGATTCAGGTACTTGGCAAAACCGTACAGAGCCAAGGCCGAGCTTCAGGTCAGGTTCGAAACTGTCGTGCCCAAGCTGGTTATATCTTCCAGCAGTTCAATTTAGTGAACCGCCTGTCAGTGATGACCAACGTGTTGATTGGGGCGCTCAACTATACGCCATTCTGGCGCACGATCACTGGTAACTTCACCAAGCAACAGAAAGCAGAAGCAATGGCCGCACTAGAGCGTGTTGGCATGCAAGACTTCGCTCATCAGCGCGTTTCTACTCTGTCGGGCGGACAGCAACAGCGTGTCGCCATTGCCCGTGCACTCATGCAAAAAGCCCGCATCATTTTTGCCGACGAGCCTATTGCTTCTCTGGATCCAGAGTCTTCACGCATCGTGATGGAGCTACTCAGCGACATCAACCAGCGTGAGGGTATCCCTGTGATCGTTACGCTTCACCAGGTTGATCACGCCCTCAAATACTGTCAGCACGTTGTGGCATTACGTGACGGAAAAATCTTCTATCAAGGCGAAAGTGCGGCGATCGATAAGCTGGCCCTCGCCGAACTCTATGGCAGTAAATCAGAAATGAATTTGGAAGTCGGTGTGGAAGAGCAACCGATTTCTTTGGGAAGAGCGCCACTTTCTCTAATCAGTTAAACCGTTAACACACAAAGGAAGACGAAGATGTTACGAGTACTACGCACAATCACCTGTGGACTTAGCATGCTGGCTGCGGCAGTTGCTGCGCCAGTTTCTGCAGATGAAAAAATGGACACCCTGAACTTCGGTATTATTTCTACGGAATCTCAGCAAAACCTCAAATCCGTTTGGGACCCGTTCCTGGACGACATGAGCAAAAAACTGGGTATGGAAGTGAAAGCCTACTTTGCGCCTGACTACGCGGGAATCATTCAGGGCATGCGTTTTGACAAAGTTGACGTTGCATGGTTTGGCAACAAATCCGCGATGGAAGCGGTCGACCGTTCTGGCGGTGAAATCTTCGCGCAAACTGTCGATTCAGAAGGTAATCCGGGCTACTGGAGCCTTTTGGTGGTCCACAAAGATAGCCCAATCAATAGCGTTGAAGACATGATTGCAAGCCGCAATAAGTTGGCTTTTGGTAACGGTGATCCTAACTCTACTTCTGGCTTCTTGGTGCCTTCTTACTATGTGTTCGCGAAGAACAACATCCAGCCAAGTGACTTCAAACGTACGCTCAACTCAAGCCACGAAGTAAACCTGTTCGCGGTTGCTAACAAGCAAGTGGATGTGGCGACCAACAACACTGAAAATATGCGTCGCTTCGAGCGCACCAATCCTGAAAAATTCAAAAACATTAAAGTGATTTGGCAATCGCCACTCATCCCTTCTGACCCAATCGTGTGGCGTAAGAACCTGCCAGATAACGTGAAACAAGACATCTACAGCTTCTTCATGAACTACGGCACAACGGGCGACGCACAGGAAGTTGCGATTCTGAAAGGTCTCGACTGGGCGCCGTTCAAGCCATCAAGCGACCTACAACTGCTGCCTATTCGTCAACTGGCGCTTTACAAGCAGCTGAATGGCCTGAGCAACCAAGACAAGCTCTCTGATAAGCAAGCCGCAGAGCTGACTAAAATCAAGAGTTCCCTGGCAGCACTAAATCGCCAAATGAGTGCTTTGGAAGCCATGGAATAAAGGTTCAACAGAGCCGGAGTTCTCTCCGGCTCTTCTTATTAACTCGGTTATTTGTAGCCTGATGGAATTCTAAAATGAGCAGTAATACCGCCGTTTTAACCGCGCCACAAACTTCTAACTGGAAACGCTTTGTTGGCATGTTGATTGTGGCTATCGTGCTTGCCTGGTCATGGCAAGGTTCTGAGATGAATCCAGCACAACTCATTAAAGATGCTGGAAACATGGCAGAGCTGGGGTCTGATTTCTTCCCGCCGGATTTCACACATTGGAAGCTTTATGTCGATGAAACCCTGATCACCATTCAAATCGCTATCTGGGGCACCGTGCTTTCTGTCCTTCTTTCGATTCCTTTCGGACTACTTTGCGCAGAAAACATTGTGCCTTGGTGGGTTTATCAGCCAATGCGCCGTTTGATGGATGCAGCGCGAGCCATAAACGAAATGGTTTTCGCGATGTTGTTCGTCGTTGCTGTCGGTCTGGGGCCATTCGCTGGTGTATTGGCTTTGTTTGTTCACACCACGGGCGTGCTCGCCAAGCTGTTTTCTGAAGCGGTCGAAGCGATTGATATCGGTCCTGTCGAAGGCGTTCGCGCGACCGGAGCAAACAAGATTGAGGAAGTGATGTACGGGGTGTTACCTCAAGTATTGCCACTTTGGATTTCGTTCACCTTGTACCGGTTCGAATCAAATGTCCGCTCAGCCACCGTGGTCGGCATGGTTGGTGCGGGTGGCATTGGTGTGTTGCTATGGGAAGCGATTCGCGGATTCCAGTTCCAACAGACCGCCGCCATCATGCTGATCGTGATTGTGACTGTCAGTCTTATCGACTTCGCATCCCAGCACATCCGCAAGATGTTTATTTAAAAGCCGTATTTTTATTTCACCCAACTTGTCTAGATAACCCATAAATGCAGTGGAATGCAGAGGGATCAAACATGCGAGTTTATTTAGATATCGCCAGACATCTTGAACAGGAAGTTCGCAGCCATTTTCAGGCGGGGGACTACCTGCCGCCTGAATCCAAGCTGGCAAAGAAGTACGACGTGAACCGGCATACGGTGAGACGTGCAATTGATGAACTGGTCTTTACTGGCCTCATTGAGCGCCAACAGGGTCGGGGCAACATGGTGGTCAGCCAACCTTATGACTATCCGCTTCACGCCGGTGCCCACTTTACGGACAACTTGATGGAACAGGGCAGTTTGCCGACCAGTCAAGTGATCAGCAGTGGGCTGGTGGCTGCGAACGAGAAAATAGCAGGCATGTTTGATGTCGAGATGGAATCGCAAGTGATCAAACTTCGCACCCTCAGAAAGATTAATGGCATGCCAGCGAGCGTGATTGATCACTACCTTGCCGACCTTGAATGGTGGTCGGTAGTAAAGCATTTCCAAGTGGGTTCGCTACACGCTTTTCTCAAAGACAAGTTGGACGTACACCTCACTCGTAAAAGTACTCGGCTCAGAGCCATGATGCCGAAAAAGACCGATTGCCGATTGCTTCAGCTATCTGGCAAGACGCCCATCATGGTGTTTAAAACCACCAACGTGATCACAGGAACCGACCGGATCGTGGAGTTTTCATCATCCCACACACGTTCTGATCTGGTCGAGATTGTTTTGGAGCACTGAATGGAACAGGAACAGCAAACACCGCGCCAGCGCTGGATGTCAGTCCTCGCCAGAACGGATACCAATGCGCTGATAACGCACTGGGAAAAACTCGCACTTGACCCACAATACCAGTTGGTTCGCGCACCTGAACTGGGGTTGGCTCAGGTACGCGCTCGAATGGGTGGTACAGGCAACGCTTTCAATATGGGCGATGTCACCATCACCCGTGCTGTGGTTCGACTGGGTAGTGGCGAGCTGGGTTACAGCTATGTCACTGGAAGAAACAAGCCGCATGCAGAACTCGCTGCTGTGGTGGATGCATTGATGCAAACCCCAGCACATGATGTGCTGCAGCAAGCCCTGATATCGCCGCTCGCCGCAGAAAAAGCAGAACAGGAGCAGTTGCGTGCAAGGGAAGTGGCGACCAGTAAAGTCGACTTTTTCACCATGGTGAGAGGAGAGGACGAATGAGCAAGATAACAGCGGGTTTTGAGTCACCCGTGCATGATGCACAGCAGGTCTTCCGAGCGTTAATGGAGGCGATGTCCCGTCCAGGGAAACGGGTTTCACTGGACTATAGCGCCGAGTTTGGAACAACTAGCCGCGCTGCGACCCAGGTGTTACTGACGTTAGCCGACAACGCAACCAGCCTGTGGCTATCAGAACGCTTCAACTCAGATGAAGCCTTGGTTGAAAACATTCGTTTTCACTGTGCAGCGCCGCTCATTGATCAGAAGTGTGAGTCCGATTTTGCGCTTGCTAGAGGTAGTGAACTGGAAGACTTCGAAGGTTTCAATGTTGGTAGCGAACACTACCCGGACAGAAGCACCACCTTGATTATTGAGGTAGATAGCCTTAGAGAAGGCGATGTGCTGTTGCTGGCTGGCCCCGGTATTCAGTCGACAACGAAAATGAAAGTGAAGGGTTTGAACCCGCTGCTTCTTCTGGCTTTGGTAACAAAACGCAGCCATTTCCCCCATGGCGTGGATATTCTGTTTACGTCTGGCTCCGACGTTATTGCTTTGCCTCGCTCGACCGAAGTGACCCTGGAAGTTGAGGAGGCCACATGTATGTAGCTGTAAAAGGCGGTGAGAAAGCGATCGCTGCTGCTCATGAATTGCAGAACAAAAAACGCCGGGGTTCTTTTTCGCAAGCCGCTCTGAATGTCGAACAAATAGCAGAACAACTGGCTGGCGCGACAGATCGTGTGATGACCGAAGGCGGCATTTATGACAAAGAACTCGCTGCGTTAGCTATCAAACAAGCTGGCGGTGACTTGGTGGAAGCTATCTTTCTTCTCCGCGCTTATCGCACCACCTTACCTCGTTTGGCAGCAACTGAACCTGCGAATACCGAAACGATGAAAATCGAGCGTCGTATCTCAGCAACTTATAAAGATTTGCCGGGTGGTCAAGTCCTCGGGCCAACTTATGACTACACCCATCGATTGCTTGATTTTGCTTTGTTGGCAGAAGGTGGAGAACTTAGCGAACCTGCAAAACTGAGTGATGTTGATGAGATGGCGCATTGCCCAAGGGTGATGAGTATTCTGGAAAGCCTCGACCTGACGGTGACTGAGGAAGATAACGGCGTAGCGCCGGATGATATCACCATGGATCCACCCACATTCCCGGCAAACCGAAGTGCAAGGTTGCAGCAACTTGCGCGCAGTGATGAGGGGTTCTTGCTGGCATTGGGTTATTCCACCCAACGTGGTTATGGGCGTAATCACCCGTTTGCCAGCGAAATCCGCTCTGGCAAAGTCACGCTTGAAGTCGTTCCTGAAGAATTAGGCTTTGCCATTGAAATTGGCGATATCGAAATGACCGAATGCCAGATGATCAATGGCTTCACAGGCAGTAAAAAGCATAAAGCGAAATTCACAAGGGGTTACGGCGTCACGTTTGGTTTTTCTGAGCGTAAAGCGATGTCGATGGCGTTGGTAGATAGAGCGTTGCAATGTGGCGAATATGACGAAGTGCCACAAGGCCCTGCTCAGGATGAAGAGTTTGTGTTAGCGCACGGCGACAACGTTGAAGCCGCGGGTTTTGTCAGCCACTTGAAGTTGCCGCACTACGTGGACTTTCAGGCTGAGCTTGAACTCATCCGCAAGCTTCAAAAAGAATTTGATGCCCGCGACGCATCGGGCGAAGGAGAAGCGCTATGACTACGCAAGCCGTTCAAAGTGGTTATAACTTCGGTTATCTCGATGAACAAACCAAACGCATGATTCGACGTGCCCTGCTAAAAGCCATTGCGATTCCCGGTTATCAGGTGCCGTTTGGTGGCCGCGAAATGCCCATGCCTTATGGCTGGGGCACAGGCGGTATTCAAATCACCGCTGCCATTATCGGTGGGCCTGATGTGCTTAAAGTGATTGACCAAGGGGCTGACGACACCACAAACGCGGTTTCCATCCGCCACTTCTTTGAAAAGGTTGCCGGCGTTGAAACTACTGAGCGCACAGAGCAGGCTACGCTGATTCAGACCCGCCACCGCATTCCAGAAAAAACACTGAACGAAGGCCAGATACTGGTGTATCAGGTGCCGATCCCTGAGCCATTGCGTTTTATTGAACCGCGTGAGACGGAAACACGCAAAATGCATGGTCTGGAAGAATATGGCGTTATGCATGTGAAGCTCTACGAGGACATCGCGCGCTATGGCCATATCTCGACCGCATACGCTTACCCAGTGCGTGTTAATGGTCGCTACATCATGGATCCTTCGCCTATTCCGAAATTCGATAACCCCAAGATGGATCAAATGCCCGCACTGCAACTCTTTGGCGCTGGGCGTGAAAAGCGTATTTACGCCATTCCTCCCTATACCGATGTGAAGAGTCTGGATTTCGACGATCACCCCTTTGAAATTCAGCAATGGGGTGAGCCTTGCTGCATCTGTGGTTCAACAACCAGCTTTCTGGATGAAGTAGTCACGGATGATAAAGGCAACCGAATTTTCGTGTGTTCTGATACCGATTATTGCAATGACAAGCAGTCAAAAAATGCTCTGAAAAAGGAGCAAGAGGAGAAGCGCGCGTGTCAGTAACAGAGTTAGGTCGCGAGTACGCGACGATGCGAGCAACGAATTTGCAGCCACTTTTGGAAGTAGAAAACCTCACCAAGCTTTATCAGCCAGGCAAGGGGTGTCAGGACATCTCTTTTGCTATATGGCCAGGTGAAGTGCTGGGTATTGTGGGTGAGTCAGGCTCTGGAAAAAGCACCTTGTTACGTGTGCTTTCAGGTCGTGAAACGCCAGATTGTGGCGCAGTGAATTACCAGTTTGAAGATGGCTCTCAAGCGAGCCTCTATGCGCTTTCTGAAAGTGAACGCCGTCGATTACTGCGCACCGATTGGGGAGTGGTTCATCAGCATCCGATGGATGGATTACGCCCGCGGGTTTCTGCTGGTGGCAACATCGGCGAACGACTGATGGCAGTAGGAAACCGACATTACGGCGATATTCGGGAGCAAGCGTTGGACTGGCTTTCTCAGGTGGAGATTCCTAAAGACCGAATCGACGATATGCCAATCACTTTCTCCGGCGGTATGCAGCAGAGACTGCAAATTGCCCGCAATCTGGTGACGAATCCGAGACTCATCTTTATGGATGAACCGACAGGCGGGCTTGATGTGTCTGTGCAGGCACGGCTGCTGGATTTGATTCGAAATCTCGTTACGGAGTTAGGGCTGTCTGTGGTCATTGTGACCCATGATTTGGCTGTCGCGAGATTACTGGCTCACCGATTGGTGGTGATGAAAGAGAGTCGAATTGTCGAAACCGGGCTGACCGATCAGGTGCTCGACGATCCGCAACATCCTTACACACAGTTGCTCGTATCATCCGTCTTGCAGGGTTAGGGAAGACCATGACAAACACAACCATGTTAAGCGTGTCGAATGTCAGTAAGACTTTCGTTCTTCACAATCAAGGCAGTGCGAAGCTCTCCGTGCTTGCCGACTCTAGCTTCTCTGTCGACAAAGGGGAATGCGTTGTACTGCTGGGTCGTTCGGGTGCAGGGAAGAGTACTTTACTCCGCGCGCTATATGCGAATTACCTTGTCGATAACGGCGAAATTAAGGTACGACACCAAAATACAACGCAAGGCGAGCATTGGGTGGATATTGCCAGTGCGCTGCCCGGCGACATTCTGGATGTTCGCAAAAACACCTTGGGTTGGGTGAGCCAGTTTCTGCGTGTTATTCCCCGAATCAGTGCACTGGATGTAGTTGCGCAACCTTTGGTGGAACAAGGGGAATGCAAAGTAACATCACAGCAAAAGGCCGGGATTTTGTTGAAACGACTCAACGTGCCTGAACACCTATGGCATTTGGCACCCGCGACATTTTCTGGTGGTGAACAGCAACGAGTGAACATTGCCCGCGGATTTATCGTTGAATCACCTATTCTGTTGCTGGATGAACCGACGGCATCACTGGATGAGAAGAACCGTGATGTCGTGATTGAACTCATTCTGGAAGCTAAGCAACGGGGCGCCGCGATTGTTGGCATATTCCACGACGAATATGTTCGCCAGCAAGTGGCAGATAAGTTCTACGACATTTCAACCGCTACATTGAAACTGGCTTGAGGGAAGGAAGCGACAATGATCATTACCAATGTTCAACTGGTGTTGGAAGACGAAGTCGTTAATGGCTCGTTAGAAGTTGAGAACGGCATTATTCGCGCCATGTCTGATTCGCCCAGCTATCAGC
Organism: Grimontia kaedaensis; assembly: GCF_023746615.1. Lineage (NCBI taxonomy): Bacteria > Pseudomonadati > Pseudomonadota > Gammaproteobacteria > Vibrionales > Vibrionaceae > Grimontia > Grimontia kaedaensis. The sequence goes on along the minus strand of NZ_CP082276.1, from coordinate 1,007,760 downwards.
CAGGAGCAGTAGATGGCAATCAAGGATGGTTGATGCCTGGGCTAATTGAGCTGCATACCGACAATCTGGAAAAGTACTTCACGCCGCGACCAAAGGTCAGCTGGCCTGCATTCTCGGCCATGGCAGCGCATGATGCTCAACTTATCGGAGCCGGTATCACAACGGTTTTGGATGCGATTGCAGTCGGTGATGTGCGCGATGGTGGTCATCGTCAGGATAACCTCGACAAGATGATTAATACCATTGTTCAAAGTGGCGAAAGAGGTCTGAATCGCGCTGAGCATTTTGTTCATATCCGTTGTGAGTTGCCCCATGAGACGACGGTTGATTTAGCTAAGCTTTATCTCGACTTGGATCAGACTCATATGGTGTCCCTGATGGACCACTCTCCGGGTCAGCGTCAGTTCGTGAATCTCATCAAGTATTACGAGTACTATCAGGGTAAATACAACCTCAATGACGAAGAGATGGCCGCATTCGAACAGGACCAGCGTGAAAAGTCCGCGATATGGTCAGACCTAAACCGACGAGCGATTGCGAGCCTTTGCCATGAGAAAAATATCCCTCTTGCAAGCCACGACGATGCGACCCGTGCCCATGTTGAAGAATCCCGTGCATTGGGACTGGTGTTGGCGGAATTCCCTACTACCGTTGAAGCGGCACAACGCTCCCACGAACTTGGTCTGAAAGTCATGATGGGGGCACCCAACGTCGTTCGTGGTGGCTCGCACTCAGGCAATGTAGCAGCGCATGAGCTGGCGTCGTTGGGCGTGTTAGATGCATTATCGTCTGATTATTTCCCTGGCAGTTTGTTGGATGCGGTTTTCCGTCTTGCAGATGATGACCGCAATGCACTGGATCTGGCCTCGGCGACTTGCCTGGCGACACGTAACCCAGCGTCGGCGCTTAGTCTTTCAGATCGCGGCATCATCAAAGAGGGAATGCGGGCAGATTTGTTACTGGTGGAGCATCATTACGAGCAGCCTTATGTGCAGCAGGTTTGGCGTCAGGGGCGTCGCGTGTTCTAAAACAGGAGATGAAAATGGCAAAGCTGTTTTACGTGCTTGGTGCTTCTGGGGCAGGGAAAGATTCGCTGATCAATGCCGCCAGAGAGCGCTTCTGCCACAAGTTGATGGTGGCACATCGATACATTACACGACCCGCTTCGGCTGGCAGTGAAAACCACGTTGCCTTGTCGGATGACGAATTTGATCTTCGTATCAAGCAAGAACTGTTTTCGATGCACTGGCGAGCGAACGGACTTCGCTATGGGGTGGGGCGTGAAGTGGAAACTTGGTTGGCGTCGGGCATGGATGTGATGGTGAATGGTTCTCGCGCGTATCTGCCCTTTGCCAGAGGGGTATTTGGAGAACAGCTGGAAGTCGTATGGATCTCAGTCAACCCTGATGCACTTAGAGAACGCCTTGAAGCCCGTGGCAGAGAAAGCGTAGAAGACATTGCGCGGCGATTGGAACGCGCCATTCAGTATGATGAAGTGCGCCCGGCCGATGCGATTCATCTCAACAACAGCGGGAAACTTGAAGACACCGTCGCTCAGTTTGCTGGTCAATTAGATATCGCACTCTGTAAGGAAAACGGAGGCAATCACCATGGATGAGCATCACATTGACACAAATCGCACTTTGCATGAAGAGACAACAATTTGTCGCGATGCTGTGGTAACTGACTCGGTGCTCGGGCGATGGACTGAAGTCGGCGAACGTACACTATTGGAACATGTTGCACTGCAAGACTTCAGCTATAGTGGTCCCGACAGTGAAGTGGCGAATACTGAAATTGGTAAGTTCACATCGATTGCTTCAAAGGTTCGAATTAATCCTGGCAACCACCCTTGGTGGCGTCCGACTTTGCATCACTTTACCTATCGACCTGGAAAATATGGAATGGAAGATCTCCAAGAGGGCGGCTCGGGCAAGGATGCAGAGGTATTTAACTGGCGGGCGGAAAACCGTGTAACGATTGGGAATGATGTCTGGATTGGGCATGGTGCAATAATCCTCCCCGGCGTCAGCGTCGGAGATGGTGCGATTATCGGCGCAGGCAGTGTGGTCACCAAAAATGTGGAAAGCTATACCATTGTGGTTGGTAATCCAGCGAAGACGTTGCGGCCAAGGTTTGAAAATATAGAAACCGCGAAAAAGCTGGAACGCCTATGCTGGTGGGATTGGCCGGAAGAGAAAATCAGGCAGTATTTTCCTTACTTTCAGCAAAGTGCCGAAGCCTTTCTTGAAGCAGTAGAGAAGCGCCACTGACTGTCATAATTTGAAGGGTATAAAGTTGGGTAGAGACCCAACTTTTTTGTGCATGGAAGAACTAATGTTACGAGTGACCTTGCTAGGAACAGGGGCGGCAGGGGGGGTTCCCCTGTATGGATGTGAATGTGCCGCATGTCAAAGAGCCATAGAACACACTGCATTTGAACGAAAACCCTGTTCTGCCATGGTAGAATGGGGAAAAGGAAGCGCCCGGGAGAGATTATTAATTGATGCAGGCCTGATGGATTTACATGAACGTTTTCCTGCGGGTACTTACCATGGCTTCCTGCTGACCCATTTCCACGTTGATCATGTACAAGGGCTTTTTCATTTGAGATGGGGCAAGCCCTCTCCTATTCCTGTGTGGTGTCCGGACGACGAACAAGGCTGCGCGGATCTTCTCAAGCACTCAGGTTGCCTCAGGTTCCTGCCAGAGATGAATCATGGCGATGTGGTGAATATTAATGGGCTTCGCGTCACCCCGCTTCAACTTAAACACTCCAGGCCGACAGTGGGTTACCTGCTGGAATATGGGCCAAAGAGTATCGCGTATCTGACTGATACCGACGGGTTACCAGCCCAAACACTTGATTTCCTTGCCTCACTAACTCAATTGGACGCGTTGATTCTTGATTGTTCGTTTCCGCCTGAACATGAGGGATCAAACCATGGGAACGTTGAAGTAGCTCGCCAGGTTTATGAAAAGCTGCAACCGAAAGAACTCATCATCACTCATATCGGCCATGAGCTTGATTGTTGGTTAATGGATAACGATATCCCTGATTGGATGGAAATAGGTAGGGAAGGGATGGAGATATAAGGGCGACTTGTCGCCCTAACGCATTAAAAGTCTACTCGGAAACACTTGTCTGCCAGTATTTGTATAGCCCCTCAATCTCTGAAGAGCAGATCAAATCCATACAGCCCTTCAGTTGTTCATCGCTCCAGTTCCACCACTGCATTTCTAGTAGCATTTGAATTTCAGCCTCACCGAACCGGAATTTGATGTGTTTAGCAGGGTTAGAGCCCACCACTTCGTAAGGTGCGACGTCTTTCGTCACCAAAGCACGGCTGGCGATGATGGCGCCGTCTCCAATGTTCACGCCTGCCATAATCATGGCTTCTGAACCTATCCACACATCATTACCAATCACAGTATCTCCCGCACGGCTGAAACCGTCTTCGGCACCGGCAAAGTTCTCATTGTCCTGATAGAAAAAGGGGAAGGTACTGACCCAGTCCGATCTGTGACCTTGGTTGCCCGCCATCATAAATACAGCGCCGGAGCCTACGGAGCAGAAGTTACCGATAATCAGTTTGTCGACATCGTCGCGGTTATGTATCAGGTAACGGGCGCAGTCATCAAAGTTGTGCCCATGGTAATAACCCGAGTAGTAACTATGTCTGCCTACGATAATATTTGGATTGGTAATCTGCTCGGCGATGGGCTTACCGACAAAAGGGGACTCGAAATAGTTCATGGTCTTTTTCACTGAAGTTGCTGCGCGAGAATGATACTCCTGAGATATCGGACAACCAAAGTAAACTTGACGTGAGTATCTGTAGAAAGATATATTAGTTTCGTATCGAAACCAATATTGATGAGAGGAAGATATGTCGAGTGTATTATCCGGTCAGACTTTCAAGCTGACCGCTAGTGAATGGTTGAATACGGAGCGACCCATCGAACTTAATGAATATCTGGGGAAAGTCGTTGTCATCTATGTATTTCAAATGCTGTGCCCTGGTTGTATTTCTCATGGACTGCCACTGGCAAAGAACATTCAGAGCACATTCTCAGACTTAGGCGTTCAGGTCATTGGTCTGCATTCTGTTTTTGAGCATCACGATGTGATGACCCCTGATGCATTGCGAGCGTTTATCCATGAATATCGTATTAAGTTTCCCGTAGCGATTGATCAACCGAGTGAGTACAACCCAATCCCAAAGACCATGGACCGTTATCAGTTTGGTGGAACGCCGACGCTTCTCATTCTGGATCAGCATGGAAAACTCAGGGTAAACCATTTTGGTATGCTGAGCGATTTGCAGGTGGGTGGGCTCATTGGTTCATTGCTGGAAGAAAGAGCAAACGCTGAGGCAGCAAGTGAGACTGTGAGCACTCGTCGCCAGGACGGTAAGGCTGTCGATGATCGCTATGGGTGTGACGAGTATGGTTGTAAGGTGTAAGTCAAACTACCTGAAGTTAAGAGCCGACACGTGGTCGGCTCTTTTGGTTTTACTCGTTAATCTTATCAAGCATTTTCAAAGAGCCCATATAAGCCATATATTCGATGAGCTCATTCAATTGCTGGTCAGATAGGTGTTCAAACTTCAGCATTCTAGATTTGGCCCGATATGAGTTCGGGTTCTTAATAAATGCCTTTAAATATTCAATATCCCTATACTCTGTAATGTTTTTAGGGATATTTAATTCCGGGCCTATATCACCGCCCTCTAAGTTAATTGAATGACATGAAATACATGTTGATTTGAATGCATTGTATCCCGCCATAATAATTGGCAGATCTTCTGCACCCGTAGGATAATAATCTGGCTTTGGTGCTTGATAATTGAATGCTATCTTATAAACCTGAAAAGGCCATATCCAATTATTGTATTCTTTTGGGTCTGTTGTCATGACGTAAAAAGGTCCAGGATTGAGCGTTTCTTTGCCTTCACCAATGTCGGTGAACTTTCCTTCAGTACCTTGCTCGCCAGTCACCACGACCAACGGGCTTTTCGTTGTGCCTTTGGTCCAAGTTGCCACAAATCCATCTAATGCTACAAACTTGATCTCTTCTACTTTGCTGAAGTCAACGCCTGCCAGACTTGCAACATCTTTAAAGGATAGAGCTTCGTAGGTCATTGGCTTGTTGTAAACGGGAGACTGAAACGACAGTGAGCGCTGAGCTGCTGATGCTTGCATCTGATCAATGCCTACTGTTTTCTCAAAGAGTACCTGCTGTCCATCTTTGAGAATGAATTCTAACTTTCGGTCATCTGCTGAACTTTGGAACGAAATAAAACCTAGCAATATTGCAAAAACGAACCTGAACATATTGTCACCTTTTTATTGAACACCCTGTTTGGTTTCATTTTGATAGTAGTCTTAGAGATTGATTGCATTGATATTTATTTGGCTACTTTGAAACTGATCAAGTTAATTTTTGAAAGTGCTACGAGTGAAAGCGAATATTGTCAAGATTATATGGTATTTATTTGTAAGGAAGACAAAAAGAGTAGGCATTAATTTGGAACAGTAAGATGTAAGGGGGAGAAGTTCTCCCTATTTGAGTAGACTGAGCAGTCGCAACGGAACGGTAGAATAGCTACTCATAGCGTTTACCATCGAATACTCCTTTTTCACTTCGTTCGACGTTTGTTTTGGTAAGCATTTTATCGCTGCGGTTTAGATGGAAGGTGTTCATTCGTAAGAAGTGTCAGGTATAGCAAGGGCAAACTGAGGTATGATGAAGCCTTCACCAAACAAATTCAGCATCAATGAAACTTTCTCAAACACCCGTTACGCAACATTGCTTTGAAGGCTTTTCCTTCTTTCTTAAACGAGACGACCAGTTGCACCCACATTTTTCAGGTAACAAAGCGCGCAAATTGATGGCGCTATTGGAACTGGAAGAAAAGAAAATTACCCGTCTGATTGGTTACGGCTCGCCGCAGGCGAACTCGCTGTTATCGCTTGCAGCGTTGGCCAATATCAAAGGCTGGCAATTGGAGTTTTATGTTGATCGAATCCCTGATTGGTTGAAAGATAGTCCCGTTGGAAATTATCGGATAGCGTTGGAACTGGGCGCGGAAGTGATTGCGGTTTCGGAGTTAACTGATGAGCCAATTCATCCTCACGACTACATTCAAGCTAACAGGCTTGGTGAAGGATATTTGTATGTTCCGGAGGGAGGGCGTTCCCCGATAGCAGAGCAGGGTGTCGCGAAGCTGGCGCAAGAGATCCTTAGCTGGATGCAATCCAGACAGGAGAACAGTGTTTGTGTGGCGTTGCCGTCAGGAACGGGCACTACCGCACTATTTCTATACAAGCATCTTAAAGCTCATGGTATTGAAGTACTGACATGCCCTTGTGTCGGTGGGAAAGACTATTTGGTTCAGCAGTTTGAAGAACTGGGCGAGTCGTGCTTTCCAACGGTTTTAGAAGCGCCGTCAAAGCATCATTTTGGAAAGTTGTACCTTCACGATTACCAAACGTGGAAAAGGCTGCTGCAACAGACTGGCGTTGAATTTGATTTATTGTACGACCCATTGATGTGGCGATGCCTGAGCGAGTGGTTACCGGAAAACAAGGACAAGACGCTGCTCTATGTCCACCAAGGTGGCATTATTGGCAATGAGAGTATGTTGCCGAGATACCAGCGAAAGTATGGTCAGTAACAATGATGTGAGATAGAGAAATATCCTCCATATTAGAGAGCATTTTTGTTAGTTGCTGATACGGATCAGAGTATCGCTATCATTTAGCGAGTTGGGACAGGTGGATCGTAATCAGAGATAGGCCAAAACCATCAGTTTATCTTTCATGATACACAGCCGGAAAATCAATAAGAATCAGTAAATTTCAGAATGTTTTGTTGTTATTGAGAGCTTTCACTGAGTGGTCGGTGAAAGTGAGAGATTTTGTCCATAAATCCAGTGCCTACATGATTATGAGTTAATATGGGGTTAATAACGGTAGGCTCAATTCTGGAGATGCAATAATTGATCGAAATGGGCGTTATTCTGGTATTGGAAAGCAACTATGGCAAAAAGAGGTCATCATGCATTTCAACAACGAAGAGTTAGGGCAGCTCGAAGACAGATATCGTGCCAAACTGATTAACAGTCTCTCTGGATTCAAAAGTGCAAATCTTATCGGCACAACCGATGGAAAGGGTAATCACAATCTCGCGATAGTCAGTTCGGTTTTCCACATTGGGGCCAACCCGCCTTTGGTAGGCATGATCATGCGCCCTCATACCGTCACCCGTGACACACTAGAAAACATACTTGAACTCGGTGAGTACACGATCAACCAGGTCAATGCTGATATCTGGAAACAGTCCCATCAAACATCTGCCCGTTACGAACAGTTGGTTTCGGAATTTACGGAAGCTGGGCTGACGCCTGAATGGTTAGATGGAGTGAAAGCTCCCTTTGTCGCAGAGAGTCGACTCAAATATTCATTACTATTGCGAGAATCGCAGACACTGGAAATCAATGGCACAGTGCTGGTGATAGGTGAAATCAATAACGTGCTGGTAGAAGACGATGTGATAGCGAACGATGGCTATATCGACATTGAAGCGTTAGAAACAGTTGCTGTTTCAGGGCTTGATAGCTACCACGTTACCAATAGGTTAGGGCGACTAAGCTACGCAAAACCAGACAAGAAACCGGATGTTATCGACTGAGAAAGTATCTAGCGGTAAAAGAGAAAAGCGGAGGGGAAACCTCCGCTTTTGGGTTTTCAACCTTATACGAAATCAAACATAGATGCATCCAGATCGGTTGCGCTGAACTTATCCAGCACGATCTTGGTTGGCGCTTTATCAAATGTCATGACAACGTCTTCACCAGATTGGCGAATGTTGATGTCTGACATGCGTGTCGCCAGCGTCTTCTGAATCGCAATAGTGTCCAAGTTACCATTGAAATCGAGAATGATGTCGTTTTCACTGCTGTTATTGAAGAAGAAGGTGTCACGGCCAGCGCCACCAGTCAGGATGTCACGACCCATGCCGCCATCCAGATAGTCGTCACCGCCACCGCCATTTAGGCGATCCAGTCCGTCATGGCCGTAAAGCTTGTCGTTACCTGCTTCACCGAACAGTTTGTCGTTACCCAGGCCTCCTCGGATAGTGTCATTACCAGACCAGCCGTAAAGGAGGTCGTCTTCAGTGTGACCATCGATGAAATCGTTGCCAAGACCACCATAAATGGTATCGTTACCCTCAAGGCCAATCAGATTGTCATCGCCTTCTTCACCGAGAATAGTGTCGTTACCAGAGCCACCGTTCACAAAGTCATTGCCAAGGCCACCACTGACATAATCGTTACCCGCACCGCCAAAGACCTGATCGTCGTCGCCACGACCATACATTTCGTCGTTGCCAAGACCGCCATGGAGCTCGTCGTTCCCATAGCCTCCATTCAGCATGTCATCCCCATTGCCGCCGTCCAGATAATCATTGTCGCGACCCCCATAGATTTCGTCTTTGCCGTCTCCGCCCTCGAGAAGATCGTCGCCGTCAAAGCCGGAAAGCAGGTCATTATCTTCGCCACCGAATAGTTTATCGTTACCTAAGCCACCATCCAGCTGATCAGTGCCTTCATTGCCCCAAAGTACGTCGTTGCCTTCATCGCCTTCTAGAACGTCATTACCGGTGTTACCGAATAACACATCATCGCCAAAGCCACCGCTTACAAAGTCATCACCTTCGTTGCCGCGAGCTCGATCATTCCCGTCACCACCATAAAGGTTATCTTTACCTTTACCGCCATAGAGGGTGTCATTCCCAGTACCACCATACAGGTTGTCGTCACCATCGAAACCTTCAACGCGGTCATCGCCAGAATCGCCAAATAGGTTGTCGTTCAATAGGCCGCCACGCACCCAGTCATTACCCGCATCGCCGTGAACTTCATCTGTTCCATCACCACCGATAACAGTGTCATCACCGTCACCGCCGTAGATGTAGTCTGTGCCATCCCAACCTTCGATATAGTCATTGCCGCCATGACCATAGATAAAATCGACACCGTCTGTGCCGTCAATAATGTCGTCGTTCTCGGTTCCATGAATGATATTTGTCATAGTTGCTTTTTCCTTATTCTTGTGTTGATTGAAGCGTTTAACGTGATGAAACCGCTTTCACGTGGAGCGAGATAATGCCAGTTCTGATGAGTTGTGATGTCTCAGGGGTGAAACGGAATAGAGGGTTAAGGTAAATTTTTCATGATAAATAGTTATCTGAAGGTAGAAATAATTCATCTACGATTAATATGGAAATTAGATTCGACTTATGGATGACATGACTGTTTTGATGGAATTCTGGACAATATTTGAGATTAAGATCCAAGGAACACAGATCTTGGTTAGATACTTCTAAAATTTAACAGATACATGTTGAAATATATTTTGGGGAATTTCCTGCCTTAGATGAAAAAAGAATGGAAGTGGGAGTAGTACTTTATTGGTAATAATTTGGAAAACGCCCACAGCAGATTTATCACTGTGGGCGTCTCTGTCTACTCTCTGCGCTCTATCGTGCGAGTTTGACTCACTTTAGTGCCTTCAAGTGGCTGGCCATATTGAGTCGCTGTGACAAAAGCGCCACCGGAAACGGGAACCACAGTAATGTCAGCATTGGCCGCGAAAAAAGGTGAAGCAGCGAGCATGAGTAGAGCTGTAGCAAGAGTCTTTTTCATTTGTGTTTTCCTCATGAATGCGTTGACGGTAAGTCACGTTGACAGGAAAGTGTTAATCTCGTCACGTTTATTAAGGGTTAAGCCTTAGTAAATAGTCTGAATATCAGATTAATCAACCTTCTGATTTTATTAGTATTAAAAGAAAGAATGACTTTCCGGATTTGCATGAGTTAGGCCGGCGTAAATGTTTGAACTGATGACGCCAAGACTAAAGCTTCGGGATTTCGTCGGAGAGGATCTTACTGGTCCAAGAAAAGGTTTTATGCGATAGAGATGCCAAGAACGAGGTCTCATGATACTACTCTGACCAGTCTTATCTTGAATTGATAAATCGAACGTTCGTGCTATTTTTAAATGAGAAGTTTGAGAATTATAGAATGAGCAAGAAAAAGCAGACGCGGGAACAGATACTGAGCACTGCCTTCGAAATGGCGAGTCATGAAGGGTTGGAAAGCCTCACCATTGGCGAATTAGCCAAACGGGTGGGTATGTCGAAAAGCGGGCTGTTTGCACATTTTAACTCGCGGAGCAATTTACAGGCTGCTGTAGTGATGTTTGCTGGGGAGTGTTTCACTGCTCGTATTATTGTGCCTTGCAGAGAAGCTTCACATCCGAGCATTGAAGCGAAGATCCGCCACATGCTGGACAATTGGCTGACTTGGAACAGCTCCTTCCAAGGAAGCTGCATGTTTCTGGATGCATGGCGTGAAAGCCATGATGATGCAGATCCTATGCAGCAGGCACTAGAAGGGACGATAAAAAAGTGGCTAAACTATCTACACATTCAGTTCGAGAAAGGCATTGAATCTGGCGAGTTTCGTGAAGATTTGGATTGCTGGCAAACCGTATATGAACTCTATGGTTTGTACCTGAGTAGCCATTTGTTCAGAACCCTGAAATTGGAATCTGAAGGGGCGCAGAAGTTCTGGACAGGTATTGATGGCCTGTTCAATAAAGTTAGAAAATAAACAGTGGAAGCAGACAAATACTGAGTCTGCTTTTTCTTGGAATGAAAATAGCACGACCGTTCGAAAACTAAGAGGGACATCCATGAGTAGCAAAATCTACTTTGGCAATAACAACCGGTTCAGCTTTAAACGTGGCGCATTGAGCGTTGCGAGTCGGCTTCATCACAAAATTGCGCCTAAGCATGCACTTAAAACGGCGCGTCGTTTATTTCTTACACCTGCAAAAGGGCGGGAAACCAACCCTGTGCCAGAAGGAATGGTCATAGAAGCCGTTCCAACCAAGCAGGGTAACATGATGACCTATAAGTTGGGTTCTGGCCCAACTTGGGTGCTCACGCACGGCTGGTCAGGTTCTTCAAACCAGTTCTTTCCTTTGATGGAGCATATCGTAGAAGCGGGTTTTACCGCATTGGCTTATGACCATCCAGGACACGGTAAGAGTGAAGGCAAAGAGGGGAGCATTCCTGCTTTTCTCAACGCTTTGGATGGTATTCTCAACCAGCAGGAAAAAATAGAAGGTGTGGTGGCACACTCAATGGGAGGTGCAACCTTGTTGGAAAGTGAGCATCCATCGCTCCAAGGTAAACCGATTATTCTGGTGGCACCGGTACTCAAATATTGGGACAACCTTTTTGGCACTATCGAAGCTTCTGGTTACTCAATGAAGCTGTTTAAAGAAGTGATCGCTTCTGTTGGGCAGGAATACAATGTCCGCATTGAAGATATCGACCCCTTCGTTAAGCTGGGTAAGCGCCAATCTCCCGTTGTGATTGTTCATGACAAAGGTGACCGTTTCGCGCCATTTGGAGTGTCAAAAGAAGCGACAATCTATGACCATGTCACTTTGGTGGAAACGGAAGGGTTAGGGCATGGTCGTGTTTTGAAAAGCGATCCACTGAAAGAAGCATTCTCTAAAGTGGCTCGGCCGCTTGTTTAAATTAGTCATCGGGAAGGGAAACTCATGACCACACCTATCTATGCTGCGCTGCTTTGCATGGTGTTTATTTACTTGGCAATGAGGGTCATTAAGTTCCGTAGAGAATATAAAGTGGCCTTGGGTGATGGCGATGAAAAGTTATTGAAGAAAGCGATACGCGCTCACAGTAACTTTGCAGAGTACGTACCGTTCACTTTGTTGCTGATGTTGATGGTGGAACTTCAGCTAGATCAGCAAAGCCAGTATCTTCATGTGCTCGGTATTGCCTTATTTGCTGGTCGATTGCTCCACGCTTATGCGGTGAGCCAACCCAGTGAGCCTCTAAAATTTCGTGTTTACGGTATGTTGTTGACTTTCTCAGTGTTGATAGCTTCAGCACTATGGGCGCTATATCTAGGTATCTTCTGATTTTTTCACATCCGGTGTGCTATTCTCTTCCCGTCCCTCAATAAGCACACCGGAACTTCCTTTGAAGAAAATCGCTGTATTCGCAGATGTACAAAATATCTATTACACCACCCGCCAGGCCTATGGCCGCCAGTTTAACTATCGAAAACTTTGGCAGCAGCTGCAGTACATGGGAGACGTGGTGGTTGCTAACGCCTATGCCATCCGTCGCGATGATGATCAGCAAATAAAGTTCCAGGATGCTCTGCGTCATATCGGTTTTGAAGTGAAGCTTAAGCCCTACATTCAACGCAGTGATGGCAGTACCAAAGGAGATTGGGACGTCGGCATTGCAATAGATGTGATGGAAATGGCACCCGAGGTAGATACCATTATCCTGCTTTCCGGCGATGGCGATTTTGACTTGCTGATGAATAAAGTGCGCGAGCGCTACAGTAAAGAAGCGATTGTGTTCGGTGTGCCGATGCTGACTGCTAATTCATTGATAAACAGCGTTGACCAGTTTATCCGCATTGAAGAAGATCTGTTGCTATAACTTCAATTTCAAAAGCATGACTTCGGGTTCAGGATGCGCAGCTTTCGCTTTTTGGAATCCGAGGTTTTTGAGTAGTTTCAAGCAACTTTTATTAGTTTCAAGTGTTATGGCTACCACTTCTGTCAATGCCAGTGAATCTTTCGCCATTTCTAACACAGCCATTGCTGCTTCTTTTGCATACCCCTGTCCGTGATATTCCGGGAAAAATCCAAATCCCAAATCGATTCCGTCAAGGTTATCTCTGTCAATCAATCCGCATACGCCAATGGGCTCATGGTTTTTGAGCTGCACGGCTAATAGACCCATTAGGGGGACATTGTGCATAGGCAGCAGCGTCGAACGAAGGTAAACAGCAGCGTCTATGGGACTGCGAATATTTTTGTCTCCAATAAACTGAAGAAAACCATCAGTGTTATAGAGTCGGTTGATAAAGCCTGCATCTTTCTCGTTAAGGTTTCTGAGCGTTAATCGAGATGTACTTAGTATGGGTTGTTGCATCGATATTCCCTAAAAAAGAGCCCTTAAAGTAAGGGCTCTTATGATTATAGCTGCTTGAGATAAAACGATTTAGTTAGAATGAGATGACATAAGCACCGCTTGCTTGGTTGAGGGTGACAACAAAGGTTTGCTCTGGCTCTGAGCTGCTCATTGGTACCCATCTGGCGTATATCTGTTCCCAATTACCATTAATTTCGATATCAACGCTTGTTGTCAGGTCGGGATAAATCGTCGTCAATCGGGACAATGGGTCAACATCTACGTCGCCGTTGGTGTGAACGTAATCTGCGTGAGAGTAAACATGCAGAGCCCCTGATGTTGAGCCACTGTAATTCACACTTAATTGGATGGCGTCACCAATACAAAATTTGAAAGCACGAGGTGCAACGATATCTTCAGTATTGACTAACGATGTTGTCGGTGAAGAGCTTGAGATATCTGTGCTACCTGAACCGCCACTGCCGCCGGAAGTATCTCCGCCACCTCCGCCACCTCCACAGGCGATCAGAAACACCGGCAGGGTAAACAGCGTAAGACTTTTGATTATCGTATTCATCTCATTACTCCTCATCCGCCAATGGTGCGATGACTTTTCCGGAAGTCGCCGCTGAATACCAGCTTTTGTCCGATTCGCCGCTGCTTGTCACCCAATCTGCAAATGTGGTGAAAGCGTGGCTAATGTCGGTATTCTCTGTTGGGTGACTCCATTCGTCCCTGATATTGATGGCCCACGGCATATTGTTACTGGTCAGGAATGATTCTGCGCCACCGGAGTTGTCGTCGTTTGTGTTGAAAAAGGCATTGTTCATATCGCTGGTGCCGGAAAATTGTTTGAGATGCAGCTGCCAACTGATTCCGGGTGGCGTATCGGTAAAGTCACCGTGATAAATACCGTCGGTGGCAAATATAAATGGATCGTAAGGTGGATAGCCGACGACAGCACGCGCTACAGGTGTCGTGAGTTCGACGTTAAGTTGGTAGTCCAGTTTGCTCGTTTGCGAATCTAAACACGCGGTTTGAGTCCGGTAGAACGGACAACCCTCAGAAAGTACACCGAGATTCTCCACATCCTCTCTGACATTCTCCGAAATGATAAGAACCGTTTCGCCTGGGTTAGCTTGTTGCACCGTATGGGAGACGGCTTGTCCATTGCGCGTCAACGATACTGAAGCAATATTCGAAGGATCGACGTTAGGCAAATGCAGAGCAAAACCGTTTGCATAGCCTGCTCCCATTGCTTGTAGGGTGTAATCCGCAGAGAAGCTCTTCAATTCGCGTTGCCCGTTCATCGTTTCAGTGATTCTGTAACGCATAACGACATCATTGAAGTCATAATCCCCTTTAAACGGCCAGTTATCTTCAAAAGCGATGGTGGCGTAGCCATTCGAGCTCGGATAGACCGAGGTAACTGTGATTTCAGGGTTGTTGTTTTGTGTCAGAACTTCATATTTTGAATCGGTTGAACCATCTGGGTTAACCCCATCGATTGCCTGGAATGGCGTTATTTCGACTGTAAAAATGAGGTCGTTGAAATCATTGTCGCCTTGAGGGCGCTTAATATCTTCAAACGCCAACACGAGGAAGTCATTTTGCGTGTCGATAAAGGCCACGTTATGTCTGCGCCAATCAGATGTTGTTTCAGGGTTCAGGTCTGGGTAGCTGTAAAACGGTGTTCCCCATTTGCCCAGATAAGGAACACTGTTGTAACCCCAGCCCCAACCCCAGGCATTGGATAGAATAAAGAACCCCAGAGTTTGACCCGCATTAAGTTGCACGTTCAGATCGATCGTATCGCCTTCCAAAAGCTCACCCTGATTGGGTTTGGAGGCGTTTGGAAAGATAATCATATGTGTGTCGATATCATCTATCGAGGCTGGAGGGTTTGCGGTATCGAAGACAAAATAGCCAAGCACATTCAGGTAACCGGCACCTTCATTAAGAAAAGTGACCCGCGCCGTAGCGTATGCAGCTCCGTCCAGCTCGTCATCGATATCGATACTGGAATATTTACCGCTGTCGATAAAATCAGGATTAACGACAGTGCCTTCAGGGAGCATGGAGTACACGTTGTCTAGTGTATCTTGCGGAAGTTGGTCAGCTATCGAGTAAACATCATTTGGCTTACCCAGTGCAGAGTAGTTGCTTGAATCAGCACCTGATTCAAAAACCAAATCTTCTGCGGTCAATGCGTAAGTGCAAGTGGTGAAGATGCACCCTCCAGTGATCAGCATTTTTCTCAACAACATACCTAGCCTCCAAAGTGAAATCTTTAGATGACTCAGCAAAAACAATGCCTGAATTAATTGTTTTTTAAATCAATGGACTAGGTGTTACAACTTGAAAGGCGAGAAATAATGCATCAATTTGAGAATAACGATGATTGTCGATATGAGAAAAAAGCCCCGATAAACGGGGCATTTCCAATCTAACTGATTGAGAGTATCACTTACCGGCAATATTCAGTCGCGCGAAGCGAATCAGTGGAGAGTAGAACTGTCCGGCATAATTCGGCACCACGGTACTACCAACCGCTTCCACTTCTTTAATCATGTTATAGAAGTTACCCGCGACTGTGATTCCTCGTACAGGTTGGATTCGCTTACCATCTTGGCAAAGGAATCCGCTTGCTCCAAACGAGAAATCACCGCTGATAGCATCTGCACCAGAGTGAACGCCTTGGAGGTCAACCAGCTCAAGGTATTCACCTGCGGTGACTTCGGCTTCACTGCTGGTGCCAGCCCCAATCACGTCGTGGCGAGAACTGACGCTCAAGGTGCCTTTTGGTGAACGGCCTGCATTCGCGGTGTGCGCAACGCCGAAGTGTGCGGCAGTGGCTGAGTTATGCAGCAGACCAACCAGCTCACCATTTTCTATCAGTGGCGTGTCACTTGTTGCAAAGCCTTCACCATCGAATGACTTGATAGCATGGCCGCCAGGCATGTAAGCCACATCCCTGAAACTCAACAGCGGACTTGCGACTTGCTGGCCAATTTTATCGCGCCACGGATTGATACCACGTTTTGCCGATTCACCAGAGAACACACTACCAAAAGCACCCAGCACCTCATTCAGGCTGTCTTGCTCGAAAATGACCGAGTATTGGCCAGTCGCAATTGGCGTGCCTTCCAACAGGGCTTCAGCCATGTCGTAGGCATTGTTGATGACCTTTTCTGATGTCAGGCCATCAAAGGTGCGGGCAACAGACGCAGCAACGTGCATCGCTTGCTTGTCGTTGTGGTCAATCAACGCGGCGGTATAACAGCTCAGTGAACGAGATTGATGGAAACAGCGGGTGCCGAGGGTGTTACCCAGCAGGGTGATACCACTGTTTTCACTGTAACCATTGTAAGGCGCGCCTTTTGCCAATGGTTTTTCACGGATTTTTCCTTCAAGCGACAAAGCCAACTCTATCTTCTGCTCGGGCGTTGCATCGTCCTGCTGATAGATTTCCGGATAATCCGTGCTGATGTTTAGACCTTCTGCATGAATTTTCTGGAGCGGATCTTTCTTGGTAAAGCTGGCATTGGTCAGCGCCTGATCGACCATTTGCGCCAGGTTTTCCGGCTCAAGGGATTCAGAGTAGCTGATAGCGACATGTTCGTCTTTAATTACTCGAACACCGATGACCTGACTTGCTGTCACTTTATATTCGGACAATTCGCCTTGGTCAGCCTTCAGGCTAAAGCTCTCGTTGCTGGATGCAATCACATCAGCTTGTGCACCGCTTTTCTGAGCCAGTTCAAGCACCTGCTCGATGGCGATTTCTAATGTTTTTTGGTCGCTCATTAGTTACCGCCTCCTACCAGAATGTTGTCGACTTTAAGCGCGGGTTGTCCAACCGTAGTGGGGACGGAGCCGCTCACAGAACCACACATGCCGGCAGCAAGTGCAAAGTCTTTACCCACCATGCTGATTTCTTTCAGTACTTTAGGGCCGGTACTGATCAGGGTTGCGGATTTTAGGGGCTTGGTCACTTTGCCGTCTTCAATCAGATAGGCCTCCTGAACCGCAAAGTTAAACTCACCGGTTCCGGGCTGAACAGAACCACCACCCATCTTCTTCGCATAGATACCACGCTCTACGCCGCTGATCATGTCATCAAATGACGCGTCACCCGGTTCAATGAAGGTGTTACGCATACGGGAGGTAGGGGCATATTTGTAGGATTCACGACGACCAGAGCCCGTGCGTTCAAACCCGGTTTTCAGGCTACCCATATGGTCGACCATAAAGCTCGTCAGTTTGCCGTCTTTAATCAGTTGTGTGTGTTGGGTCTCCATGCCTTCATCGTCAATGTTGATAGAACCCCATTCATTTTTCATCAACCCATCATCAACCGCGCTAACTGCCGGGTGAGCAATCATCTCGCCCATTTTGTCGTGGAAAACTGACGCTTTCTTAGCGACAGATGTTGTTTCCAACAGGTGGCCACAAGCTTCATGGAAAATCACGCCGCCAAAACCGTTACCAATTACAACCGGCATTTCACCAGAAGGACAGGCGTCCGCGCCGAGTTTAATCAGCGCCTGTTTGGCTGCCATTTCACCTAACTCTTCTGGGTCAATTTGAGAATTAAATTCCCAGCCAGAGAGCATTCCCGGTGCTTCATATCCGGTAGATTGTTCGTTGCCATGAGTAGCAACGACCGAAGATGCGATTCGGATGTAGTGGCGGGTGTCCTGAACGTGCAGTCCTGTGGAGTTGAAGATTTCGATCTGCTGTTCACGTTGTGCGATACGACCAATGATCTGAGAGATCTTGTCGCTCTGCGCTCGGGCTTTCGCATCAACACGTTTGAGGAATGCAATTTTCTCTTCGACATGATTGTTTGCGGAGAAAGGCATGCTCACAGGGTGGCGGTCATCACGCTGTGTGAAATTCAATGCGCCAGCTTGTGCGATCTGGTCTCGCTTATCCTTGGCACAGAGAAGTGAAGTGACTTGTTTGAGTTTCTCTTCATCTTGGCTGTTGGTATAGCCGTAAAGTACTTTGTGACCAAAGAAAAGGCGGATACCGATACCAAAATCGATACCTGAATTCACTTTATCCACTTCGCCTGAAAGTAACTCTACGCTCCCCGAATGGTGTCGCTCTACGAACAACTCCGCAAAATCCGCACCCAAGAACAGGGCATGGTCAATCACTGCTTTTGCAGTGCTGGTATTTAACATTCCTTCCTCCTAAATAGAGTCAGTTTTCTCGTCTATTACTTTGAGATTAACAGCTAGCAACCAGAGCACCAATCGTGTGTGCCTTTTAGTGATATAGGTAGAGACTGTTTGATTAAAAATCATGCAAAACATTTACATAATGTAAGTGAATACACTGTATTCATGGCAGTAATAAGGAATTTGTACTTTCGTATCTCTGCTGGATTGATACACTGCTCAGCCTGACAATGATCAGTGTACTGATAGGAATTTCCATGGCCGACAAGCTAACCAAAAAAGTCCCGACCAATATCATCACCGGTTTCCTCGGTGTAGGTAAGACAACTGCCATTCTCAATCTGCTCAAACAAAAGCCAGAAAATGAAAACTGGGCTGTGCTCGTGAATGAGTTTGGTGAAGTGGGCGTTGATGGTGCTTTCCTTAGTGAGCAGGGCGCGATGGTGAAAGAGGTTCCTGGCGGTTGCATGTGCTGTGTGGCGGGTTTACCTATGGCTATTGGCATCAATGCGTTGCTCGCTCAAAATCCAGATCGTTTGCTGATTGAACCGACCGGTTTGGGTCACCCGAAAGACATTATCGGTAAGTTACTCTCGGAGCATTACGAAAACTATATAGAACTCAACGCGACGATTACGTTAGTTGATCCGCGTAACTTCGCAGATGTTCGTTACACTGAGAACCAGAACTTTCGCGATCAGTTGGCACTGGCTGATGTTGTGGTGGCAAACAAAGCCGATCTTAGTTCACCTGAAGATCTCGAAGCTTTCGACAATTACGTGCAGAGCGCTGAAATCGCTAAACTAGCTTCCGGTTATGTTGAACAAGGACAACTCAATCCTGAATGGTTATCCTTGCCACGCATTGATCGTAATGCGCAATTTGGACATCATCACTCGCACGATGATGATGAGATGACTCCGTTTGAACTGGAACCTGGTGAAAAATACCGTCGTAAAGAAAACAAAGGGCAGGGCTATGTCAGCTGCGGCTGGGTGTTCGAGCCAAACACGGTTTTTCCGTTCGATTCGCTTTATGGCCTGTTTGCGAACTTGAATGCGGAGCGAGTAAAAGCCGTGATGAACACCGATGATGGCATGTTTGCATTTAACGTTGTGAACCAGATGGTGACAGTCAGTCCAATCAGTTTGCAAGGCGTTGAGTCCCGTGTCGAAGTCATCGACAAAGAGCCCTTGCCTTGGGATGAGCTCGAAGAAATTCTACTGTCTTTCATCGCAGAGTAGTTATCACGCCCGGTTAAAAGCCGGGCTTTTTGATCAGAAACGGAATTCAGCACGATGAAGAAAGAGATACAGGCAAAGTTTGAAAGTTACCCTGAGCCAGCACAATCAAGATTGCTGCAGCTTCGGGAATTGATTTTCGCCGTAGCGACACAAAGTGGTGTCAGTGTTGATGAAAGTCTGAAATGGGGTGAACCGAGTTATGCTGTAAAAGGCGGAACGCCACTGCGGTTCGATTGGAAGGCCAAAGCGCCAGAATCGGTCTCCATTTACTTTCATTGTCAGAGTTTGATGGTCGAAACGCTGCGAGAATTGATGCCAGAGGCATTCAGTTATTCTGGAAACCGCGAACTCTCGTTCCCATTAAATCAGCCTCTTCCGGATAAAGCTTTGAGGGTTTGCATTGAAGCGGCGTTTACTTATCAATCGAGAAGAAAATTGCCGCTCCTAGGCCTGTAGTTTTAAAGGTTTCATGCCGCAATGATGTTGTTACGGACCAAACCACGGCGGACGCTGGTGCACATTTTCCCAAACCGGTGAAGTTCGTCGAATTGCGGTGTGATGCCTCGGGGCATTGCTGATTCCCAATAACTCAGTCCTGAGCCCACCATTTCCAGCCGCTTCTTCGGACAATCAATAAAGGTACCTTCAGGACCGCAAACAAACGTATCGGATTCGTAGAGAGGAAGCTCCTGCTTTACCTGCTCAATAATCTGTTTCATTGCATCCATGCGAGTCGGTTTTTTAGCCATTTGAGTAATGGGAGCAAAACCTTACGCCTCCCTGAAATCGCTGTCCAGCAGCACGTAAATCACGGGTATGTAATTTGTTTGTTGTGCCGATGTTAACCCTTAATATTTCTATACAATTCGACGTAGATCCTCACTTTATCCTTCTTTCGTACCCTAAAAGAAAATTGATATAGATCAATTATCAAGGCCTTTAGGCATCACACCAAACACCTCATTTCTTCTGTTTGAACGTGTTTTCAAAACCCATTTTTTGAGTTGTTTATGATTGAGGTACAACGATGTTAGAAACCCTTCTGCTCTCGCGAATACAATTCGCTGCGAACATTAGTTTCCACATACTCTTCCCGACCATCACCATCGCCTTGGGCTGGATGTTGGTGTTTTTTAAACTCCGTTTTAACCGAACTCAAGATTCGGCTTGGCTGGATCTTTATTACTTCTGGGTCAAAGTATTCGCACTGACTTTTGCGCTTGGTGTGGTTTCGGGTATTACCATGAGCTTCCAGTTTGGCACTAACTGGCCGGGCTTTATGGAGCAAGTCGGCAATGTGGCAGGGCCGTTACTCGGTTACGAGGTAATGACTGCCTTCTTCATGGAAGCAACTTTCCTCGGCGTCATGTTGTTTGGACGTAACCGCGTTGCCGAATGGGTACATACGCTGGCGACTTTCCTCGTGGCCATCGGTACAACGTTGTCGGCCTTCTGGATTTTGGTACTCAACAGTTGGATGCACACACCAGCGGGCTATGAGTTGATTGATGGTATTGTTCACGTCACCAGCTGGAAGGAAGTGATATTCAATCCGTCTATGCCATATCGCCTCGCACACACATTGTTGGCATCGGGTTTGACGGCAAGCTTTTTGATTGCTGGCATCAGCGCCTACCAATACCTGAAAAAACCAGACCACAAACCTGCCCGAAACGGATTGAAAGTTTCTGTATTAGCAGCTGCAGGGCTTATCCCAATTCAGATATTCGTGGGCGATTTGCATGGGCTAAATACGCTTGAGCATCAACCGGAAAAGATTGCGGCGATGGAAGGCGTCTGGGAAACACAAAATGGTGCGCCCTTGCTTTTGTTTGCTGTGCCCAATGAAGAAACCCGTTCTAACGATTTGGACGTTGGGATTCCGAAGTTGGCGAGCCTGATTCTGACACATGACCTGAATGGTGAATTGGTGGGATTGAATGATTTTGAGGACCATCCGCCAGTGTCTCCGCTGTTTTATGGTTTCAGGATCATGGTTGGTGTTGGCGTTCTGATGCTTGTGGTTGCGGGTTATGGCGCATTCAAAATATTGAAGAAGCGCGAACTTCCGAAACCCTACCTCTATGTATTGGTGGCAATGACTTTCTCTGGTTGGGTTGCCACCTTAGCAGGTTGGTATGTGACTGAGATTGGACGCCAACCTTGGCTGGTTAATGGTGTACTTCGTACTTCGGATGCCGTTACAACGGTTTCTAGCAGTAATGTCGTGTTATCACTGGTGATGTATCTGGTTGTTTATGCGGTCTTACTCGTTGCCTATATTCGCACGCTCTTCTATCTCGCAAGGAAAGGACTGAACGCTGAATCAACTGAGCCAAACAAAAACCTTAAGGAGGCCTGCGCATGATGGACTATTTACCGGAAATTTATCTGCTGCTCCTTGGATTCTCCGCGTTCATGTACGCGATTTTAGATGGCTATGACCTTGGTGTGGGAATATTACTGCCTTCAAACAATGAAGCGCACCGTGACCGTATGATTGCATCCATTGGCCCTTTCTGGGATGCAAACGAAACCTGGCTGGTATTGGCGGTTGGCATTTTGCTGATTGCCTTCCCAACCGCTCACAGTCTAATTCTGACCGAGCTCTATTTGCCTACGGCGTTTATGCTGATTGCCCTGATCATGCGCGGGGTAGCGTTTGACTTCCGTGCCAAGGCAAAGGCTGACAGAAAAGACAACTGGGACCTCTGCTTTAAAGCAGGCTCACTGATCGCTTCGCTTTCCCAAGGCTACATGATGGGTCGCTATATCATGGGCTTTGAGGATTCTGTTTCAGCATATGGCTTCGCGGTATTGAGTGCATTCTGTGTGACCGCAGCCTATGTTTATATCGGCGGTGCTTGGCTGGTGTTAAAAACCGAAGGTGAATTGCAGATCAGGGCAGCCAAATGGTCACGACGTGCAGGTTGGTTAGCGGCGTTGGGTATTGCAGCGGTCAGTATCGTCAATCCGCTAGTCAATCAACAAGTCGCCGCGCGCTGGTTCAGCTTCCCTGAAATGCTATTACTGGCGCCTGTACCGTTGGTGGTGATGTCGATTATTTTCCTCGTTGACCGTTACTTGCGTCAGGTGCCAGTGAAAGATGACTTGGGAGCAAGATGGCCTTTCTTCGGCGTTAGCCTAATTTTTGCGCTTAGCTTTCTCGGATTGGCTTACAGCTTCTTTCCTGATGTAGTGCCAGGAATCATGACTGCGAGTGAAGCAGCGAGTGCACCTGCAACCCTTATGATAGTGGGTGTGGGAGCGGCCATCGTGATGCCAATGATCCTGCTTTATACCTTCATGATTTATAGAATCTTTAAAGGGAAAGCAACTGAATTGAGTTATCTGTAAACGTTAACTATGAAAAGCAAAATGGGCACCCTGTGAGGTGCCCATTTCTATTATTAGTTCAGTTGGGGCTAGGGTAGGGTGATAACTCACCAGTAAAAGGAGTTTACGATGTCAAAGCCTTCAAGCTACAAAGGCTAGTGTCTTTGGGGCCAAATCCAATATGAAGTTGGTCATATCGAACCACATATGGGGCATTGCCATTGTTCAATGTGTCGAAAATTTCATGGTGCCGCATTCGCCACTTTTGGTGAAGCCAAAGCGGAGAATTTCAGGTTCACCCAAGGTAAGGACAAGCTGAAAGTCTATGTGGCGGAAAATGGCACCAAAAGAACCCTCTGTGAAAACTGCGGATTCAGCTTGCTGTTTGAGGCTTCTAACAGTGACGGTAGCTTAGTTGAGTTTACGCTTGGCACGCTGGAAAGTGATATTCCACTCAAGCCTGATGCACATATTTTCAAGAAATTCAAAGCGCAATGGTATGACATTACCGATAAATTGCCGCAGTTTGATGAAGGGAGAGAGCACTAAAGGTCTGGCTACTTGGCGCATAGAACCAAAGTAAAGTGTTCTCACTAAAAATCGAATATTGAGAATTTCGCCGCGTCTTTTCCAAGAGGATACGACCCAGACTTGCCTGCAGGATATCTTCGAACTCATTAAATAGTGTGGAGATTTGAGGTGCTTGTGATTAATAGTTGGTCTGTAAAAGTGTTGGGCGGCATTTTAGCTAGCACTTCTTTCTTGGAAACCGCGATTGCGGCAGAAAATGTGCCTGCACCCGCTATCGTTGATGGGGCTTATGTGCAGATTGGCGATGTGCCATGGCAGGCAGCACTCATCGACGATTCAGGTAAATTCTGCGGTGGTATCATTATCAGCCAGCGTCATGTTTTAACCGCTGCACACTGCGTGATTGATGTCAGCACGTCAACATTAAGTGTCGTCACTGGCTATGAAGATGTTGCGTACATTCCTGATGAAAATATCTCTGCGGTTTCTAAAATCGATATCCACCCAGACTACGATGATAAGTGGTTAACATCAGATATTGCGTTGATTCATCTTGCCTCAGACATCGCGACCACGGCTTCTCCTATTGCTATCGCAACCCAAACTACCCAGATTGATTTAGAAGCCCAATTTGCAGTGGCGGAAAGAGAGAATCTATTTGTATCGGGTTGGGGAAGAGTGGCGACTGAAGAAAAGGGTAGCCGATTCTTACAGTACACACTGATGACTGGTAAGGAAGACTTCAGCTGTTATGGCAACGACACTTATGGCAGACATGATTCGTTCATTTGCGCAAACAGTGAACGTTCAACAGGTGTTTGTCAGGGAGATTCTGGTGGTCCACTAATTTGGCAAGACCCATCAGCAGTATCGGATACGGACCGAGGCTATGTAGCGGTTGGTGTGGTTAGTTACACCTCGAAATATGGATGCGGTTTAGTTGATTACGCCGATGGATTCGCGCAAATATCAACTTTCTACGATTGGATTGATAAAAAAATGTTGGGTTATCAGAAGCCTAACGTGACTTTCACAACAGATATTTTTAACTTAGGCTCTGACTACGCACCTGACACAACAATACCGCTAACCCAAAGCACCAGCGGTGGTGGTGGTTCAATGCCTCTTTGGTTATTGACGCTGATGCTGCCAGCCGTTCTGATAAGAGCGCCGCGCAACTAAGCAATCAGTTAAAGAAAAATAAAGCCGGAGAGTTGAAGAAATTCTCCGGCTTTTTCGTGAGCGTTAGAGAGATAGGCACATGGTGTGGGAAAGTTTCTCAAATCCGATATGCTCATAGAAACCAACGGCTTTTTCATTGAATGACATCACTTCCAAGCGCACTTCAACAGCACCATTCTGTTCCGCCCACTTTTTACAAGCATCGATAAGTGCACGTCCAACACCTTTGGTTTGAATATTTTGGTCAACCACAATGGTGTTCAGGCGGCAAATAAGTGTGTTGGCGAGAAATGGAACGGTCTCATTTTTGTCCAGCCTTGCCATGGTATATCCGATGATCTTGCCTTCAGATTCGGCCACGGCAAACCACCAGGCATCATCATGGATTTTGGAAAGCAAAAAACGTTTGTCTTCTTGTGAGGGAGGATTAAATGCATTCGGTGCGTTATCAAAGTGTGATTGGGCAATTTGTTGATAGATGTCGAATATCTCTTCGATATCAAATGGCGTTGCTTGTCGTATTTCCAAGTTCAGTTTCCTTTCTCTTCAGCGCGTTCCATCTGAAAGTTTGTCATAACAGCGCTGCGGATGTTTGCCTTTTGTGCTTTCAACAAGGTGAATCCCATATGCTCGCAAAATGGGTGCGAAGAGGCTGTCGTTTAAAAAACGAAAAGGGCAGATTTCTCTGCCCTTTTGCGTAGATAGTCTCATTGGCCGGTTAGGCGTAAGATGCGGTAAGCGTCATCCAATTGCGCTTCTGCTTCTGAAAGTCTGCTTTCAGGATCTGCAATTGCTGCACCAGAATGGCTCGCTCGTACTTCTTCAGCAGGTTCTGCTTTTTCAGGTCAAGCAGTCGCTTCTTGGCTTCATAGTATTCACTCATGCGAGATACCAGTGCCTCATATTCTTGCTCAACAATCTGCAAGCGGTGAGTTGCATTTGGCGTCAGGCTCAAACGTGCTTGAATGGTTTTCAGCATCATTCTTGCCTTCGCTTTTTCAATGCGATCTGGCGGGGTGATACGAAGCTTTTTCGTCAATCCAAGCCAGCTGCTTGATTTAATCAGCCACTTTGTTGGATCAAACTGCCACCAGTAGATGCCATTGCGGTAGTCATTTTCAAAGATGTGGTGGAAATTATGGTAGCCCTCACCGAAAGTCAGGAATGCCAGAATACCGTTGTCACGCGCTGTGTTTTTCTCTGTGTAAGGTTGTTTACCCCAGATGTGTGCCAGAGAATTAATAAAGAAAGTACAGTGATGGTTCAACACCAAACGGGTGAAACCAATTAGGATGATAGCGCCCCACAAATCACCGTGAATCAGACCAAAGGCAATAGGAATACCGAAGTTGGTGGCAATGACCAATGGCAGGTAATACTTGTGCTGCCACATGACGATCTTGTCTTTTTGCAGGTCACGGCAGTTGCTGTAATCGGAGTAGCGGTGTTTTTGATATTCACGGAGCATCCATCCGATGTGTGAATACCAAAAGCCGCGCTTGGCGGAGTATGGGTCGGTGTCATTGTCATCGACATGACGGTGGTGCACGCGATGGTCAGAAGACCAGTGAAGGATGCTGTTTTGAACAGCATAAGCGCCGCCAAGAGCAAAAATGAATTTAAGAATAGGGTGGGCTTCATAGGTTTTATGAGACCAGAGTCTGTGGTAACCCGCTGTGATTGACATACCGCTAAAGGTAAAGGCGACGAGGAGCATCGCGATTTGGGCCCAATCGAAGCCATGATAGTAAGCCCAAAGTGGCGTACCAATTATCGCTATCGCAAAAGTGACGACAAATACCGAGACATTCAGCCAAATGATCGGTGGTTTATTTGTGTTATTTGATTCCATGTTAAATACCGCAAAATTCCAGCGTACACATGTACGCTAGAATAGTGGTCGGTATGTAGGTGGTCAAGATGGCTGTTAACAATTTGTCGCAATTTAGGTGTCTATTTTTGTGACCCGATCCAAAGCAACAAAAAAGGATGAAACGCAATGAAAGCGTTTCATCCTCTTTGTGAGCTAAGAATATGACTACAGGACAATATTACCGTTTTGGTAGTTTAAGCCGCCCTGAACATCATCACTGATCAGGAACGCACCATCGAGATCGACCAATACCGCGGTAGCTGCGACTGGAAGTGCTGCGCGCATGGCGACAGAACTTCCAAGCATACAACCGACCATCACTTGCATTCCTTTGGCACGCGCTGCTTGTTCCAATTCGAACGCTGCCGTCAAACCGCCAGTTTTGTCTAATTTGATATTCACCATTTGGTATTTGCCGATCAAGCTGTCGACATCATCTGCGGTATGACAGCTCTCATCGGCACAAAGTGGAATTGGGCTGGAAACATGGCGCAAAACTTCGTCTTCAGCGGCAGGTAAGGGCTGTTCAACCATGGCGATATTTAGCGGTGCGATTTGTTGAATCGTCGCTTCGATATCCAGATCCCCCCAAGCTTCATTGGCATCGACAATCAATGTGGTATCCGGAGCAGCAGCTCTAACCGCTGAAAGTCGCTCAAACACATCATCACCGTTTAATTTTACCTTGATAAGCGTTGCGCCTTGCTCCACATAACGTCTAGCCTCTTCGCCCATTTCTTGCGGTGAAGCAATGGAAACGGTCATTGCTGTCTGAATACGCTCTGGCAACGAAAATCCATCAGGGAAGTTGTCTGATTCCAGATCCCAGAGCGCACAATCTAAGGCATTGCGGGCTGCACCTGCAGGCAAAAGCGCTTTTAATTGTGAACGGTCAAAGGCTTTTCCTTTCACAGAATCAATCTGTGCTAAGACGCTGTCAAAGGATTCCCCATAACGTCCAGTTGGCGAACATTCACCCGTCCCTTTTTTGCCATCTTTCTCGATGGTCACTTGAATCACTTCCGCTAGAGTTCGGCTGCCACGAGAAATCGTAAAGGGGCGCTTTAGTTTGTATGTGGCTATCTGTGCGTTTATCTGCATCTTAACCCTCGTAACTGGTGACCAGATGATCGACGATGTTTTCTACACCGAATCGAACCGGATCCGTGGCTGGCAATCCATGCTTTTCTTCCATCTCTTTAAGATAGACCTTGGCGTCCTCTTCGCTAAGTGCAGAGGTGTTAATTGCCATGCCAACAAAGCGAGGATTAGGATTGGTGAGTTTTGCTAATCTCAAGCCAAGCTCCATAATGTCTTCGACTGCTGGCATTGGCATATGAGGCATATGGCGGGTGTGCGGACGATTGGCTTCGTGACAGAGGACCAATGCATCAGGCTGGGAACCATGCAGTAGACCCATAGTGACACCGGAAAATGCAGGGTTGAGCAGAGAGCCCTGACCTTCAATCAATTGCCATTCATCGGCGTCGCATGCTGGCGATAACGCTTCCGTTGCACCTGCGATAAAGTCTGAGATCACTGCATCTACTGCAATACCTTTACCTTCCACCAAAATGCCTGTTTGCCCTGTTGCGCAGAAAGTGGCTTTCATGTCGCGCGCTTTCATCGCTTTTTCGAGCGCCAAGGTGGTGAACATTTTGCCGACGGAACAGTCGGTGCCGATAGTAAGCAGACGTCGACCAGAGCGTTTCTTACCATTCCCGACATCCAGTTTTTCAGCGTAGTGGCGCAAGTCGAACAGCTGAACGCCCGCTTTTTCTGCCGCGTCAGCAATAGCTGGCACATCCGCCAAACGTTGGTGCAATCCAGAGGCGACATGCATACCTAGTTCAATCGCTTCAACAATCATCGGGATCCAGTGTTCGGCCAATACGCCGCCCGCGTTTGCTGTACCCAGTACAAAGGTTTTGGCGCCTTGCGCGTATGCAGTTTTTGCATCCATATCCAGAAGGCCAAGTGAAGGTACACCATCGTTCAAACGTAATTGACCCAGACATTTCTCTGGTCGCCAGTAGTGGATTCCGCGGGCAGTTTTAATCGCAAGAGGGTCATGGCTTTCGCCGAGCATAAGAAGGTAAGGGGCTGGGATGTTCATTTTATTCCTTTTCTCCGGCACGCCCTTGCGTGCAGCATGAAGTCCTAAGGTGATGTTTTCACTATAGGTGGGTTGGGCCTGACGGAAAAATGCCGTTTGTGATTCGCCCATGCCGATTGGTTATCAAAAACTTAGAATAATGTGATATGTATCGACTTAAGCTTTGCCTATGAAATTAAAATGCCGATAGGGACAGAAGCAAAGTAAGAGAAGTTGGCGTGAATATCGAAAGTAAGTGGCTGGAAGATTTTCTGGCATTGGCAGAAACACGGAATTTTTCGACGGCAGCAGGGCTTAGAAATATTACCCAGCCCGCTTTCTCGCGTCGCATTCGTATGCTTGAACAGTCTGTCGGCGCTGAACTGATTGACCGCACTCAAACCCCCGTTGCATTAACAGCCAGTGGTCGAATATTCCGGGTTACCGCGAGAACTCTGGTTCATCAGATGGAAGAGGGGATCAGCCAGATATCCGCTCTCAATTACTCAGATGGCAGCGTAGTGCGCATTGCTTCTGCCCATTCGCTGGCTTTGGATATGACGCTCGCGATTCAGCAAGCCTTTACGCCCGAAATACAGCCTATGCTAAGTGTTGATGCCATGAACGTGGATGAAGCCGTGGACGCACTTCAACAAGGCGAGTGTGACTTGTTATTGGCGTTTGAGAACGAACACCTGAAATTACCGCCATTTGATTACATTCAGGTCGGTCATGCTGATTTGCTACCCGTCACAGCGCCTAACGAAAAAGGGTTGCCAAAATTTTCGCTCGTATCTGAAGAAGCAACACCATGGCTGGCCTATAATCCGACGTCTTACATGGGGCGACAAACTGACTCCCTTCGCACTGAGAACAGTCTAAAAACTGTCTTTCTTTCGTCGATGGTCGACATGTTAAAGCTTCAGGCCCTCAAAGGTCAGGGAGTGGCATGGTTACCGGACTTTTCGATTCGAGATGAAATCAGAGAGGGCCGCTTGTTCGTGTTGGGAGATAAGAAGCATGTCCGGCAAGTCGCCTACTATGCTTACCGGTATCAGTCACGATTGCATCCATCGGGAGAAAAAGTGTGGTCGGCGCTGAAAAAAATTGCCACTGGTAACTCTCTCAACTGACAACGGAAATTCAAGAAACAGGCTAGTGGCTCGAAAGATCTTGTCGGGTAGCTGCTATATTTTTTTAACGCGCTGCCGATAACTAAAGCATAAGAAGTCCAAACAGCCTGCCTTTTCTCAAAGCACGTGGTGATACGATCAAATAGCCTCTCGTGAGCGCTGTTTGGATAGACGACTCTCTCGCTAAATGGGGTGTAGCGGAAGAGATTGACGCTGGGGGTGACATGCCGTTGAAAGAACCTATCCCGAATTTCGTCAAAGCCATGGGGCATCGCGTTGTCAGTTATATCCTGAACGTTTCTGAAGCGGATGCGAGGCTGGTGTTGCAACACCAGGCGCGTCTGAACGCCAAGCAAAAAGACACACTGTCTTCCTACATTCAACTGTGCCGACAAATGCGTGCCGTGGCGGTTTCACAGGGTGACATCGAACAATCCTTTTTCCATCGTTTGCCTCACGTGCTGCAGAATGGTCAGCATATGTTTTCTGTCTGGCGTCGCCAAAATGGTGGTGCAACGCCGGTAGTTAATGCGACAGATCCGCTCGCGCGCAGCTTGGCGAATGTTGCGGCTGAGCTTTATCCGCTGTTCCTGGTAAAAGCAGGGGCTCGTCCTCATCTGTTTTACCGTGCTTCGGGTCATTTGAGCGCGGCGATCATGAATCTGCCCGGTCACAAGACCTTGTATCGACATTTCATTGAAGATCATTCGTTTGAGCGTGTCTTTGAAACCATTGGAAACGAGCCGAGCGAAACCTTCGGTCACTATGCGGATTCTAAAGGCAAGCGCGGCGTGATCACGCTTTCCTCGCTTCCCGCTGCGTTATTGATTAACAGCTACGACTTAATGCGTGTGCGTGGGCCAATTTCCTCAGATATCTTCGTCGAGACGGTCCTCGAGATGCTGGAAATCGCACGAAGTGTGGCCGATGGCGAAGTCGCCCAGATCCCGCTGTTTGTTGGCTTCCGCAATGCTGCGTTAATTGACTTCGATGCGTTGGATACCAAGTGGGGAACCATTCGCCGCTACACACCGGCTATTGCTGAATATGTACTTCAACTGCCGAGCCAGATGGCTAAACGCAAAGACAGCGGCTTTATGTTGGAATCCGGTTTTGCTTACGCCATCAATGTGGGTGATTTGCTGGAAGATGACGAATGGCCGGATGATGTGATGGATGCGGAGAATGACAAAGTCGCTACCGAGCTGAACATTACCTTATGTATGGCGATGTGTTTCCTTGAGCAAACTCCGCCTTTCGTTGCGCCAGAATGGGCATGGCATATCGACCCTTTCTCCTTGGAAGGGGCAAAACAGATTGTCGATACGGTCAAAGAGGCTGAAGAGCCGGTTTCAGTCACTAACAGTGTGTTGGATGATTTGGAAAACTGGAGCCTTTTGCTTGAAGATACTGATTCAACGGGTATTCGACTTGCTTTCGGAAGGCTATTTAGCGCGGCGAGACAGCCCGATCGTTTAGATGGCTTGTTAGATGCGATCCTCGCACTGCGGAATATTTTCGGTGCAGGCTCTCAAGCCGAGAACGTTGCTCAGGCAGTCAGCGTGTTGATCAAAGGCGATGCACAAGAGGCCGTTGAAGTCGCTCAAATGCTGACCCGTGATTGGAACCTCATCCTGTCCGGCGAAGCGTGGTGGGATGCAGAGGAGATCCGTGAGAAAACTAATGACTGTATATCTCTATGTCTGACCTGTTTGCATCATTTGTATCTTAAGTATCCGACGTTAGTGAGTGAACCTGATCGACTAGCTCAAATCATCGCTTCTGAAGGGAAAAGCGTTGCCTGTTAGTTCAGTAAGATATCAGTGAAGCATTTCTCTTACTGAACAGTTTGTTGGAGCAATAAAACGCCGATTCTGTAAAATACGGAGTCGGTGTATATACCCAAACAACCTGAAGATGCTGGATTCAGCGAGTTTGACTGGCGTTGTGATCGCGGCGTTCCTTTGTAGGTGTAGTCACCTCCACCAAAAAGGAACAACAAAGAGCACAGCGTCAGTCAACTCGCCCAAAGGGAGGGCCTCAATGCGCCCACTTCTTCGTTAAATTCCACGGAAATAGAATGACTATTCCTCGCGAAATTTGCCTCGAATTGAACGCATTGATGACCTCTGAACGCCAGCATCTTCAGGTCGTTTGGGTATGCATATAAAAAGAAAGGAGTCAGCGTGAGCACAAAAGTCAGCCAGATAAATGTATTTCCCGTTAAATCGGCAGGAGGCATCTCGCTCTCCAACGCTTGGGTAGAAAAAATTGGCCTGAGCTTCGATCGCCGCTTTATGGTGACGGATAGCACGGGGAAAATGGTCACCGGACGCACCGAACCAAAGCTGACTGAAGTGTCTGTGGCTATTCAGTCCAATGGTATTACGTTGACCCATCCCACCATGTCTCCTTTGGTGTTGAAGTACTCTCAATTCTCTATGGTTGAAGTGCAGACGGGCGTCTGGAAAGACGAGTTCGCAGGATACTCTACAACATCTACCGCCAATGCATGGTTCAGCCACTTGCTAGGTGGTAACAAGCAGTTGTTGTTTACGGGTGAAGAATCTTCCCCACGTTTTTCCCAAAGCGCTCAAACCAAAGTCAGCTTTGCTGATGGGTATCCGCTTTTGGTCATTTCAGAAGCCTCCTTGGAAGCGTTGAACGAACGCTCCCCAGATAAACACATCATGGACCAGTTCCGTACTAACATTGTGGCGGCCGGCTGTGATGCATTCGAAGAAGATCGCTGGGAAAAAATACGCATTGGTGGCGTGACGTTTCAGGTCGACCGCCCATGCAGCCGCTGTGTGTTCACCACGCTTGATTTAGAAAGTGGTCGATTCCGTGTGAACGGTGAGCCTATCACTACGCTGAGCCAGTTCCGCACCGACAAAGACGGTAACGTGAATTTTGGGATGAATCTGGTTGCCTTGAATGAAGGATTGATTTCCGCAGATGATGAAATCAAAGTTCTTGAATACCGTGAACCTGAAGTCTACGAAGATAACACCACGCCAAAGCTAAATCTCAAATGTAGTGAGATCGAAGACGTCGCGCGTGATTTTAAAACTTTTTGGTTTACCAGTCAGCAAGGCACCTTACCTGCATATAAAGCAGGTCAACACCTTCCCATTGAATTGGATATTCATGGTGAGCGCATCCAGCGTCGCTATACGCTTTCTTCTTCCCCAACTCGTCCGGATAAGCTATCGATTTCGGTCAAGCGCGTTGATGGTGGATTAGTGTCTAACTGGCTTCACGACAACCTAAAAGCCGGCGACAAAATCAAAGCACAGCAGCCGGAGGGGCAATTCCACCTGAGTGATGATTCAGGCAAGCGACAGAAACTGCTGCTACTTTCAGGCGGTAGTGGTGTCACGCCAATGATGTCGATGCTTCGTGCTCTGGCGGATAATAACGAAGTTAATGACGTGGTCTTTCTACACCTATGCAGTACGGAAGCAGACATCCCATTTGCAGAAGAACTTAAATCTCTTGAAGCTGCCCATGCTGGCTTCAACGTCATGACTTTGTTGAGTCAGCCTTCAGATGATTGGCAGGGAATGTCGGGTCGCTTGAGCCAGGAGCATCTCGCATTAGTGCCTAAACTCCCTCAACGTGAAGTCTTTGTTTGTGGCCCTGAAGGGTTTATGGAGTCCGCCATGAACCTACTTGAAGCCTTGGGTGTTCCTGAGAACCAACGCCACCAGGAGTTCTTCACATCGCCAACTGTAGGTAATGATGCGCCAGCGATGGAAGTGAACATTAATATCGAAGGTGAGTTTATCCGCGGTGAAAATCAGCGTCCAATTTTGGTTCAAGCTGAAGAGGCAGGTGTCTATGTCGATTACAGCTGCCGCGCAGGCGTATGTGGATGCTGTAAGCTTCGTTTAGTCGAAGGTGAGGTAGAACAACCGGATATGCCGGCTCTATTTCCGGGTGAGAAAGAAGATGGTCTTGTACTCGCATGTTGTTGTATTCCAAAAGGTGACGTCACTTTGGTCAAACCTTGAGCAAGTGAAAGAAATATAAAGAAAATTTTCCTTCAGCTAACATTAATAACTGCCACCATGCGCTATCATGGTGGCAGTTATTTTTTTGGGATTAGGCAGTGACAGCTGTAAGGAACAAACAATGACAAGCACAAATAAAAAAGGTGCATTGCTGTTCGCGGGTGGTTTGCTTTTAGGTGGGCTAGTTGCCTGGAACCATTGGTCTTCCATTGAAAACGTTATGAAGTCACAGTTGGAGGAAGCAAACGCTGCGTTGTCCGATGTGCAGCTGGTGTTGGCAGATGCCCAGAAACAACTGGCTCAATTGGGTACCCAAGGTGACGAAGCGATTGAACATGCTGAATCCCTCACAAAACAAATTGAAGAGAAAGATGCTGAAATTGTGGCGCTTAAAGCGATGTTAGGACAGAAGGCAAAAGCTTACGCAGGTAAAACCGGACAGTTGGAAAAGACGATGGAAGCCCAATCCATCGCGATAGCACAACTGAAAAAGCGGGTGACGGATACTGATGTTTTGTATGCAGAACGTTACCGTTTAACAAAAGCGGTTGGTGAGCTGAACGAGAAAATCCTCAAAGGTGCACACAAGTTAGAGCTAAGCCAAAAAGCCTGTGCCGAATACAAGAAAGGGAACTCATGGAACAAGGTATCCCAAAGCGATTGCGACAGTTTTAATTCGCAGAAACTAGAGAACACTGCGATGATTGAGCAATTTGACCACCTAAGCTCAGATCTCGACAAAGTGAAAAGGGAACTTTCAGCATTTGGTAATGTGCCACTTCCTGATCATCCTTAGGACCAAATGGGGGAGTCGAAGCTCGGTCAATCCATCTCCCCATCACATTAAATTACTTCCACAGAGACCAATAGGCTTGTTTAACAACTATGCTTATGGGAGTAAGGTCATATTTTCTTGAAAATTGCGTTATATTTCGTAGCCTTGCTTACAACAACAGTTCAAATCAATAGAATACGCAGCCGGATTTAGGGGTGGAGATTTTGACAACCCGAGTATTAATCACCGACGACTCTGCATTAGCACGAAAGCAACTTGCCCGGTCGCTGCCAGCATTTGTTAATGCAGAAGTGACGTTCGCGGAAAATGGCAAAGTCGCCATCGAGCAACTTCAGTCTTCCAGTTTCGATGTCATGTTTCTTGATTTGACCATGCCAGAAATGGATGGTTTTGAAACACTGGAAGTGATGCGAGCCAACAGCATCAATGTTCCCGTCTTTGTCGTATCAGGCGATATACAACCAAAAGCGCAAGAGAGAGTCATCTCTCTGGGCGCAAAAGCATTCGTACAGAAGCCTGTCAGTCAGGAAAAATTGACTGAGCTTTTACAACCTTTTAAAAACAACGAGCCCTCTACCTCACCAAAGCCTGCTCAACAACCAGCGGACATGAAAATTGGACGCCGTGAGATGTATATGGAAGTGGTAAACGTGGCGATGGGTCGTGCGGCAGATTCGCTGGCACGTTACTTTGACGTGTTTGTGCACATGCCTCTTCCACAGGTGAACGTGCTTGAGGTGAGTGAACTCACTATGACCATCAAGCACCTCGCCAATAACGACAACATGAACGGAATTTGTCAGGGGTTCAGTGGGGAAGGCCTAGCGGGTGAAGCCTTGATGCTAATCTCGGATTCCTCGATGAAAGACCTGCTGAGTATTCTGGATTATCCGGATGATGGTAGTGTCGATAATGACCTCGAAGTCCTCGTCGATGTCAGCAACGTGCTGATCAGTGCGTTCCTTTCAGGTATTGGTGAGCAAGCTGGTTTAGTTTTTGCCCAAAGCTATCCAGCCATTATTGGGCAACACCAATCTGTCGATAAGCTGGCAGAAAATATGCACGGTACTTGGAAGCGTACTGTGACAATCGAAGTGAGTTACGCCATTGATGGCACCAACATCAAGTGTGATTTGTTGCTGCTATTGGTTGATGAGTCCTTGCCACTTCTAGACGCGAAACTGGCTTACCTGATGGATGACGAGGAGTAACCATGATTGACTCACCAGAATTTGAACAATTCAACTGGATGGTCGATATGGTTCAGAATATCGACATGGGTTTGATTGTCGTCGACCGAGATTTCAACATCCATATGTGGAATGGATTTATGGTTCACCACACGGGAAAACACCCAAACAAGGTGAAAGGGCAGTCACTGTTTGATGTCTTCCCTGAAATACCGGAAAGTTGGTTCCGCGCTAAATGCCGCCCAGTGTTTGAATTAAAGTGCCGAAGCTTTGTGGTGTGGAAGCAGCGCCCATACCTTTTCCATTGCCGCAACGTTCGCCCGATAACGGGCCAAGCGAGCTTCATGTACCAGAATGTAACACTAAACCCCATGGTAAACATGCGCGGTGAAGCGCAGCACATGTTTATCTCGGTGGCAGACGTAACGGGTGAAGCTTTGGCTTCTCAATAGCTCTCACCAGATAGAAAAATGCCAGCGTCCTCGCTGGCATTTTTGTTTCTGATGTCCAGTCAATCAAACAGCGTTAGCCGAATAGATTCGGGCTGCCGCAGTTCGGCGCTTTACGGGTCGGAGGAGGCAATTCATTGATGGCCGTCTGCAAGTCAGAAATTCGGGTGTCGTGTGAAGGGTGAGTGGAGAGAATCTCTGGTGGAGCGCCATCAGAAGCTTTCGCCATATTACGCCATAAAGCGACGCTTTGGTTGGGATTGAATCCCGCTTCGTTCATCAATCGCACACCAATCAAATCCGATTCTGATTCGTGGGTACGGCTAAATGGAAGTAATACGCCGACGTTCACACCAAGGCCCAATCCCGCCATAATAAGGTCAGCATCCGCTGTCCCCGACGCGCCCAAAGCGATACTGGTGATTTGTAAGGCGCTATTTGCAGCGAGTGAGCTGGAAACGCGCTCGCTACCATGATTCGCCATAACATGACCGATTTCGTGGCCGATAACTGATGCGAGTTGATCTTGTGTTCTCGCGACTTTCAGTAAACCAGTATATACACCAATTTTCCCACCAGGGAGCGCGAAGGCATTGATCTGATCACTATCAAAAACCACCACTTCCCATTCATCAAAGTCCGGCTGCGGAGGCGTTACTTCTAAAATGGCATCTGTCACGCACTGAACATATTGGTTAGTCTTCTTGTCTGTGCTGACTTTTTCATTCTTCTTGAGTTCAGAGAAAGACTGCGCTCCAAGAGTTGCCATCTCTGAACCTGAAACGAGAATAAACTGGCTGCGACCGGTCGGTGATGTCGTACAACCAGCAATCAACGCACTCAACAGCGCTGCAGCGACTGTGTATTTGATTTTGTTGATCTTCATGAAGCTATTCCTTAAGCCCTTAATAATCCTGGCTATATAGTAAAGGATCCATAGGTCTGAATTAAACAAGTATGACTGTCAGAAGACTTTAAATGTCACTGATTGCGAGAAAAGCCAGTAGCATAGAAAAGTGACAACAAAGATAATACCAAAACAACCTAAAACCAAAAAATCATCGAAGGGGACTGTTTTGTCTATCTGGAAGAAACCCATTTCGCTTGAAAGCTTGAATGCCACCTCGAAAAACACCTTGGTTGAACATCTCGGTATTGTTTACACCGAGTTCAGTGATGACAGCCTGACGGGCACCATGCCTGTGGATTCCCGAACCCATCAGCCGTTAGGTATGTTACATGGCGGTGCGTCAGTGGTTCTTGCAGAAACTCTGGGCTCGCTGGCGGCCAATATGGCAGTGGAAGAAAACAAGTACTGCGTCGGTCTGGATATTAACGCTAACCATATTCGCGCAATTCGCTCTGGGTATGTCACTGGCAAAGCCAAAGCGATTCACATGGGCGCGACGACACAAGTCTGGCAGATTGAAATCACTGATGAACAGGGACGTTTAGTTTGCACAAGTCGCTTGACGATGGCTGTTCTTCAGCACAAAGGGAAATAAACATGGTGATTACGATTCCCGGCGGCCGCGTTATTGCGACAATACATGAAGTAATGGTGAAGTTTCAGGAAAACCAGATGACACTTCAGGCTCAGACCGACGACATCAATTTGCTGGGCGCTCCCTGTATGTTGATTGCCAATGGCGGCACAGTGAACTGGAGCTTGTCACTTGGCTCAGAAGACAACTTAAATGCAGTGTCAGAAGCGACAGGGATCGCCATTAAACGCTAGACCCTAGAGAAGGACGGAAAAATGAAAAGACTGATCGCTGCAAGTTTAATGTTCTTTGCAGGAGCCGTGTGGGCTGGCAAGGCTGATGTGGTGAACGCGACGGCGACTAAAAGTGGTGAGTCTTACCGTTTTTCTGCCACAGTCGAACACGCCGATGAAGGTTGGGAGCACTATGCCGATGCTTGGCGTGTTGTTACCGCTGAGGGCGAAGTGTTGGGTACACGTGTGTTACATCATCCCCATGTCAACGAGCAGCCTTTTACACGCAGCCTTTCTGGTGTAGAGATTCCAGTAGATATTAAGGAGGTTTATGTAGAAGCTCATGACAACGTGCATGGCTGGGGTGGAAAGCAGTTTAAAGTAACATTGAAGTAGTTTTGAAAGTTCCCCCTTCCTGATGGAAGGGGAAATGTTTGGGCATATTTAATATTCTGCAGTCACTTCGTAGCTGGTGAACTTTCGGATATTAATCACACCGGTATCGAAAATCAGATACTGGCCTTTAATTCCTTTCAACACACCTGAAACCACAGGATCTTTATCGAAGTTCAATGACGTAATCTTGGTTGGGTGTTCCGTCACAGGAAAGCTGATGTCGATGATGTCGTTCTGAATCGGCTCAACGGCGTCAAAACCATATTGCAGTCTTAGGCTGTAAATCTTGGCATCAATTTGAGGCAACAGTCGACGCGCTTCTTCGTGCAAATCCAACTCAACATTGTCGCCTTTCAGCATTGCGCGCCAATTCGTTTTATCCGCCAAAAACTCTGCAATCGCAATTTCCACCAGACCTGATAGATGACGGCTTTTCACCTTCAGAATAGGCAATGCCTGAGTTGCACCTTGATCCACCCAACGGGTCGGAATTTGGTTGGCACGGGTAATACCGACCTTCAAACCCGAAGTATTCGAAAGGTAAACAATATGGTCGGTCATACAGAACTGTTCTGCCCACTCAGGCTCACGACAAGTGCCTTCGGCAAAGTGGCAGGTTTCTGGTTTCAGAATACACATGTCACAGCGCGCAAGCTTTTTGGTGCAAGGGAAACAGTGACCCTGGCTGAAGCTTTTGTTGGTTTTGGCGCCACATGCGTCACAGTAGATATTGCCAGTGTATGTCAGTTTGAGTGATTTACCGATCAGTGAATTGAGAGAAATATCGGTATCACCGACTGGAAGGGAATAGTTGACGCCGTTATCCAGCGTGCTTTTCATTTTGCTCAGAGTGCCAGTAATCATTGTATTTTATTGTTGTCCTTCACGTGCCGAGATTCTACAACGAATGATAGTTAAGAAAAACCGCGGCACATGAAGAGATGACTGACAGTGTGGATCTTACTTCGCTTTCACCAATCCATCGTTAAGGTCGTTATAAAGAGAGACACCCAATACCAACATATTATGGTCGATATCTTCACTGATCTCGTCAATCACGAACAGATCAGCGTCATTGTTCGTCAGATTGTTTTCTGCGAGATTGACAATGTTGTCGTTGATGTCTCCATGAATGGTTACCTCTTCCACTTTTTCATAGTGCCCGTAATCGAGCATGGTGGCAGGGATCAATTCCGGTGCAGCTAGGGTAGGTAGGGATACGAGTAGGGAAGCAGCAAGCAAAGGTGCTTTGTAAACTTTCATTGTGGTGTTCCATCTTTCTTGTTTTACCGCATTGTAAAAGCGGGCGTTGCGAGTTTTGTCAGTAATAAGTCAGAGCGACTTAAAAGCGTCGCAAAAAGAAGGCATTGTGGGAAAGTTCAGGCAACTTACAAGTCGACAATCACAGGACAGTGATCTGAAAGGCGATATGTCGCGACTGCATGATAAGAGTATTGGTATTGGCGCGCTTTTGGCGTCGAAGATTCAGGTAACGCACCCGGGCTGGCGATAATGTGGTCAATGAGTTTTCGATAGACAACATGTTCCCAGCGTTTGGTTCGATAGTTGTATTTTCGCGCCTTACATTTGGCGTCTGTGTATTTGGTGAGCTTCACCATATTCTCTTCACCGACTTCGTCCACGAGCTGTTCCCAGACCCACTCATTTTTTTCATTCATGTAGTGGTTAAAATCACCGGCGATAACGAATTCCTGACCGAGTTTGAGGCGGGCATTAATCCAAATCCCCAGTGCTTCTATTTGTCTGGCGAGCTTTTTACAGCTGTTGTTGCGTCGAACTGGCGTTTCAAAGCAGCCCGATTTGAGGTGAATGGAAAGCAGATGCAGCGAGGGCTGGTTTTCGCGTACCACTTCGATATACGCACCATAACGCAAATCACCCCTAGATAGGAAAGTGGGTAAACCTAGCGGCTGATAATCCTTGTGATCGATGACCGTGATGCCTTTCTTTACTGCCCAGCCAGTGAACTGATGGCTACCACGGCTTTTCTTGAAGTACTTGGCGCGATCTGAGAAATAAAATTCGTAGTCGGCAGGGTTAAGCACTTTCTCAAGCGATGCTGCGCCATCGACCTCCTGAAACGCAACAAGATCAGCATCAATGACTGAAGATACGGTTTGCATCATCAAATAATCGTCTTCCGTTCGCTTACTCTGAATGATGTCGTTTTTGTCGCTCAACCATTCCATGTTCCAAGTCGCTATAGACAAGGTTGCGTAAGCGCTCGAAACCTTGAGCAAAAACAGCAAAGGCACAATAACAGCTAGCCATGAACATAGCGTCTGCTGGAATAAAATAGGGTGTCGTGATGTTTTTGCTGAATTCATTAAATAGTTGCTAAGTGTTTGTTCTTAAAATGGGTGCGTTGTGGGTCAGAAAATACAAGGCCTTCAAGCGCATAGTAGTTCATACGGTATCCCACAGTTTTTACAACATAAAGAATTTGGGGTGCCTGTAGCAAATTTTGACAGTCTTTTTTCATTTCTTGAAGTTTGCCCACACTAATCGAATAGATAAAAATCGCATCCCTTCGGGCCATGATCTAAATCAAAGTATCGTATTCAGCTCGACGGTCTAATACACCACATATTGTAGTCCTGGCTTTGAATTCGCCCATATTTGGTATTTCTTGACGCCATTCACATTTACGTGTAATTCGATTTGATCTTGCTGGATCCTTGTTCGATTTCGATCAACTAACGCTAAATGGCGCGCTTTTTCACGGATATGGCTGGCTACTTTCCCAGACCTAACGACGACTTACTGGTGTCAACGAGACCCTAAAGTGGTCGACCTGATTTTTTTCCCTTGCAGTTAAAGAGGGCCGATTTGTTGAGGAGCTATTTGTGAAACCTGTTGTCATCAAACGCGATGGAGGCCGCGTACCGTTCGAGCGCCAACGTATTCAGGATGCAGTACTGAGCGCGGCGTTTGCAGTAGAAGACATGGATCAAGCCTATGCAGCAGCAGTAGCGGATTGCGTGCTCGCGCAGTTCATGCGCAGCGATGAAGTAGATATCAATCAAATTCAGGATGCCGTGGAAAACCACCTGATGGCAGGGCCATACAAGGTGGTTGCCCGTGCATACATTGAATACCGTCATGATCGAGATAGCATTCGAGAGAAGAAAAGCCGGCTGAACCATGAAATTCGTGGCTTGGTTGAGCAAACTAACTCTGACATCCTCAACGAAAATGCGAATAAAGACAGCAAGGTCATCCCAACTCAGCGTGACTTGCTGGCGGGCATTGTCGCGAAGCACTACGCCAAGCAGTACATGCTGCCGAAAGCGGTGGTCCACGCGCACGAACAAGGTGACATTCACTATCACGATCTGGACTACGCGCCATTCTTCCCAATGTTCAACTGTATGCTCGTTGACCTTGAGAACATGCTGACGCATGGTTTCAAGATGGGTAATGCGGAAATCGACACACCGAAATCCATCCAGACCGCAACAGCAGTAACAGCACAAATTATCGCGCAAGTCGCTAGCCACATATACGGTGGCACAACAATTAACCGCATTGATGAGACCCTGGCTCCTTACGTTGAAATCAGCTATG
The DNA here is from genome assembly GCF_023746615.1 of Grimontia kaedaensis. Lineage (NCBI taxonomy): Bacteria > Pseudomonadati > Pseudomonadota > Gammaproteobacteria > Vibrionales > Vibrionaceae > Grimontia > Grimontia kaedaensis. Next base: position 965,987 of record NZ_CP082276.1, on the reverse strand, counting down.
AAAAACATCTGATGGTGGCACGTGAGTGGGATACTCCAGACGCAGAAAGTTATGCTCGTGCGCGTACCGAGAAAGAATGTTACGACGCTTTCCAATCGCTGGAATATGAAGTGAACACTCTGCATACCGCAAATGGTCAAACGCCGTTTGTTACCTTCGGTTTTGGTTTGGGTGAATCTTGGGCAGCGCGTCTTATTCAACAATCCATTTTGCGCAACCGCATTGCAGGTTTGGGTAAGAACCGTAAAACCGCAGTTTTCCCGAAACTGGTTTTCAGTCTGAAATCGGGTCTGAACCTAAAAGATGGTGAACCAAACTACGACATTAAAAAGCTGGCGCTGGAATGTGCGTCAAAACGTATGTACCCAGACATCCTGAACTTTGACAAAGTGGTTGAAGTGACAGGTTCGTTCAAAACGCCGATGGGTTGTCGAAGCTTCTTGTCTGCGTATGAAGAAAATGGCGAACTGATTCATGAAGGCCGCAATAACATCGGTGTCGTGTCGATTAACCTGCCGCGTATCGCGATTCGTGCAAATGGTTGTGAAGAAACCTTCTACAAATTATTGGATGAAGTCTTAGGCGTTGCCCGTGAAGGTCTGGACACCCGTATTGCCCGTCTTCAAGGCGTGAAAGCCCGTGTTGCTCCAATCCTATACATGGAAGGGGCGTGTGGTGTTCGCCTGAACCCAGATGATGATGTCAGCGAAATCTTCAAAAATGGCCGTGCTTCTATTTCTCTTGGCTACATCGGTATTCACGAGACCATGAACGCGTTGTATGGCGTTGAAGAGCACGTTTACGATTCAGAAGCACTGCGCGAAAAAGCGCTGAACATCGTTAAACACTTGAAAGCGGCAACAGACAGCTGGAAAGATGAAACAGGTTACGGCTTTAGCTTATACAGCACACCAAGTGAAAACTTGTGCAGCCGCTTCTGTAAAATCGACACCAAAGAGTTCGGTGTAGTCAATGGCGTGACAGACAAAGGTTACTACACCAACAGTTTCCACTTGGATGTTGAAAAGAAAGTGAACCCCTACGATAAGATTGATTTCGAGATGGCTTACCCAGCTATCGCGAACGGTGGTTTCATCTGCTACGGCGAATATCCGAACATTCAGCACAACGTGGAAGCACTCGAAAACGTTTGGGACTACAGTTACGAGCGCGTTCCATACTACGGCACGAATACACCCATTGATGAGTGTTACGAATGTGGCTTCACTGGCGAGTTTGACTGTTCAAGTAAAGGCTTTGTATGCCCAAGCTGTGGCAACCATGACTCGATCAAAGTGTCAGTAACCCGCCGCGTTTGTGGCTACCTGGGCAGCCCGGATGCACGACCATTTAACGACGGTAAGCAGGAAGAAGTTAAACGTCGCGTTAAGCACATGTAAGCGAGCGAGAATGAACTTCCACCAATACTATCCGGTTGATGTAGTTAACGGCGAAGGCACACGTTGCACCCTGTTTGTGTCAGGGTGCGAACATCAATGCCGAGGCTGTTATAACCAAAGTACCTGGTCACCATCGTCTGGCGAGTTTTTCGATCAGGCAATGGAAGATCGCATCATTGCTGATTTAAATGACACCCGCATCAAGCGTCGTGGCTTATCGATCAGCGGTGGTGACCCGCTGCTTCCAGCGAATCTGCAAAGCATATTGAAGCTGGTTCAGCGCGTGAAAGACGAATGCGAAGCCAAAGACATTTGGATGTGGACCGGATACACGCTTGATAACCTGACCGAAGCACAGCGCGAAGTGGTAGGTTATGTGGATGTGCTGGTGGACGGCAAGTTTGAAAAAGCGTTAGCGGATCCTTCGCTACCTTGGCGAGGTAGTTCGAATCAGGTTGTGCACCGTTTGACGTGACGTTAACACAGCACGAGCTACAATTTGTTAGTGTTCCTTCAACGCCGCTTAATTGCGGCGTTGCTATTTGTCAAACCGTAAATTTCTCGCCATATTAAGTTGAAATTCAGAAACTTAGTGTAGTTTTAAAGCCGTTACGAACTTTCGACAACACGCATTGTCCATTCCAATGAATTTGCTGTTACCACAAGGACATCGCAATGAACCAACGTATTGCCGCCTTCTGTTTGCTTTTTGTATTGAGCCCGTTCAGCTTTGCAAATACTGCGAAAATTGCTGAAAGTTATGAACACCTGCCAGATGGAAAACTGGTGATGGGTGAGAAAGAGTGGGTGAGGGTTGACGACATCAACGTGATCGCGAAAGCCCGAGTCGACACAGGGGCGACGACGTCTTCAATCAGCGCTATCGACATCAAAGAGTTTGAGCGCAATGGCGAAGAATGGGTGAGTTTCAGATTGGCCCTTGATGAAAAAGAAAGTGATTTAATAGAACTGCCAGTCGTCCGCACGGTTCGCATTATCCAATCAAGCACTGAAGGCTATGATCGCCGCTATGTAGTGGAAATGCCGATCACCATTGGTGATGTCACGGAGTCCACAGAATTTACTCTGCGTGACAGGCATCATCTCAATTTTCCTGTGCTGTTGGGGCGAACCTATCTGAAAGGAACCGCCGTGGTGGATGTGAGCCGTCAATACGTGCAGCCAAAACCTGAGAAATTGAATCAGTAAATCTCACTTGACGAATTTACAGCCAAAAGCGCATTTCAATCTGATTGAGATGCGCTTTTTTAGTTGCGCCTTCAACAACATCTAGTAATGTAGCTTGATTAGGAAACAGCAAGGCCGTTTAAATAAGGAAGTTATCGAATGTTAGATCTGCTATCTCCGGCGCAACAAGATCCTATCTTGTCTCTCTCCATCGCTTTCCGCGAAGACAACCGAGCAGAAAAAATGGACCTCGGGATTGGCGTTTATAAAGACAGCCAAGGCAACACCCCAATCATGCAGGCGGTGAAAGCGGCGCAACAACAGTTGGCAGATTCCCAGACGACGAAAAGCTATGTCGGATTGGCAGGCAGTGAAGCCTACAACCAAGCGATGACAAACCTACTGCTAAAAGGCACTGACGGATTCTCACGCAGTGCGGCGGTACAGACCCCTGGCGCAAGTGGCGCACTGCGTATGTTGGCTGACTTGATGTATCTTGCGAAGCCGATCACTACGGTATGGATCAGTGACCCGAGCTATGTGAATCACAAGCCAGTGATGGAAGCAGCAGGTTTGACGGTCAAGTTTTACCCGTATTTCAATGCTGCGACCAAGCAAGTTGATGCTGATGCAATGCTGGATGCACTGGCGAGTGCAGGCCCTGATGATGTGGTTCTGCTGCACGGCTGTTGTCACAACCCAACAGGTGCTGATATCCGTCCAGAACACTGGCAAGCGATTAACGAACTGGCGCAAAAAAATGGTTTCACGCCATTTGTTGATATTGCTTACCAAGGTTTCGGTGAAGGGTTGGAAGAAGACGCGAACGGTTTGCGCCTGCTTGCGGATTCAGTAGAAGAGATGTTGATTGCGACATCTTGTTCGAAGAACTTTGGTTTGTACCGTGAACGCACAGGGGCAGCGATTGTTATCGGCAAAAACGCGAAAGAAGCAGGTAATGCAAAAGGGCGCATCCTGCAGTTAGCTCGTGCAACTTACACTATGCCGCCTGATCACGGTGCAGCGATCGTCGAAACCATCCTGACGAGTGATGAACTGACCAAACAATGGAAAGATGAGCTGGATGCAATGCGCGGACGAATCATCACACTGCGTGAGGGTTTGAGTTCTGCGTTAGCAGCACGTACCGGCGACAACCGCTTTGACTTCATCAAAGAGCACAAAGGTATGTTCTCCATGCTGGGTCTGACGCAAGAACAAGTAGCAAAGCTGCGTGATGACTTCGGTATCTATGCGGTCGGCGATAGTCGCATCAATGTCGCGGGTTTAACGGAAACTCGAATTGACTATCTGGCAGATGCATTGATCGCTGTCGCGAAATAATCAATTTCATTTTGATTTAAATAAAGCCAGTAATTGCTGGCTTTATTATTTTGAATTAAAGATTATTTAGATGACTACTTTTCTTTAAATACCAGGCTGACATTGACAGGCACAGTACTGGAAATATCAATATTTCCGACTGTCGCTGAAACTGCTTTTAGGTTTTCTTCAGGAATACCAAATGTTGCACCACTGATAATGACTGGTTTGGTGGTAAATGCGAAGATATTGTCGCCGGATTTAATAATATTCATATTCAGCGTCACGTCTTTAGTGTTGCCGAACAGAGTGACCTTAGCAGGAATAGCCTGCTGAAGTTGCGCGCCAGATTCATCCAAGCTTTCCATTGAAACCTGACCTTCTACCTTCAACATGGGAAACTTCTTGGAGTCAAAGAAAAGGTCGTTAAGGCGCTGATTACGAATGGGAATGCCAGTTGAAATTGAAGAGAGTGGTGCAGTGATGCTAAAACTACCAGAAGCGTCGACACTGCCTTCTAAACCGCTCAGGTTGGCAGGTTCAACGACATAAGTTTTTTTAATGGTTGCAAAACTAATGGAAGAGGCTTCACTGTCAACTGCGTAATCGTTTGAGGCAAAAGCAAGAGACGGTGATAAAGACAAAGCTAATAGTATTGCCGACGACATACGTTTCATTTTTTATTCCTTTTTTATTGATTGGTTTTTATATCCTTGTTAACAGTAGACAGTTTGTACATCGTTTTATTTCGATTCGTATTTTCTAAATTTTCGATTGATTCCTATCTGTTTCAAGTGAATCAAAAATAAAACAGGGTGTGGTTAATTTATTTATACCTATCAATAAAATGTTGACCGGTGATAATTCGATCTGGCCGGGATGACGAGCAGTACATTCAAATGTTAGTATGTGATGTCAAACCTAATCTGGTAGTAACCCAATGAAAATACATCGAATTAACCCTACAAAGCGTTGGTCAGACGTTACCGTGTTCAATGGCATTGCAAACTTCGTTGAAGTGCCAGAAAGTGACCTGAGTGCAGACATCAAAGGCCAAACGCAACAAATTTTCGCGCAGGCAGAAGAAATGCTGGCAACGGTAGGTGCAGACAAAACTCGCATCCTGTCTGTGACTATCTACATCACTGACTTTGCAAACCTGGAAGCACTGAATGAAGTGTGGGATAACTGGTTTGAAGAAGGCACTGCGCCGAGCCGTGCTTGCGTAAAGGCCGAGCTGGCAGACCCAGATTACTTGGTTGAGATGGCATTTGTAGCCGCTGCTGGCGAAGAGTTCCAGTAAGCTAAATTCGCTACGAACCAAAAACGCCCTGTAAAATGCAGGGCGTTTTGTTTTTCTAGAAGCTAGGGTCTGTTGACCTTTAAACTACACACGATAAGTCGAAAGCAGTTCATTCAATTGTGTTGAGAGCAATCGCAGGTATTCACTGGCTTGTTGGGTTTCCTCAATATACTGCGCATTTTCCTTACTGATAGAGCCAATTTGGTCGACATTGTGGTGAATTTCTCCAGCCACCACGTGTTGTTCGTTAGCCACGTTGTTGATGGAAATATTACTTTGAGTCAGCATTTTTACGGCCGACAAAATGTGTTCTAAAACTTCCCCTGCAGATTTCGCTTCCTCGACATTAGAAACAGAAATTTCCCGATTCTTTTCCATTAGCGACAGCATTTCGTTAGTGCCATTTTGAAGCCTTTCGATCATCACACGGATTTCTCCAGTCGAATCTTGTGTTCTGCTGGCAAGAGAGCGCACTTCATCGGCAACAACGGCAAACCCACGACCTTGTTCTCCTGCTCGCGCAGCCTCGATTGCAGCATTCAGCGCTAGCAGATTTGTTTGCTCTGCAATCTGGAGTATCACATCAAGAATACCGCTGATATCACCTGTCGCGCTCGCCAGTTCATTCACAACGTTGGCAGATTTCACCATAGACTCATCTTGGCTCTCTAAGCTCACAATGACGTTCTGAACCACAGAATTACCGCGCACGACTTCCTGATCCACCTTATTAATGGCGTCCGAAGCGGCGCTTGCGCTATCTGTGACAGATTGAGCGGATTCATTCAGTTGTCGAATGGAGTACTCTGCGCGTTCTACTTCCTGATTTTGCTTGCTCATCGCTGTTGAAGAGTGAGCAGCGATATTGGCCAATACTTCAGATTCCGAAGAGAGTTTACCCGAAGATTCAATGACCTCTTTGATGGTGGTTTGAATACGTTCTAGCACTTTGTCGAAGTGCCTTGCCATGACACCAAGCTCGTCTGAGGCATCAGAGTTAAAGCGTTTAGTGAGGTCACCCTCACCTTCTGCGATATCCTTGATAGCTGCAATAAAGGCATTCAAAGGTTTGCCTACAATTTGGTTCATCACTAAAAAGTTAACCACCATAAACGCAATCACAAAGCAGACAACGACGGCAAAAGCTTTTAGCGCTGATTGAAAGATTAATGCCGAAACATCTTCATTTGGATAGGCGATGACAATTTCGTAATTCCATTTGTCATAGGGGAATCGTGCTACAGACCATGCATCAGGAGCAACATTCAGTGCCAGTTCAACCGTTGCGGCATCAACTGAGTCTGAATACATTCTAACGCGTTTTTGATTATCCAATAGCGCGACAAAACCGTTATTCAGCACCTTTGACTTGCCGATGGCAAACGCGAGCTGTTCTAAATCTGCTGAATACCCGACATACCAGATGCCGATCACTGCGTTTTGTTCGTCGAAAATGGGTTCATAGGCGGTGAGGTAAGGATCGCCGAGAATATCAACCTTTCCGTAGAAGGCTTCTCCCGCCTTTATTTTCTTATCGACGTCTCCGCCCGGGAGCAATATTGTGCCTGTCGCGCGTTTTCCGTTCTTTTTTACGTTGGTAGCGACCCGCACAAATTCAGAACCATCTTTTGCGAAAAGGGTTGCAGTTCCCCCCATGGTGCTGGTTATCCTATCGACAAGTTCAAAATTGTTGGCTTGGGGATTATCGCCAAGGTAGAGATTCAAAGCTTGACGGTTGCTGACCGTGGTACGTTCTCCAAGGCGAGGGGAGCCCAGTTCTTGACCTTCTTTTTTTAGCAACGCCATACTCGCGCCAACACGTTCCATTATCAGGCTATGCGTTGTGTCCATTAAGCCAAGTAAATCATGACTTAGGTTCTCTTTTTGGACATACACACTTTCTTTGATGTGGTTTGTTTCGTTGATATTGGTCAGTACAAATGCAATTGCACTGGCAATTACCCCGAGTGTTGCGATGGCAGCGAGGAATTTACGTTGAAGAGACATTTTTGAGCTCCTTGTGGATCCACTTAATCAAAAAAGCGCATCAATAAAATATGTTGCATAAAAGATGTTTCTAAATGTTTCCTGTTGAGTGAATTCTAGATTCGGGTGTCAAGAAAGTTGGCAAATACCGAACAAATATCGGTAAAAATGTATTAAAGGTGAGAATATTGACGTCAAAACACAAAGTTTTAATCAATTGGTGGCATAGAAATGTGGAAGGTGAGCATGAAAAACCGACCAGTTTTGTTCATGAATGGACATTTGATGGAGGCATCAAAGTCGATGCATCACCATCTCCCTTTGTGATGCCTTTGCAGGCACAAGAAGAAGCCATCGATCCGGAAGAAGCGTTTATCGCTGCCATTGCCAGTTGCCATATGATGACCTTTCTGACAGTGGCAGAGAAACAGCGTTTTAGTGTTGAAAGCTATGCCGATGTGGCCATCGGCACGCTAGGAAAGCTGGAAAACGGAAGAACGGCAGTCACTGACGTGGTGCTGAAACCCAAGATTGTTTTCAGCGGGGGTAATCAGCCTACACCTGATCTGCTGGCTAAAATGCACAAACTTGCGCACAAGCATTGCTTCATAGCTAACTCAGTCACCACTAATATCATGGTGAAGAGTGACTAGTCGTCGAACCTCGCGTCGATAAATCGCTGCGAGGGCACAAAGTAGTTAGTGCCAGTCTTCGCTTCAACATAATCCAGTAGCTTGTCGTAATCTCCGTCTTCGTCCGCGGTGATCATCTGCTTCAATGAAGTTTCCACAACAGACGACGAAGCAGCAAACCCAACAAACATGGTGCCGTGCTCTATGGCATTGCCGTAAGGACGGTTCTGGCGGTACATTTTGATTTCCTCGCCATCCACTTCCACCTTACTTTTCTCATTGTGCGCCCAAGCAGGTTTTACATCGTCACTGAGTTCAATGTCATCCATCTTAGTGCGGCCAACGACTTGTTCTTGCTGTTCAGTTGGTAGAGCATCCCAGTCCTGATGACGGTCGACATAACGCTGAACCGTGAGATAACTGCCGCCCACCTCGTTATCACTGCCTTCCTGTACCAAAACTGCTTCCGCGCGTTCTTCATCTAGAGGGTTTTCCGTGCCGTCGACAAAATCAATCATGTCTCGGTTATCCAGATACTTAAAACCCTGAATATCTTCAACGAGATCCGCCACATCCGCCAGCGCACGCGCGGCGTATTTGGCGACCTGAAAGTTGAGGTCTTTGCGTTCTGATTTCACCATCAAAAAGATATCACCTGATGTGGAAGGGAAAAGGCGGGGGCCATCAGCCAGCGCTGGAAAGTCATGGAGCTCAGAAGGGGTTGGCACATCAGGAAACAGAATCGGCCAACTGTTAGCAGAAAAACCTATGGTGACAGATAAGCCGGCAGAGGTATCTTTCTGTCGGATCGACTTTTCAATGCCCGGCAGTTGGGAAAGTGCCTCATTAATTTGTTCCATATTCAGCCACTGATCTTTCAGAGTGAAGGTCAGAAATTCAGAGTGAGTGGTAGGGTTAGACAATACGCCTGGCTGCGCCAGTGACACGAGCTCGTTCATACATCTTCCTGTTGATATAAGTTTGAAATCAAAGTGAGGATAGAACAGCCCCGAGTGTCAGGGTGGGGTAGGAATGAGACGCCAGGTAAGAACCGACACAATTCTACAACAAGCTTGCTGGTGTCCCGTTTTACATACATAAAAGATTCATATCATTAGACTTCTTAGGCAAGCGCAACTAGGATGAATTTTCTTTTATTTAATTCAGTTGCATATAGGGAAGACATGCTCTGGCACAAGGTTCAAAACCAGCTCAAACTCCACGATATCAGCCTCGTCGTTGGCCCCAACCGATCAGACAAAACCAAGTTTCTGGTAGAGCAATATGGCGATACGCTTTTCACCATTGATGTTTCCAAAGCCAAGCTCGCTTACTGCGGCAGCGATACCACCATCACAGACAACGAGTGGCAACAAATCATGGAACGTGATTGCCCATTTATCACCGTTGATGATGCCCACCTGCTTAAAATGCCTGACCTGCTCAAGTTGATTGAAGTCTCGGTAGAAACCAAAAAACGCCTTTATATGTCATGCAACGAAACCATTGTTGCTGATCTGCCTGCATTGCTGACTCATGCCAGAAAGCACCATTTATCTGTGGTTAAACTGGAAAGGCTAACCGCGAATGATGTGTGTGCCTGGGTACTAAGGGAGTTTGGGTAGGCTCTTTTTCACTCCCTTTTCTGAGGGGGGAGGTTAAGATTGATTTTCCCCAATATTGAGCTTCGTATTCGAACAAAGGAGCCCTTAAATCGTCGCACAACGACTAAATTTTGCTTATGCATTTCCTATGTATAAAAATATAGCGATATGTATGTAGTAAGAATATGTATATTTTTAATACGGGATGCCCGATTTCTCTCTTTTAGATCGCAAGCTAAAAAGCTAATTCACTGAATCTAAGAAGCTATACGGTAAACTTGCACAAGTGTACGCGGACTAATCGGGCGTCTTGATTCTGGACTAGATGAGCTTTATGCCCGCTAATAAGTTGTTATGTACCAAGGAAAGCAATGATTCCAGTAGCAGTATTTATCCATGTTCCTGATATCAGAGAGGGACTCAAGTGGTATCAAAAAGCCTTCCCAGAAGCATCATTTGTTTACTACCCAGAATCAGACTTTACAGTACTTGAGCTAGACAGCATTAGTTTGGAGATAGTCCAAGCAGATGAAAAAGTATCAGAAGGCAAAAAGGGTACTGTTGTTTACTGATTTGTTGAAAATTGGTCGGAGAGGCTTTCAAGTCTCGAGGCCCTCGGAGCCAAGTTGTATCGGGGGCCAATGGTGATTGAGCATGGGCTAATAATGTGTCAGCTCGAAGATCCGTTCGGAAACTTAATCGGTTTACGCGGAAAAGTTACATAACAAGCGCTATCAACGGGACGCTTTGTCACCGCTTTAGCTTTTCAAGGTGTTGTGAATACAAAGGGTTAAATAAGTTTTGGGCGGTTTGGTAAGTGCCCGTTATTACGACGTTAGGCTAAGAATCTAGCAGAGAGGTAGAATGATGGTTATTTCGGATGTTTCATTAGTTTTATCTACATTGATGTGTTCGCTAGTCGCTGGACTCCTTTTTTCCTATGCGATAGTGGTAATGCCTGGTTTAAAGGGGCTAGATGACAAGAGTTTTATCAAGGCCTTTCAAGTCACAGATCGTATTATTCAGGATAATCACCCCCTGTTTCTTCTAGTTTGGCTCGGTTCAGCAGTTTCTATTATTATTTTTGCTGTCAGTAGTTTTGGAAAATTAAATGGTATCGATTTTTTCCTGATGTTATTGGCTTTAGCTACATATATTTTAGGTGTTCAGATGCCTACAATTATTATACATCTTCCACTGAACAATAAATTGCAGAAAGTAGACGTCGATAACTCCAACGAAGAAGAGCTTAAAGCAGTTCGCTTTGAATTTGAGCCTCGCTGGAATAAATCAAATGAGGTTAGAACCTTTATGGCATGCAGTACATCTCTCATTTTGATAGTTTTGAGCTTAAAACTATAGAGTGATTATTATTATCCATACAAGTCATTCAAAGGACAAAAAACAGCTGGCTTTTGCTCCTTCTTCGCTAATTTTAGCCAGCTATTTTATTGCCTCTGATTGAGGCTTTAGCATAATGGAGAAAAATGCAGAAAATCCTCATTATTGGTAATTCGGGATCAGGTAAGACTTGGTTGTCCAAACAATTGTCCCAAAAGCTCCAGCTGCAAGAAGTTAACTTGGACTCGATTGTATGGGAGCCAGGTGGTTATAACCGGAAACGTTCTCCTGAAGTAATCGAGAATGAAATTGTTAGTTTGCGCTCTCAACATGGTTGGGTCGTTGAAGGGGTATTTGGCGCCTTAGCGGAGCAACTCATTCCCTCCGCTGATATGCTGTTGTTCTTGGATTTGGAATGGTCCGTGTGTGAGAGTTCTTTGTATGCGCGGGGTTCCGAGAGTTCGAAGCAACTTGATGTAGAAAAGGCAGAGAAGAATTTTCTTGAGTTATTGTCTTGGGCTTCTGAATATCCGGTTCGAGAGTCTAAAAGCTCTCTGAAATTTCATCAAAAATTATTCAGTGATTTCCGTGGCAACAAAAGACGTTTCACCTCACGCTCTCAAGTCAATGAATTTGTTGCGGAGAAGACATGCTAGCAAGAGACTATGGCGTAAATAGCTAATTTATACAATGAACAAGGGACGCTTTGTCACTGCGGCAGCTTTTCAAAGTGTTGTGAATGCATGGAATGAAAGCAGTTTTGGGTGGTTTAGTAAGCGCCCGTTATTGCAGAGTTATGTAGATTTATAGTTTACTGCGCGCTTGTAGCCTTATACATACGACGCTTCAAATAAAACGAAGGAATCTCGCAATGGATAATGTCGAGTATCAATTGTATTGCTGTAATTGTCGGAGAATCACACGACATAAGCGTCAAGTCTTAGGTGAAAATCATCAAATTCAAAAGGCTAAAAGTGGTTTTATTACAGTTGCTAAGCGGTTTTTCAACCTATGTTTCGGACAGCCTCTAGAAAAGGGAATATTAGAAAAAAGCGAGTACACTTGCGCCATCTGTGGGGAAGTATTCGATAAATCAACTGATATACCAGATTTCGCCTGTCATGATGATTAGTTGATCTTAACTCTGGAGAAAATCATATTGAAGGCTAAAAGCCGTAAAGCATCAGAGTGACTATATATCAAGGCCATCAAGCATCAGGATGGACCCAAAAGCTAGCCAAAACACAAAGCCCTGCATTCGCAGGGCTCTTCAATCTCAACTTTCGAAACTCTTTTCTCGAATTCCGCCTTAGCGCTTATTCTTCAAGTAACGTTTACGACGCTCTTCTTTGTGTTTCGCTTTTTCTTCTGCTTTCTGCGCTGCGGCTTCTTCTACTTCAACCAGCTCTTGGCTAATCATGTCTGGGTGTTCCAGCGTGATCAGACCCAGAGCACCGTTGCGAAGGTCGTTGATCAGAATCTCTGAGGCTTTGTGCAGGTCGATACGGCCGCCAGCACGCAAACAGCCGCGCTTCTCGCCAATCGCTTCCATCAGTTCTACTTCAGTTTCTGGTAGCTCCTCGATGTTGTAGCGTTTTTTCAGCAGTTCCGGGTACGCGCTTGCCAGATACTCCACGGTGTAGAACGCCACTTCGTCATATTCCATAGCCGTATCTTTTACCGCACCGGTTGCTGCAAGGCGGAAACCACTGTGCGGGTTTTCCACCTTAGGCCAAAGAATCCCTGGGGTGTCAGAGAGCACCACACCGTTTTGCAGGTTAATGCGCTGCTGTTGGCGGGTTACTGCCGGTTGGTTACCGGTTTTCGCAACAACACGGCCAGCCAATGTGTTGATGATGGTGGATTTACCCACGTTGGGAATGCCCATGATCATGGTACGAATGTTCTTGCCCATTTCTTCACGGTGAGGGGCAAGCTTACGGCAAAGATCCATGATTTTGTTCACTTCGCTGATTTGCTCAGTGGTTATAGCCATTGCTTTAACGCCTTGTTCTTTCTCAAGGTGTTCCAGCCAAAGAGCAGTCATTTCCGGGTCAGCCAGGTCTCGCTTATTCAGTACTTTGATCACTGGTTTGTCTTTGCGGATGCGGCGAATCATCGGGTTTTCGCTACTGAAAGGAATGCGAGCATCCAGTACCTCAATGATTACATCGATTTTCGGTACCACTTCTTCGATTTCTTTGCGCGCTTTGTGCATGTGGCCCGGAAACCACTGGATGGAATTGTTAATCATGCGAATGATTGCCTTTGTAATTCTGTATAAACGCCGAACAGTCGACACTGAGGCGAAAAGTTGTCGGGATTTTAGCACTTAACGGAGGCTTGACAAAAAATAACTGGAAGAACAGAGGGAGAGTGGTGAGAGATTAGTCGATTTGTTTATCGGACTTTCTGCGTGGGTCCACGCTTGGTTGGGTTGGCGGCGAAAAAGTCTTCGAGTCGTTGTGGCATACCCAAGTAGAACCCCTGGAAGTAATTAATGCGCAGTGAGCGCATTGCTTCGTATTCTTCCTGATTCTCAATGCCTTCTACTAATATCTCTGCGTTCACTTCATTAGCCAGGGCAATAGCACGCAGCATCGCCTCCACTTCACCTTCAACATAGCGTTGCACTAAAGAACGGTCGATCTTAATCAGGCTTGGGCGAATCATTCGTACACGCATTTCCTCTGAGCCCTCTACACCATAATCATCCACCGCGATTTGGAAACCGTTGTTGATAGATTGTGTTATGGCAACGGAGAGCGAGAGGGTGTCTTCATGCAGATGTTCGACAACTTCCAACACAACGTGATGACGAGGAATACCCAATTCTGCAAGGCGCCTGACCATCAGGTTCCGGTTCGAGAAAGTTTCTATCGAAACGACAGCGGTAGAGGGCAGCATGTTAAGGAAGATTGAGTGATTGCCAGCAAACGATGAAAAATTTCGAAGATGGATAACGCGGGCAAGTTTATCGATGCTGATTTGGTTTACAAAATCTGGATGATCGTGATCGAGTTTGCGGAACAATTTGGCAGGGCATGCAGGTTCTCCATCTAACGTTCTGGCGCGAACCAGTGCTTCAAACCCGAGAACGGTACCATTTGCCCGAAAGATAGGTTGGAAGACACTCCTAAGCTCCAATCCTTTGAAGACAGCCATAACGTCGCCGTTATCGTCGGTGCGCAGGCATTCCTCAAATTCAGATTGTGTCTTTAAGTGCTTTACCACAACTACCTTACCTCTCAATCGGATTCGACCGATGTTACGACAAAGCACACTATCGTCAAATCAATCATTAGTTCGAAGAGTGAATTAATGTGATCTTATCCGAGGTCGTGTGCATTTTGAGCAGTGAAAATGCCCGGATAAACCCTGTTTAGCCAGGGGCTTTTATCCATATTTTAGGTGCCTCTCTTACGAGTGTAGATTCGATCTGGCTCACATTGAAATGACGCTGATGAAATCCCTTCGTAAAAGCGATATGTAAATAAAATGTTACGCGCTTTAGTTCTGTAAAACCCGTTAGATGTTTTCCTCTTGATGCCGAACCGCTATCGTTTTTCGTAGAGACGAAACAGGGAGACGTAGCGATGAAACAACATCAATACGAATCCAAGCCGTTGGATTCTAAAGGTCAGATTAGTTGGACCGATGATGAACATAAGGTATGGACACAGCTTGTAGCCAGACAATTGGAGTGCATCAAAGGCAAGGCATGTCGCGAATATTTTGATGGACTTGAACTGCTCGATTTGCCCAAAGATCGTGCGCCACAAATCCCTTACATCAATCGTGTTCTGGCTGAAACGACTGGCTGGCAGCTTGAACCTGTGCCAGCGTTGATTGATTTTGACCACTTCTTCGCACTACTGGCATCTAGACGCTTTCCGGTTGCGACTTTTCTTCGTACCCAGAAAGATTTTGACTACCTAAAGGAGCCTGATTTTTTCCATGAGATCTTTGGCCATTGCGCCATGCTGACTCATCCTGCCTTTGCATCCTTTACCCAGCATTATGGAAAGCTGGGAGTGAACGCATCGAAGTCTGATCGCGTATATTTAGCTAGGTTGTATTGGTTTACTGTCGAGTTTGGAATGATCCAAAACGACGACGGCATATCGATTTATGGTGGTGGTATTTTGTCTTCACCTTCTGAAACCGAATACGCATATGGCAGTGTTGAGCCAATCAGGAAAAAACTGGATGTGGTTGACGTAATGAGAACGCCTTACCGCATCGACATACTGCAACCTATCTACTTTTATTTAAGTACGCTCGACGAATTATATGAACTCGAACAACTGGATTTGCTTGAATGTGTGAACAAAGCGAAAACGCTTGGATTGCATGCACCACTTTACCCTCAAAAAATCGCGTAAATAGGGAGAAAGAGATGAAACAATTGTCTGAATTGCAATGTGAAGCCTGCCGCGCAGATGCTCCAATGGTGGGCGGTGATGAAGCAGCAAGTTTGATGACGACATTGCCAGAATGGCAACTTGTGGATCTAGATGGCATCAATCAATTGCGCCGTGTTTACAAGTTTCGAAACTTTAAATTGGCCTGGGCTTTTGCAGATAAAGTGGCCGAGCTTGCTGAAGTGGAAGGGCACCATCCTGCGATTCTGCTTGAGTGGGGAAGCTGTTCTGTGACTTGGTGGACGCACAAGATAAAAGGTCTGCACAAAAATGATTTTATCTGTGCATCTAAGACGGACTTGTTATTGGAAGAGTAATTTTTTCGAGAAGCTACAAAGGGGGCGAATGCCCCTTTACTGTCTTCATGCTGAACCTTATATACTGCACCTCGAACCGCGTTCCCTTATCTCTGCCTGCCTCATGGGCATCTGATCAATAATCTGCACCATTTCGTTGATATCGAAACCTTCTTTCCAGCGCGCTTTTTCGGTGCCATCTTTGCCTATCAATACCGCGGTATGCTCGTTGTTTCTGACGCGATATTTGTTCATCAGTTTGATGATTTCCCGTGACGAGAACAGGCCGCTTGAATCAGAGAGGTTGTTCATATCCAGGATCAGTGTATGAAGATCTCTGTCATCAATCTGACAGCGATGAACCAGCAATTGACGCTCAAATGAGGCGACGTCCTCGTCAAAACCTTTTGAAAAATAGATGAGTGTACGGTGGGGTTCAATCAATCCATAGGCCGGGTAGGCGAGCGTGGTTGTACTGAATACCAGTCCTGTTACGCTCATCCAAACAAAGGCTAGGTGCTTCATCATACACGCTCTTCCTGCAAGAACATGTTTACCACTACGTAAGCATAGTTTGTCCGGATTGATCTCTACTCATTAAACCGAACGATGCTCTATTAAAGTGCATGAATAAGGCAATCACTAAGAAAAGACTAATATGGTGCAATAGCTGTGTTTTCATGCACCAAGCTTATGCACCCTGATTTTTGCTTCTTGGTTTATAGCGTTTGGTGCTCGGTAAAAAAACTATTTAATTCATTGGATTGCATTTAATTTGCGAGTGATATCTCTATTCTGGCAAGGCTTTTGCTCAAGGTGTTCTCAGACACTCAAAAGGAGCTTTTGCAATGAAAGGGAATAAGTTTGCATTAAATTGGGTAAGCGCTGCAGTGATTGCGGGTGCTGGCATTTCATTTCAGGTTGTCGCTGATGAAGACACTATCAAAGTGGGGGTCCTGCACTCGCTATCTGGGACGATGGCGATCAGTGAAACCACGTTGAAAGACACAGTGTTGATGATGGTGGACGAGCAAAACAAGAAAGGTGGTTTGCTTGGTAAGAAACTGGAAGCCGTTGTGGTTGACCCCGCTTCAAACTGGCCACTGTTTGCTGAAAAAGCACGCGAACTGATTGAGAAAGAAGAAGTGGACGTAGTGTTCGGTTGCTGGACATCCGTTTCACGTAAATCCGTATTACCTGTATTCGAAGAGCTCAATAGCCTGCTGTTCTATCCTGTTCAGTACGAAGGTGAAGAGTCCTCGAAAAACGTATTCTACACCGGTGCTGCGCCTAACCAGCAGGCTATTCCTGCAGTCGATTACCTGAAAGAGGATCTTGGCGTTGAACGTTGGGTTCTGGCGGGTACTGACTATGTATACCCACGCACGACCAACAAGATCCTAGAAGCTTATTTGATTGATAGTGGTGTTAAGCCAGAAGACATCATGATCAATTACACCCCATTCGGTCACTCTGATTGGCAGTCAATCGTTGCTGACATCAAGAAATTTGGGGCTGCCGGTAAGAAAACTGCGGTAGTTTCTACCATCAACGGTGACGCCAATGTGCCTTTCTACAAAGAGCTTGCGGCTCAGGGCGTAGAAGCGGAAGACATTCCAGTAGTTGCATTCTCGGTTGGTGAGGAAGAGCTGTCTGGTATGGATACTTCTGCGTTGGTAGGTCACTTGGCGGCATGGAACTACTTCATGAGTGTTGAAACTGACACCAACGACGAGTTCGTTGAGCAGTGGCATGCCTACATCAAAGATGACAAGCGCGTGACTAACGACCCAATGGAAGCCACTTACCTTGGCTTTAACATGTGGGCGAAAGCGGTTGAGAAGGCAGGCACCACAGAGTCTGAAGCCGTTCAGGAATCGATCATTGGTGTGACTGTACCGAACCTGACTGGCGGTTTCGCGACCATGATGCCTAACCACCACATTACTAAACCTGTTTTGATTGGTGAGATTCAGGACGATGGCCAGTTCGTGACAGTGTGGGAAACCCCAGACGTCGTTGCGGGTGATGCTTGGTCTGATTACCTAACTGGTTCAAAAGACCTGTTTGCAAGCTGGCTGAAGCCAATGTCTTGTGGCAGCTTCAATGTCACCACGGGCCAGTGCTCAGGTGTTGCTGAATAAGTTTTAACCTCATCAATCAGGGCAGGGAGTCCGGAGAGACTCCCGCCCGGAAAATTACTTCTAGTTTACCTGCCTTTGCGGTGCCGTCTCCTTGCATCTGAACCGCATTGGCAGGACTTTTTCGAAGGACCGATTCATGCAACGTTTGACAGCAACAATGAATCGCCTGCTGTGGTTGTGCCGTTTACTCGTTCTGATGAGTAGCGTGCTGATAACAGCACAGGCGAATGCCGATATTTCGGAAATGTCGCAAGCCGCAAGCGCACTTGCGGGAAAATCGTTTGATGACAAAGAAGCGGCGATTGCTTTTATCGCGTCAGCAGAGTCTTCAGTACAAGCAAATATCTCCAACATTCAACTTCTTGAAGGCTTGCTTAATAAGCAGGTGGTTTACGATAGGAAAGCCAAATCCATTTGGTATCTTGCAGAGCCGCCACTGGCGAAAGGCAGCGAGCTGACCAATATCCTCTCTGCAGACATTGTGACGGTAGAAAAGAAACGCCAGTACCGTGCGGTGACCATCAATAACAAAATCCGTAGTCAGATAAGGACCGCGATGGCGACAGCTGCGCTATCCAGTGCTGATACAGAAACTAGACAAACTGCGGCTAGACGTATGATTGGGGAGCTTGATGCATCCTTAATGCCTGTCATCGTTTCCATACGCGATGATGAGAGTGATACTGCCACTAAAATGTATCTCTCCACGGCGATTTCTGTTTACGCAGTGACAGAAGGCAGCGCACCAAAACAGACTATGGAAGCCATCGCTTTTCTGTCTGGAGTTGGTTTGCCGGAAGCTTTTGATTCGCTCCAGGCAGCAAGAGGGAAAGTGCAAAGTGATGATGTTGAAACCATCGCGGCACTGGATCAAGCGATTGCTGAATATGAACAAAGTCAGCGTGTAGTAAATGCCGCCCAAACCCTCTATTTCGGCTTGAGCCTGGGTTCGGTACTGGTGCTCGCGGGGATCGGCCTTGCCATCACGTTTGGTGTCATGGGCGTCATTAACATGGCGCATGGTGAGCTGATCATGATCGGTGCGTATACGACCTATGTGCTGCAACAACTTTTTCCTGCGCAAACCGGCATGGCTCTGCTGCTTTCTATTCCATGTGCCTTTGTGGTTTCCGGATTGGTGGGCATGGCGATTGAACGTTCGGTGATTCGACATCTTTACGGCCGACCCTTGGAAACCCTGCTGGCGACCTTCGGTATCAGCCTTATTCTGCAACAAGCCGTTCGTAGCATCTTCTCGCCGCTTAACCGCTCTGTCAGTACGCCTGATTTTATGAGCGGCATGATTGAAGTCACCCCAATGTTAGAGCTGACGGCCAGCCGTATGTACATCATGGTGTTCTGCCTAATGGTCTTCTTTGCACTCCTGTTTATTTTGAAGCGCACGCCTTTGGGCTTGCAGGTTCGGGCCGTGTCGCAAAACCGTGCAATGGCCCGCGCGATGGGTGTGCGCTCAGAACGGGTCGATATGGCGACGTTTGGTTTGGGATCAGGCATTGCCGGTGTTGCTGGCGTGGCACTTTCCCAGCTTACCAACGTGGGGCCGAACATGGGTCAGGCTTACATCATCGATTCTTTCATGGTGGTGGTCTTTGGCGGTGTTGGAAACCTATGGGGAACCTTGGCTGCGGGCCTGAGTCTCGGCGTGTTCAACAAAGTCTTGGAACCTTGGGCGGGTGCCGTATTGGCGAAGATTCTCGTTCTGGTGTTCATCATCCTATTTATTCAGAAACGTCCAAAAGGTTTGTTCCCGCAACGTGGACGCATGGCGGAGGACAACTAAATGGTCACTAAATCTCTTTTCGACCGCTCAACGGTCATGATGATTGCCGTGCTGTTGGGCATCGGCTTTCTGGTGCCGATCCTAAATTTGATGGTGCCGGCAGGTAGCGTTTTTCATCTGGAAACATATACCGTTTCTTTGCTCGGCAAATATCTCTGCTTCGCCATTCTCGCGCTGTCAGTGGATTTGGTGTGGGGCTATCTTGGTATTTTGAGTCTGGGCCACGGCGCCTTTTTCGCACTCGGCGGTTATGCCATGGGCATGTACCTGATGCGCCAGATTGGTGATCGTGGCGTTTACGGTAACCCAGAACTGCCTGACTTTATGGTGTTCCTAAACTGGCAGGAATTACCCTGGTTCTGGTTTGGCTTCGACCAATTCTGGTTTGCCTGTTTGATGGCGGTCGCCGTGCCGGGTTTGTTGGCCTTTGTGTTCGGCTGGCTGGCATTCCGTTCGCGTGTGTCGGGGGTTTATCTCTCCATCATGACGCAAGCGATGACGTTTGCTTTGATGCTGGCTTTCTTCCGCAATGAAATGGGATTTGGCGGCAACAATGGTCTGACGGATTTCAAAGATATTCTCGGTTTTAGTCTCCAAAGCGACGCTACCCGAATTGGTCTGTTTACTGCAACCGTGGTCGCGCTAATTCTGGCTTACTTACTTTGCCGTGCTGTGGTTGTGAGCAGATTAGGTGCACTGACAATAGCGATTCGTGATGCTGAATCCCGATCACGCTTCGTTGGGTATCGCGTCGAGAACAGCAAGCTCTGGTTGTTTGTTCTTTCTGCTGCCATCGCTGGTGTTGCTGGTGCTCTGTATGTACCTCAGGTAGGTATTATCAACCCGGGTGAATTTGCACCTTTAATCTCTATTGAAATTGTGGTCTGGGTGGCACTAGGTGGTCGTGCAACCCTTTATGGTGCTGTCATTGGTGCCGTGCTGGTGAACTACGCTAAAAGTTGGTTCACAGTTGAATTTCCTGAAGTCTGGCTGTTTGCGTTGGGGGCGTTGTTTGTACTTGCCACCTTGTATCTGCCAAAAGGCGTAAGTGGACTGTTTCGCAAGGAGGCAAACGCATGATGTCGAGAACGCTGGTGGCAGAAGGCATGAACCACCATAAAGAACAACTGCCTGAAATCAATCCTACGTCGGAGTTGCTGAATGAAATCACCCGACGTGATCAGGTATTCAGCTTCCTGAAGCCTCAATACAACCCAAAAGTCGACGTGAAAAACGGCATGTTGCTCTACGTCGAAGGCGTGTCGGTATCTTTTGATGGTTTCAAAGCGATTAACGATTTGAACCTGTACATCAAAGAAGGCGAGCTTCGTTGCATTATCGGGCCTAATGGTGCGGGTAAAACCACCATGATGGACATTATCACGGGTAAGACGAGACCGGACGTTGGTGACGTCTGGCTTGGTCAGCAATTGAACCTGCTCAAGATGGATGAAGCGGAAATTGCCAACGCAGGTATTGGCCGTAAGTTCCAGAAACCGACTGTATTTGAAGCGCTAACTGTGTGGGAAAACCTCGAACTTGCGATGGCGGGAGAGAAGTCAACATGGCGCTTGTTCCGGGCTGTTTTATCCGGTGAGCAGAAATGCGACATAGAAAGAGTGCTGGAGCTAATAGGCTTAGACACGCAGTCCAGAATGTTGGCGGGTAAGCTTTCCCATGGCCAAAAACAGTGGCTGGAAATCGGCATGCTGTTAATGCAGAAACCCAAGCTGTTGCTGGTGGACGAACCTGTGGCGGGCATGACGCATCAGGAAATGGATCGCACTGCTGAGCTACTACTTTCTCTGGCTGGCGAGCATTCCATCATGGTGGTTGAACACGATATGGATTTTGTTCGTAGTATTGCGTCGACGGTGACCGTGCTTCACCAAGGGCATGTGCTGGCAGAAGGATCGATGAAGTCGATTCAGGATGACCAGCGTGTACGTGAAGTGTATTTGGGCCAATAGGAGAGAGTTTAATGCTGACGGTAAATGGATTAAATCAGCGTTACGGGGAGAGTCAGACACTCTGGGATCTTTCTATCGAAGCGCCAAAAGGACAATGCACCGTGGTGATGGGACGCAATGGTGTGGGGAAAACCACCTTGCTGCAGAGCATCATGGGATTATTGAAAGTCGATAACGGACAAATTCTGATGGAGGGCAACGATCTTGCCCCACGTCGCGCCGAAGACAGACCGCGAGCTGGCGTGGGCTACGTGCCGCAGGGTCGTCAGATCTTCCCACGACTAACCGTTGAGGAAAACCTGGAAATCGGCTTGCCCATCCGCCCTAAGAACGACAGGAAAATCCCTGATTACATCTATGAGTTGTTTCCTGTTCTGGCGGAAATGAAGCGTCGCTTTGGCGGGGATTTATCAGGTGGTCAGCAACAGCAACTGGCGATTGCCCGCGCTTTGGTGATCGGCCCCAAGCTATTGCTTTTGGATGAGCCGACAGAAGGGATTCAGCCAAACATCGTGCAGGAAATTGGTGACATCATCTGCAAACTCAATCAAGAGATGGGTCTCACTGTCATTCTTGTTGAGCAGAAGTTGCCTTTCGCACGAAAAGTCGGCGACAGATTCTGTTTGCTTGATCGCGGAAGAAGCGTGGCTAGCGGCGAAATGGACGAGCTTTCAGATGATCTGATTCGACAGTATCTGACGGTGTAGGAGTGATTGCATGGCACAAACGCTCTCTGATGTTTATGAAAGCAATGTCCTGAACACCCAGTCTCATGGCCGATGGGAAGCGGAGCTTCGCCTCGGCTATCAGCACAACGGTACCCGAACGGTACTGCGTGATTGCCTCCACCGTGGCCCTTTGGCGGTGCAGCGCGCTTTGTATCCTGAAGGCGGCGTTTGCCACAGCCATTTGTTGCATCCGCCGGGTGGTGTAGTGGGTGGTGATAGCCTGAATGTGTTTGTCGATGCCAAAGACGGCGCAGAAGCGCTGATTACCACACCGGGCGCAACCCGTTTTTATCGTTCAGACGGTCGTGTCGCGATGTTAAATCAATCGCTGAAAGTCGATGAAGACAGCCGTCTTGAGTGGTTGCCGTTGGAAAACATTGCGTTTCCGAATGCCCATCTTGTCACGCGCACTGATATTCAAATCTCTTCTAATGCGCGCTTTGCAGGCTGGGAGATTTGGACTTTAGGGCAACCTGTTTCCAACCAAGCCTTTGACAAAGGTGTGATTGATGGAATGACCACGATTTCCATCGACGACAAGCTCGTTCTCTGCGAGCGCCTACGCGTCAATCCAGCCACGCTACAACACTCTGCCGCGGCGCTTCGTGGCTATCCAGTTGTCGGTTCGATGTTCGTGTATGGCGACGCAGAGGCTTTGTCTGAGTTGCTTAAAAGCTGGTGTGCTGAACAGGACAAACCGAAAGAGCTGGAGCTTGGCATTACCTATATCGACGGGTTGCTGGCTGTTCGGGCATTGGCATCAAACACAGAAACCCTGTTCCACATTCTGACGGAATGCTGGCTAAGAATTCGAAAACACTGGACCGGCACAACCCCTGATGTGCCGAGGATCTGGCGTACCTGATGTATAGCGGTGTTCTGGCGTAACTGATTTATAGCGGTGTATTGACCGCGAAAACTGCGAGGAGTCAACACATGGAGTTAACCCCTAGAGAAAAGGACAAGCTGCTGCTATTTACCGCTGCGTTACTTGCCGAACGACGTAAAGAGCGCGGCTTGAAGCTGAACTATCCCGAATCTGTCGCCTTGATCAGCGCCGCGATTATGGAGGGTGCGCGAGACGGTCGAACCGTGGCGGAGTTGATGGATTACGGTCGCACTATCCTGACCGTCAATGACGTGATGGAAGGGGTGCCTGAGATGATCCACGACGTGCAGGTGGAAGCGACGTTCCCTGATGGTACCAAGCTCGTCACTGTTCACGATCCGATTGTGTAGGAGGCCAATATGAAACTAAAAACAGGTTCATTTACGCCGGGTGAAATTCGTGCAGCAGACGGAGACATTGAACTCAATGCAGGTCGCCTAACTGTTACCGTTGATGTAGCAAACACGGGCGACAGGCCAGTTCAGGTAGGTTCTCACTATCACTTCTTCGAAGTGAATGATGCTTTGGTATTCGAACGCAACATGGCGAAAGGGTTTCGCCTCAACATTCCTTCAGGCACGGCGGTGCGTTTCGAACCCGGTCAGAGCCGCTCGGTAGAGCTTGTGGCTTACGCGGGTTCTCGTGAAGTGTATGGCTTTCAAGGACGCTGTATGGGTCCGATAGATGGCGCTTCAAACAGCGATAAGGATGATTGAGATGAGTAAGAAAATATCCCGAAGCGCCTATGCCGAAATGTTCGGCCCAACCACGGGAGACTGCGTGCGCTTGGCCGACACAGACCTCTGGCTGGAAGTGGAAAAAGACTTCACGGTTTACGGCGACGAAGTGAAATTCGGCGGCGGTAAAACCATCCGCGATGGTATGGGGCAAAGTCAGCGCCCGAGTAGCGAAACACCGGACATGGTGATCACCAATGCTGTGGTACTCGATTACTGGGGCATCGTAAAAGCGGATGTGGCGGTAAAAGGCGGTCGCATTGCGGGTATTGGTAAAGCCGGTAACCCGGACATTCAGGACAACGTAGATATCATCATTGGCCCGGGCACTGAAGTGGTGGCGGGAGAAGGCCAAATCCTGACAGCGGGCGGCATTGATTCTCATATCCACTTTATCTGCCCGCAGCAAATCGATGAAGCGCTCACCTCTGGCGTGACCACTATGATCGGTGGCGGTACTGGCCCCGCGACAGGCACCAACGCGACAACCTGTACACCGGGACCTTGGAACATTCACCGTATGCTCGAATCGCTGGATGCGTTCCCGATGAACTTCGGTTTGCTGGGTAAAGGAAACGCGAGCTTACCGGATGCACTGGACGAGCAAATTGCCGCAGGCGCATGTGGTTTGAAACTTCACGAAGACTGGGGCTCAACGCCAGCAGCGATTGATTGCTGTTTAAGCGTGGCGGAAGTGACAGATACTCAGGTCGCAATTCATACCGATACGCTCAACGAGTGTGGCTTTGTGGAATCTACGCTGAATGCCATTGGTGACCGCGTTATTCATACCTATCATACCGAGGGGGCGGGTGGTGGTCATGCGCCGGACATCATCAAGGCTGCGGGTCTTGCGAATGTATTGCCATCTTCAACCAACCCAACCCGTCCTTACACGGTCAACACGGTGGACGAACACCTCGACATGTTGATGGTGTGTCACCACCTTTCACCTTCAATCGCCGAAGACATCGCTTTCGCGGAATCCCGTATTCGACGCGAAACCATTGCGGCGGAAGACATGCTCCACGACATGGGCGCTTTTTCGATGATTTCGTCAGACTCGCAAGCGATGGGGCGTGTGGGTGAAGTCATCCTTCGTACCTGGCAAACAGCGCATAAGATGAAAGTACAGTTTGGTGCGTTGGAAGGCGACAGTAGCTATAGCGATAACGCGCGCATTAAACGCTATGTGGCGAAATACACCATTAACCCTGCGATTACCCACGGCGTCGCCCATGAAGTGGGTTCTATCGAAAAGGGCAAGTTAGCGGACTTGGTACTTTGGAAGCCAGCCTTTTTCGGCGTGAAACCCTCGCTGGTGATAAAGGGTGGTTTAATCGCTACCGCACCAATGGGCGATCCAAATGGTTCCATTCCAACACCTCAGCCTGTCCATTACCGACCTATGTTTGGTTCATTTGGTGCTGCTCCAGCGCAGAGCTCGCTGTTGTTTATGTCTCAGATGTCGATTGATCACGGTGTACCGGAAATGCTCGGTCTGAAGAGTGGTGCAGTGGCAGTGAAAAACTGTAGAAACATCCGCAAAAAAGACATGAAGCTTAATGACTGGCAGCCAACGATCGAAGTGGATCCTCAAACTTATGAGGTTCGTGCTGATGGTCAATTACTGGTCTGTCAGCCCGCAGATGTGTTGCCAATGGCGCAACGTTACTTTCTGTTCTGAGGTGAAAAATGATCGAGTTTACAGCAATCATTAAAGCATCGGATGTTAGGAGTAGTGATATCGCCGAGATGGCGACTATTCATCTTGGCATTGATTCAAGAATAAAAAGCCGTATCCGTGTCACGTTGGATAACGGTAGTGAGGCTGGGTTGTTTCTTCCTCGTGGTCAAACGCTTCGCGGTGGCGATGTGTTGGTGTCGACCTGCGGCCACCACGTACGTGTTATCGCTGCGGAGGAAAAAGTATCAACGGTACACGCCGAAGATGGCCTTCTATTGGCTCGTCTCGCATACCACTTGGGTAACCGCCATGTGCCTTTGCAAGTGGGTGATTGGTGGGTGCGTTATCAGCACGACCACGTTTTAGACGAAATGGTGGGATTACTTGGAGGCCGTGTGGTGGTCGAAATGGCTCCCTTTGAGCCAGAAGCGGGCGCTTATGGTGGCCACTCATCCGGTCATCACCATCATCATTGATTTTAGATTTAATGCATTCAGTCAAGGAGACAGGACTATGAAAAAATTACTTATCGCTGCGTTGGCATTGCCATTTCCCGCGTTTGCACACATCACTGGCGAACCACATGCAGAGACGCCGCATCATATCTTAGCCACCGCGCAGGCACACCCATTTGAAACTGTGTTAATGCTGGTGGCTGCGGCGGGGATTGGCTACATGATTCACCGCATATTCAACGGCCGCTAGTCATGCAATCCGATTATCGTCTGTTTCAACTGATTAGCCCTTCTTTGCCAGTGGGTGCGTTTAGCTACTCACAAGGTATGGAATGGTCGATAGAAACAGGCTGGGTCGACAGTGAATCTGCATTGAAGGACTGGCTGGTGAGTTTGGCAACAGACAGTTTGCAACAGCTCGAACTGCCCGTGCTGCGCCGTCTTTTCGCAGCGCTCAAGGCTGAAGATTTAGAGACAGCAAACTATTGGTGCGATTGGCTGTATGCCAGCCGCGAAACAATGGAACTACGAACGGAAGAGCTCCAGCGTGGACGCACCATGCTGAAGTTGTTGCAGCAGCTTGAGCTGATTGAAGCCAAAAGCCAGTTGGATGTGGTGCTGGCGAAAACTCAGGTTGCAGGCTTCGCGTATGCCGGAATGAAATGGGGCATCCAAGAAGAATCCCTATGCCACGGTTATGCATGGAGCTGGTTGGAAAACTGTGTCGTCGCTGGCGTGAAAATGGTGCCGTTAGGGCAAACAGCGGGACAGCGTGTGTTGATGGGTGTGTCGGATGCTTTGCATGAAGTCGTCGAAGCGTCGCGTTTTATCGCTGACGAACAAGTCGGCTCTTTCGCACCTGCGCAGGCCATCGCGTCGAGCTGTCATGAAACGCAATACACGCGGCTATTCCGCTCATAAGGAGAATGAAGATGGATTATAAACAACCGCTAAGAGTCGGTGTGGGTGGCCCGGTTGGGTCAGGAAAAACGGCGCTCTTGGAAGTACTATGTAAAGCCATGCGTGATACCTATTCAGTGGCTGTCGTCACGAATGATATTTATACCCGTGAAGATCAGCGTATTCTGACTGAGGCCGAGGCTTTGCCTGCAGAGCGAATTGTTGGTGTAGAGACAGGCGGTTGTCCGCACACTGCGATTCGTGAAGATGCGTCAATGAACCTAGAAGCTGTTGAGGGATTGGCAAAGCTTCACAAAGATCTGGATTTGGTGTTTATCGAGAGCGGCGGCGATAACCTGAGTGCCACATTTAGCCCTGAACTTGCTGATCTGACAATCTACGTGATTGATGTGGCTGAAGGCGAAAAGATTCCACGTAAAGGTGGGCCGGGCATTACACGTTCTGACTTGCTGGTGATCAATAAAATCGACCTGGCACCCTACGTTGGTGCAAACCTCGATGTGATGGATTCGGATACCAAAAGAATGCGTCCGGTGAAGCCTTATGTGTTTTCAAACCTTAAAGAAGAGGTGGGGCTGGCGGACGTGATTCACTTTCTCGAGACGGAAGGAATGCTAAATAAAGCGGGTTCATAAACCCGCTTCTTTTTTGGTTATATCTGGCGCTGTTTACTTACCGAATCCATAGTGTCGGCAATAGCAAAAACTGACCCAACTCACCAGAAGCGTCGCGACTGTCAGTTCGACCAGACCTAATCGCTCCAGCCATGCCCAGTGTGGGAAGTCCTTGCCTAACCAGAGAATCAATCGCTCCATTGCAACGGCACTGATAACCGAAGGGAAGGTCAGTGCTGCTAGCGTGGGTTGGAACGGCTCTTTGAGTAGGTCGATATAGCAGAGATAGACGAACAGGGTCATCATGATACCCACTCCCGCCAATGCGCCAGCCAAAACAGGATCAGGGTTTGGCATGTTCACCAAATAAGCGGTGAGCGCGAGGTTCACCGGTGCCGCCATGATCGCCAGTACCGGACGTGAGTTCCTCGGCAAACTTTCCAAAAAGCAGAGCCGGTAAAGCACAAACGGCAGCATGCAGAAATACGCACCGATGCAGATGTGGGCGAGCAGGGCAGATTCGTTATCAAAACCCAGTTTTGGACCTGCCAATGTGCTGCTGATCAATCCCACAGGATAAAGGAACCAGCTCGGGTAGATGTTGCACTTCTCGAAGTTTTTCAATTGGTAAAAGAGGAAATAACACATCATGAAGATGTGCATCGCCATCGCGGGATACCAGACAACGGCTGCCACGCTGACATTCACTTCCGCCAGAAAATCTGCCATCAACAAAAGTGACATGGTCATGGGCGCCATCAAGCTACCGTAGAGTGGGTCTCGGAGATCTTGAAAGAAACGCTTTGGCTCAAAGATATATTTGAGCCACACTGGACCAATCAACAAAATGCCGATTGTCGAAAGAATGGGGCGGGTGAGATGTCCAGTTATTGGGTGATAGAGAGACCATGCGACACCTAGCCCAAAAAATGCCATCGCAAGGGAAGACTGGGCGGTAGGTATAAATCGAAATGGGGAGTGGAAAGCCGTCAATCTAACATCCATGAGCTAACTGCAGAGTGGGCATTATACGCCTGCTGATTTATGGTTGTGAGTGCGTTTGCGAAATTTCCTTAACAAATTCAGCCAATAGACAACAAAATTTGTAATGCCTTTCTGCTCAGGCCTTAAATGACGGGGCTTTAAAGCATAATTCCTGCCGAAAAATCACCCCAAAAGACTGATATTGTCGAAAGCGGAAACTTGATCACAATCACAGAATTTCAATATAGATCCTTTCGAATGCTTACCTATACTCAAATTGCACCCAGAAATTTAGACGAATGAGGATGAGCTTTGAAGCTCGAGTCCGCCGGGCAAAAAAGTGTCGGCGACGAGTTTGGGTCGCATAACAATTTGGAATGTTACACCAGTGTAGAAATACACCAAAACCGAATAAGTCCTTACAAACCGCATGGCCCATGGTTGCTAATGCACGAGGCTAGGTAGCTCAACGTAGTGAGCAAGGTAAGGCACGCTATATCTACGACAACACCACAGTATTCGATTTTCAACCTTTAGAGATAAGCAAAAAGCCACCGTTTAGGTGGCTTTTTTTTCGACTATTCTGAATGTTAGAACGAGATCTGGCGTCTACCGTTTGGTGCCCGCTCTTCGCTTTGGGGGGGGCTTTTTTCTTTTGCAGGTTTAGCGGACTTTTTTGCAGAAGGCTGTTTGGCCTTTGGTTTTTGGGCTGGCTTATGCCCTGCGTGTTGTTTCGCTTCCGGCTTTGGTTTCAAAGGGGCAGGAGGCGTATCGCAAAGTACTACGTAGTACTCTTCATTGAAAGCAATCACATCGCCACCATAGATCTTGCAGCGCTTACGTGTTTCTACTTCACCGTTAACAATAACGTAGCCTTCAGCGATGGCCATTTTGGCTTCACCTCCACCGCTAACGGCATTGGCAATTTTTAGTACTTTGTAAAGTTCTATTGGCTGTGAAGAGACTTCGATACCCAGCGCTTCTACTTCAATTTCTTCGTGCGACATGTTCGCTACTCATTTCTTTGTGATTTGCTCGTCGGGAGTTTAGCGTAAGATTCGATACCTGTGCACTCTGAAACGCACGAATAACCTGGTATTGATAGAACATTGATACCTTATTCAGGTGAGCTGTTGTGATGCAGAACAGTGACCTGCAGATTATGCACATGTTCGGAATCTCTTGAAACTTGAAAAAAGATGTAATAAAAATACTTTCGTTGTGACAAATTCTGGAATTTTTTCCGATTTCTACTGTCATATCATTAGCTTCGTCCTGATTATAAGAATGAATTTTTCATTCTTAAGAAGTGTGCTCCTTGAGGTAAACAAATAAGGGGAGACAGCCAATAAGTTGGCAACTGCGGATGAAGTGTATTTTAAACACTCAGGAATGTAATGCGTGCGAACCTCCATTCAGGAAGGCCGGCTCATTTGAACCTGATTAAAAAAAGAGGTGTTCTCTATGAGTAATAAAGCAAGACGCCTATGGTTTTACCATCAAAGTAAAACGCAAAAGACGCGTCCATCAAAACTGCGTTAATCGCAAAGATACCAGAAACGCCATTCGGCGTTTCTGGTTCCAAAATATCTCCCCAATTTCTCTCTGTCCCGATTAAACCCTCGCTTTATTGATACTTACACAGAAAAAGTGGGGCAACTGTCAGAAAATTCTATTTAAAATCAGTATCCCAACCCGTTGCTGGCTACACTTTAACTATGCCTGTTGATACACAAAAATAACGATTCAATCAGGATGTAACACAAAAACTAACACGGATGTCGGGAGAGAAAAAATGAATGTATTGTCTTGGGAAAATATCTCCAAGTTAACCGGACAAACCGTTCAACTGATCGATGGTGCGGAAAATGAATACGATGTGTTGGTTGAAGCGGTGAATGAAGGCGAGGGTAACGGTACGACAAAAGATGACCGCCTTGTTGAAAACTACACCATGGTTTTGCTTGGGCCGGAAGAGGCTGAATTTCCACAGGGAAACTATCTCATTTCGCATCCATCGATGGGGCAACAAATCCTCTATATGATGCAAGCCAAAGACAACCGCTACACCATTACGATTAACACTGAGGCGTAACGTTTTACGCCTCTTTTGTTCGTATACTCGCCAAGCAAGCCTTTACGTATCGCTTTGATTTTCCGTCTTGATAGATTCGTTGTTATGATATTACCTTTCTGTCTTATGCCAGTCAGAGGTTGCATGCAACGCATTCTTCTCACTTTTCTCTCTTTCATGCTCCTATTTTCCTCATCGGCATTAGCGCGTGATGATGTTTTGGTGTTCGCGGCATCTTCAATGACGACAGCATTGAATGAAATCGCGAGTGCGTACGAAGTGCAGAGCGGAAAGAAAGTGACCGTCTCTTACGCTTCTTCATCTGCATTAGCGAGGCAGCTTGCTTATGGCGCGCCTGCGGATATCTATATTTCCGCTAATGAAAAGTGGATGGATTACACGGTAGAGCAGGGCGTGATTGAAGGAAGTGCCGTAATGCCTTGGGTTGAAAACCAGTTGGTTTTGGTCTCAGGGAAAGATGCTACCGCTCTCCCTTCCTTGGATAGCGAAAGCCTAAACAAGATAATTGGGAATAGCAGATTGGCGATTTCCGACCCTGGCCATGTGCCGGCAGGTATCTATGCAAAAGAATCTCTGGAAACACTGGGTCTTTGGGATAGCCTGAAAAATAAGCTGGCTTTTTCTAACAGTGTGAGAGCCACCTTAGCTCTGGTTGAGCGCGGTGAGGCACCTCTTGGTATTGTTTACTTTTCCGATGCCCAAGCTTCTTCTCAGGTGAGGGTCATCGCTGAAATCCCTGAAAATGCCCATGCACCAATCATTTTTCCTAAAGCGCTGACCAAGGAGGCGGGTGAGAATGCTGAATTGTTTTTCCGTTTTCTGGGATCAGACGTCGCTGCAAACATTATCGCAAACAATGGGTTTGTGGTGATGCAAACAACACAAGAGCAATAAGCACTGATGTTACTTACACCTGTTGAATGGGAAGCGCTGGCGCTCAGCCTGAAAATCTCTCTTGTGGCTGTAGCTGCTAGCTTGCCACTTGGCATTGCAACTGCCTGGCTACTGGCAAGAAAGGAGTTTGCTGGTAAGTCTCTGCTGGATGGCTTTATTCACCTTCCGTTGGTGCTTCCGCCTGTCGTGATTGGTTATCTCTTACTGGTGGTGATGGGCCGTCGTGGTGCTGTCGGCAGCTGGCTCTATGATACCTTCGGCGTGTCGTTTTCATTCAGTTGGAAAGGGGCTGCGTTAGCATCTGCCGTCGTAGCGTTTCCCCTGTTGGTTAGGGCTGTGAGGTTATCTATTGAGCTTGTCGATAAAAAGCTCGAGCAGGCTGCCCGCACATTAGGTGCATCTCCATGGCGCGTGTTTTTCACCATAACCTTGCCTTTAATCGCACCAGGTATTTTGTCTGGATTGGTTTTAGCCTTTGCCCGTAGTTTGGGGGAATTTGGCGCAACCATTACATTCGTTTCGAATATTCCCGGTGAAACCCAAACCATTCCTCTTGCGATGTTTTCCTTCCTTGAAACGCCTGGTGCGGAAGGGAGTGTTGCTCGTCTTTGCATTATTTCGGTCGTGATTGCGTTGCTCTCATTGTTTGGCTCTGAATGGTTGAGCCGTCGGATGAAAAGGAAAATGGGACTTTAATGATTACGCTGACGCTTAACGTTGACCATAAGCCTTTTAAACTCAGTGTGGATGAGAGTATTCCTTCATCGGGTATTACTGCCATTTTTGGCCGCTCTGGCGCGGGTAAAACCTCCCTAATCAATGCGGTAAGTGGTTTGGTGGCGCCGCAATCAGGACGCATAACTCTGGGTGACAAAGTACTGTTTGATAGCGATGCCAAAATAGATCTCGCGCCGGAGCACCGTCGGATTGGCTATGTGTTCCAGGAAGCCCGTTTGTTTCCTCACATGTCTGTGGAAAAGAACCTCAGTTATGGACAGCCGAATGAAGATAAAGCTAAGTTTGGGGAAGTAATCCAGTTGCTCGGTATTGAGGATCTTTTGAAGCGCCATCCATCGGCCTTATCTGGCGGCGAGAAGCAACGTGTAGCGATAGGCCGAGCATTACTCTCTGAACCTGAACTCTTAATCATGGATGAACCTACCGCATCGCTCGATGGCCCCCGAAAACAAGAGTTAATTCAATACCTGCTTCGTCTGGCAACGTCACTTAAAATCCCTGTGCTTTATGTCAGCCATAGTCTTGATGAAATTCTTCAGATTGCTGACAACATGCTGATCCTGAATGAAGGGCAGGTTGTGGCTAATGGTCCTTTGCTTGAAGTTTGGGGCTCTGCACCCATGCGGCCTTGGTTATCAACCAGAGAGCAAAGTGCATTGGTAACGGCAAAACTGATAGGGCATCACCCAATTTACGGGATGACGCAATTGGATCTGGAAGGGGAAACAATCTGGGTGACCAAGGTAGATGATGCAAAGGGCTCTATGCTTCGTCTCCGTATCTTCGCTAATGATATATCCATTGTGAAATCTCGCCCGACTGATACCAGTATTCGGAATATTCTTCCTGCGGTTATAGAAGAAGTTTGTCGTGCCGAATGCGACGAAAATGCATCGGGCTATTGTCAGGTTGTGTTAAGAATTGGTAACCAAAGATTACTGGCAAATATAACCCAGTGGGCTGTTGATGACCTTCATCTATTGCAAGGTGATTCAGTGTTTGTTCAGCTTAAGGGCGTGAGCATTACCAAGGGCGATTTGGCCCAAGAGAACAAGAATTTTTAATAATTTCTCTGCCGTTTCTGTCGCAAATTGAAGTAGAATCCCCAGAGTTTGCCGTACATCGTATTTGCCCACTGACGCTAAATAGTATCCGTTTGTGCAAAGTGATGTACAAGTGAAACGTTCCGGGGTGGATACTTGTATGATGAGTCGCAAAATTCCCCTTTAGATACAAGCAACAGCATAATTTTCACGAGCAGATTAGATATTCTCGTTGAGTAGATAGCTCGTGATGAGTAGTAGGAGAGATAAATGTTTGCATGGCTAACCGGCTTGTTTAAGAAAAAAAAGCTCAAGTCGACGGATTGGGTAAAAAAGCTCATGCAAGCGAATCGTACTGGTAGTTATGGAAAGTATCGTGATTACTACGATAAACACGTGACCCGAATCCACCAGTCGTACAACAAGGATTTCCAGCGATTCGAGCGATTCGCCGTTCAAAACTACAAGAAGAACGATCAGCGAGCATTCATTGCTATAAAAACGGCAATGTATGCTAACAAGCTTAATCAGATTAAAGTGGCCGCATGTTTGACTGCTTCTGTGATTAACTACAACAAGACGCTGGTGGAAGGGAAGCAATTACAAATTCATCCTAGACTGCTTCGCGCCGCGACTTCGCTTCACAAACAGATTGTTGAGGCCCATGCGAGCTCTAAGAAACGACCAACAGAAAAAGCCTGAGAAATCAGGTTTTTTGTACCTACTCACCCACATCAATCTCTCTACTCCTTCCCACTGTTTCATTGCTTCTCTCAGTTTTCCTCTTGGGTTCAACCACTATTCAACCTATTACCGAACACCTCATATACCCAAACGGCCTGAATTCTGCATCTTCAGGTTGTTTGGGTATTTGTTTAGTGTTGATAACGATTGCTTATGGTCTATTTGATGTGTGACTTAATAAAAACAGATGCTTATAGAATTGGGAGGTGATATTGAATCACCTGAAAATGTAACGCTAAATATTAGATCTCAAATAAAAGTGATAGATATCACATTATGATTTTGCTAAGGTGCCGCCCCTCACACACAATGTGAGAGCACAATGACTTTTACTTCTCTATTTAAAGCTGAAAAGCTGGTATCGACTTTAACCATTAGCTTTTTTGCTCTGTTCCTTTTAGCGGCGATGATAGACATGTCGCTTTTCTCCAAGACTATCAACAATATGTTTGGTTTCGCAGCTGAAGAGTTTGGCGCATTCTGGCAATGGTTGATGGTAGCGAATCTCGCATTGGCGCTCGTCATTGCTTGTTCCCCTTATGGAAAGATGAAGCTCGGTCACCAAAGTAAACCGGATATCAGCGCGTTTCGTTGGATCTCGATGATCATGTGTACCTTATTGGCTGGTGGTGGCGTATTTTGGTCGGCTGCTGAACCTGTGTATCACTTCCTTTCACCTTCTCCTTCCTATTCTGGCGTTGAACAGCACACTGAAGCCGCAGCGACTGCTGCGTTGAGTCAGAGCTTTCTTCATTGGGGATTTCTTGCTTGGGCTGTGTTGGGCACCCTAGCGACAATTGTTCTCATGCATGCCCACTATGAAAAGGGACTGAAGCTAAGACCCCGTGCATTGCTTTATCCTTTATTTGGTGAGCGTTTTGAAAAGCATTGGTTTGGTGCGTTAGTAGATGCTTGTTCTATTGTCGGTGTGGCAGCGGGTACGATCGGTCCAATCGGGTTTTTGGCTAGCCAACTGGGTTTCAGCATTGAAGCTTTATTTGGCATCGAAAACACCATGAGCACACAAGTGATGATTCTTATGGCGGTTGTAGCCATTTACTCGCTGTCTGCTTTTACCGGAATGGATAAGGGGCTTCAGTGGCTTTCTAAACTCAATGTACTTGGCGCCTTGGCATTGCTTCTATTTGTATTAGCATTGGGGCCGACGTCTTTCATCTTCGGTTCTTTTGTCACCGCATTTGGTAGTTATCTAGAGCACTTTTCTTCGATGAGTCTGGATACTGAAAAAGCAGCTTGGATGACCAACTGGACGTGGTTTTTTTGGGGATGGTTCATTGGCTTCGCGCCTATGATGGCGATTTTCATTGCGAAGATCTCTCGTGGCAGGAGTATTCGCGTGTTGATCCTTGCTGTGGCAGTTGGGTCTCCAATCGTGACCAACTTCTGGTTTACTGCACTGGGCGGTACGGGCATCTTCTTTGAGCTGACCAATCCGGGCGCGATATCCGGCGCAATAGAAAGCACGGGTTTACCCGGTGTATTGATTGCGACGCTTCAGCAACTTCCACTTCAGTTTATATTGGTGCCTGCTTTCCTGATCCTAACTACTACCTTTGTGGCGACAACGGGTGATTCCATGGCGTATTCCATTGCTGTCGTCACGTCCGAAGATGCGAAACCATCGAAGTATCAGCGACTGTTTTGGGCAGTGATGTTGGGTGTGGTTGCAGCCGTATTGCTAACTGCTGGAAACGGTGGCTTGGCGGCGTTGCAGTCATTTATCGTGATTACAGCAGTGCCAGTTTCGTTGTTGATAGCCACGACGCTGATTTCTGCGCCAGTGGCTTTGAAAAGTATGTCTGCGACTAACGCGCGGATTCATGAGGCGTTAGCCTGATTGACGAACATGGCGTCGTTACCAAAGCGACGCCATATGATTAAGGTAGTGAACGTAGTTTTCCAAGTCTTCCTGAGTGTCGATATCTATGTTGCACTGATCAATAGCAACCACATTGACCACATATCTGCCATTGTTAAGCAGGTGCTTAGCGCCTGCATCACCTTTCAACGTTTTAAGCTCTTCAAACATGGTTTTCGATGCAATCGCTGGTACACCCACTGTATCGTGATATTGGCAACAAACTGCATCGTTAACGTGTTCAATAAATACTTTCCAAAGTAGTTCGACATTGTCACTACTTACTGCAGGTTGATCAGCAAGCATAAATAAAATGGCATCATAGTCATTCTCAAGCTTCTCGGTCACCGAAGATATAACGCTGCCAATCCCTTCTCTCCAGCAGTCGATATGTAAGATTTCTGCTGGCCAATTATTGTCTTTGCAGGCATCTTCCAGTTCCTTATGCCAAAACCCTGTTGTGATGAATATGTCCTGAGTAACAGGAACTGCTGCGTTGATGGGGAAGCTGATGAGCGGAGAGCCATTGATTTCAGCCAGCGCTTTGCATTCGCGAAAACGTGAAGCGCGGCCAGCAGCGAGGATCACTGCGGCAAGTTTTATCATTCTTATACTATTCCACTGAAAGATTTGGCGTTTGAATCGTTAAGAGCCGCCATACATTCTGACAGAATAGAAAGTCCAATCCCTTCTGGCAATGCTGCACCCAGTTGCAACCCTGCTGGTCCTGCAAGTTTGCACGGTAATTGTGATTCCTGTAACTCTGCGGTTTGCAGAACATCTTCTTTTCTATGTGTTGGGCCAAGTAGGGCAAGATAACGTAAACGCGTATCCGTGAGCGATTTCAATACGGAGGCGTCGAGAGAAACACTGTGCGTCATCACTACGGCAGCATCGACATGCTTTTCGTTGCAGAAATACCCCAAGGTCTCTGCTTCTTCTCGCAGGATGTGATGCGCGGTTCGAAAGTAATCGCGTCTTGCATTTGCAGGGCGGGGGTCCCAAAGCGTAACGCGCCAACCTAATTGATGAGCAAGGGAAACTATAGGCCTAGCATCAAACCCTCCACCACAAACGAGAAGGTGAGTAGGGGGTTGAATGAAGGTTTTCAGCCAGCGCTGACCGCCTTCATCAAGTCGTTCGCCAATGGTGTTTTTATCAGCCTTTAGCTGGTGAATCTTTTCTGAGGGGATATAGTTCGCTTCTATTTCAGCGACGCTCTTACTACCGATACGCTGATAGTAGAAGCCAGATCTTCTCTGTTCCAACTGCGCATGAATAACATCGAGGCTTAAGTAGCCGTTACCCGCGTGGATTGGCTGCAGCATGATATGAACGGTGCCGCCACAGCCAATACCAAGTTGGAAAGACAAATCATCTTCATCTTGGCTGTCGTAAGTTAACGTGCAGGCTTCACCTGTCATCATCACCTTTTTTGCATGACGTTGGATGTCTGATTCCAGACATCCTCCGCTAAGCATACCGAGTTGTTGACCCAAACTACCGAAAAGCATCATTGCACCGGCTTTTCGATAACAAGGTCCTTCCGTTTCATAAATCGTGCCGAGTACCCACTCGGCATTGTCTTTCTCCGGATACCACTCGTTCAGCAAGTAATGTAGGTGGTTTGCCATTATCCTTCCTTGATGACGTTGAGATTAAGACAGCTTCATTGGCAGATCGTGTAATCGCTGGCCTGTTGCAGCAAACACGGCGTTTGCGACAGCGGGCGCGATCGGTGGTGTACCGGGTTCACCAACACCGGTTGGTGCTTCGGCAGATGGCACAATGTGTACCTCAATGTCTGGCATCTGCATTTCCCTTAGCACCAGATAGTCATGGAAATTTGACTGAACCGTGGCGCCATCCTGCAGTGTTATTTCGCTGACAAGCGCAGGTGACAGACCAAAACCAATACCGCCTTGCATCTGGGTTTTAATGATGTCCGGGTTGATAGCAACACCACAATCAACGGCACAAACGACCTTGTCGACAGTGATTTGGCCATTTTCTACGGTGACGTCGACAACCTGAGCAACAAAGGTGCGGAACGACTCATGAACCGCAACGCCGCGTCCTTTACCTTTCGGTAGTGGTTTGCCCCAGTCTGACTTTTCAACGGCCAGATTCAGAACACCAAGATGTCGAGGATGGTTTTTGAGCAGACCTCGTCGCATTTCAACAGGGTCTTTACCAGCTTTGTGTGCCAGTTCATCCAGGAAGGCTTCCGTTGAAAACGCGGTGTGGGTATGACCCACTGAGCGCCACCACAAAACAGGAACAGGTTGCTGAACGGTATGCAGTTCAACGGCTAAGTTGGGAATGGCATAAGGCAGAGTGGAAGCGCCTTCAACAGAAGATGAATCAACGCCATCTTTCACCATGAAGTCCTCAAATGCGGTACCTGCTGCGATCGATTGCCCAACAATACGTTGTTCCCATGCAGTGATGTTGCCTTCATCGTCGACGGCACCACGGATTTTGTGAATGTACATTGGGCGGTAATAACCCGCGCGCATGTCATCTTCACGCGTCCATACCAATTTTACTGGCACACCCGGCTGCGTTTTGGCAATCATTGTCGCTTCAACAACGTAATCTGCTTGTGGGTTGGCTCGACGTCCGAAGCTACCCCCAGCAAACAAGGTGTTGATGGTCACATTCTCCGGCTTGATACCAAGGACGGTAGCTACGGCAAACTGATCGATGGTTTGAATCTGGGCGCCATACCAAAGTTCAGCTTTACCATCGCCTGCCAGAACCACACAGTTCATAGGTTCCATTGGTGAATGGGAAAGATAAGGGAAATAGTAAGTGGCTTCGACAACATTGTCGGCGCTTTCGAGCACTTTACTGGCTTCGCCATCGTTGCGGGCCGTAAGGCCGGGCGTTTGGGCAAGTGCTGTGTATTCAGTTTTGAGCTGTTCAGTGTTCTTGGTGAACGCAGAGCGATCCCATTCGATCGACAATTTGTCGCGTCCCGTTTTTGCACTCCAGAAATCTTTTGCAATCACCGCAATACCTGTCGGGATCTGCACAACATCGACAACTCCGGGAGATTGCTTGGCTGCAGTGGCATCAAACGAAACGACTGTTGCACCAAATGCCGGTGGATGAGCGACTAACGCGGTCAGCATGCCGTCCAGTTGTACGTCCTGTGTGAATGTCGCTGTGCCGTTGCTTTTGCCTTTATCTTTTCGGGAGGTTCCTATTTTACCGATGATGGTGAATTGCTCGGGCGTTTTTAAGACCACTTGATCATCGGCAGGAACTGATTTCAGTGCTGCTAGCTCGGCCATCTCACCATAAGTTGCTGACTTGCCAGTACGAGAATGAGAGAGAGTGCTTTTGTTTGCCGTGATTTCTGAAGCGGGGACTTCCCACACTTTAGCGGCAGCGTTCACCAACATAGTTTTGGCTTTTGCGCCTGCCATGCGGAGCTGCATGAAGGAGTTTGCAATAGCAGTACTGCCGCCTGTACCTTGCACTGGGCCAAACAGTAGGTTGTTATATTCATTGGCGTTTGCAGGAGCAGCCTCTGTATAAACTTTGCTCCAATCTGCATCGAGTTCGTCAGCGGCAATGGTTGCTAAGCCCGTAGTCACTCCTTGGCCCATGTCCAAGTGTTTAATCACGATGGTGACTGTGTCATCTGAACCGACGCGCACAAAAGCGTTGGGTTCAAAAGGCTTGCCTGCTGTTTCACTGGCACCGGCTGCAACAGAAGGGAGGTGAACGCCTAAGGTTAATCCCGCACCGGCTGTCGACATGAGTTTAATGAAGTTACGGCGGCTGGTTCCCACCTGTTTAGTATTTTTTAGGAAAGCCGCTTCGGGCTGATAACCGTTCAGAAAATCACGCATGGTTCTATCCCTGTCTCAGTTCAGTGGCTGCTTGCTTGATTGCTTCACGAATACGGACATAGGTTGCACAGCGGCAGATGTTTCCGTTCATGGCCGCATCAATGTCTGCGTCGGTAGGGGATGGATTGCTGGCAAGTAGTGCGCTGGCAGCCATGATCTGGCCTGATTGGCAGTACCCACATTGCGGGACTTGTATCTCTTCCCATGCGGCTTGAACCGCTTTGGAAGCCTTTGACTCAATGCCTTCAATGGTGGTGATTTTCTGCCCTGCAACGGCAGATACCGGGGTGACACAAGAACGAATGGGCTGACCACCCATATGAACAGTACAGGCGCCACATTGTGCGAGACCGCATCCGAACTTAGTGCCTGTTAAGTTGAGGTTGTCACGAATGGCCCAGAGTAATGGGGTGTCCGCAGGTACATCGAGCTCAAGGTCCTGTCCGTTTATATTCACGGATACGCTCATGGTAGTCTCCTTTCGTACATAGAACGGCAGTGTATTTGGCTTTAACACACGTAACCGTGGTCATTAGCCTTTATTTACTATGTATTCAATTTGAGGCTAATGTTATCGAGATGTTCCAGAAGTCTTGCCTATTCCTCCGGAATATATAAGGAGTATCATTCTAAGTACGTATTTAGTGTCATAATCCTACGGTCGTGTAGACAATGTTTAGCAAAAGGTTAATAACATGGAATTCGTCTCGGCACTTGCAAAGCAAGTGTTTGAAAAAGTAAGAGGTGAGTGCGTTCAAACGTCTGACATAGAGGGTTTGAAGTTGTACGCGAGCTTAGAAAAGGTTGATTTGATGCCGATAGTGCTCCAGCCTTCAATTTGTTTTGTGTTGCAAGCAGAAAAGCACGTCTCTACGGGAAAGCAAGCCTTTGTCTACAGTGAAGATTCCTACCTAATTAACTCTGTTACGCGGCCTGTAGAAGCAAGCCTTTTAGATGTTAGTGAAGAGAGGCCTTATGTGGGTTTCAGTCTGGCTATAGACCAGCAAATGGTCGGCCAATTGATGATGGAAATGTCGCCTTGG
Organism: Grimontia kaedaensis; assembly: GCF_023746615.1. Lineage (NCBI taxonomy): Bacteria > Pseudomonadati > Pseudomonadota > Gammaproteobacteria > Vibrionales > Vibrionaceae > Grimontia > Grimontia kaedaensis. Next base: position 925,261 of record NZ_CP082276.1, on the reverse strand, counting down.
CAGCAGGAAACCTCTTCGCTACCGCAGCGCGACTTTACTCAGTCGACCAAAATGACTCCGGCAATTGAAAACGTGGTGGCTCGATTGTTGGGTTTGCTGGATAACCCAATGGATCGCGACATATTAGCGCCTTCAATATTTAGAGAACTTTACTACGAAGTGTTGAAAGGGCCTGGTGGTGGATTGCTACGAAATTGCGTGAGTAACCATGCGGGCGCCAACCGTATTGCGCCGGTTGTTCATTACATTGAGCAGAACTTTGAAAGAAATTTGGCGATTGAGGAGATTGCGAGCGTGGCGGGAATGAGCGCTTCGACGCTTCATGAGCATTTTAAGCAGGTTACGACAGTTTCGCCGATGCAGTATGTGAAATCACTCAGGCTGCATAAAGCCAGGTCTATGCTTTCTTCAGGGTATCAAGTAGCGGAGGTTTGCTATGAGGTGGGTTACAGTAGTCCGTCTCAATTCAGCCGCGAGTTTAAGCGCTATTTTGGGTTTACACCAAGCGAAGCACGTTCTTTGGTTTCAACCATCGAATAAAAAGCGGACACCCGGCCCGCTTTTCATTCGATGCAATATGTAGATTAGAAATTAAAACTTACGTCGAAATAGAACTGCTCTTTGTAGAGACCATTAGCCCGATACGTCGCACCGACAGAAAGGATATCTGTTGAATGGAAGCGGCCCCCCAATTCGACGACAGAGCGTGTATCGTCTGAGTCAAAAGCAATCTGGCCGACAAGAATGTTAGCTTCGATTTGGGGCAGGACCCATGCTTTCGCGCCAACATTGACGCCGTAAGCTAATTCACCCCAATCGTGTTTATCATCATCTGGGAATTTCACGGAATAGACGCGTGCGTCGCCATGAATATCGACAAAACCGTTGACGGGGGCATGGAAACCAGCGCCGCCTGAAACAATCCAGTCCCCTTCAAACTGACTGCTACCGTTAACAATAAAGTGCGCACCATCCATAAAGGCCAACCGACCTGTCGCGCCAAGTCCGGAAGGGTTACTGGTAAATCCGACTTCTAAATTGGTGTAGCTAAAATTGGTCGCCATAGCGGCTGATGAAGTCAGAGTCAGAGCGGTAACAATCGCCTTGATAGAACATGATTTTTTTAAATTTTTCACAGCGTTCCTTGCAGCAAGCGTTATTTGCAACATGGCTTTGAGTGTATGGCTACCTGCGCGAAAACTTTAGTGACGATGCAAATAACTTTGACCGCCATTACAAAGAATTTGCTGCTAAACGATGGCGCTAGCATTTTTTTGCAATGACTATGATATCTTTGCCTTTCATATCACAGTTTCATACCTTTCGGATTCATCCATGTTATCTACCTCTAAAGCCCTTATGGTTCAGGGCACAACATCTGACGCAGGTAAAAGCGTTATTGTTGCTGGTCTCTGTCGCATTCTCTCTCGCCGGGGTGTAAAAGTTGCTCCATTTAAGCCCCAGAACATGGCACTTAACAGCGCTGTGACTCACGATGGTGGTGAGATTGGTCGTGCACAGGCCTTTCAAGCGTTCGCCTGTGGCATTGAACCGACCGTGCATATGAATCCTATTTTGCTAAAACCAAGCACGGACAGCGCTGCTCAGGTGATTGTTCAAGGAAAAGCGGTTGATGCCATGAATACTATTGGCTTCCAATCCTATAAAGCGTTTGCCATGCCGCCCGTGTTGGAGTCATTTGAGAAACTGACTGCTGAATACGACTGTGTACTCATCGAAGGGGCGGGGAGTCCTGCAGAGGTTAATCTGCGCGAGAATGACATTGCCAATATGGGGTTTGCGGAAGAGGCGGATGTTCCTGTAATCATTGTGGCAGATATAGATAGGGGAGGTGTATTCGCGCATTTGGTTGGAACTTTGGATTGTCTATCCCAATCAGAGCGGGATCGAGTGGTTGGTTTCGTCATTAACCGTTTTCGTGGGGATATCAGTCTTCTAGAACCTGGGCTGGATTGGCTTGAAGAAAAAACAGGAAAGCCGGTTCTCGGTGTTGTGCCATATCTTCAGGGGTTGATGCTTGATGCAGAAGATGCAATCGATACGAAACAGGACAACATCGATTCAAGCCAAAATGTCCTGAACGTGACTGTACCTGTTTTGCCAAGGATCAGTAATCACACTGACTTTGATGCATTGCGAGCCCATCCAAAGGTTAACTTGCAATATGTGGCGCCAGGAAAACCCATTCCTTCGTGTGATTTGATTGTAGTTCCGGGCAGTAAAAGTGTGATTTCAGACCTAAACAGCTTAAGAGAGTTTGGTTGGGACAAACAGATTCAAAAGCACCTGAGATATGGTGGCAAAGTCGTCGGTATTTGCGGTGGTTACCAGATGCTAGGAAAGCATATTTCGGATCCTCAGGGGCTGGAAGGACATCAATTGGATGCGGAAGGACTAGGTTATCTTGAAGCCACTACGGTGATCGAAAAAGAGAAAGTCTTGACCAAAAAGTCAGGGCATCTTCACTTAAATAACAAAGTGAGCTATGTCACGGGATATGAGATTCATATGGGTGTAACCACATCGAAAGGTGTGAACCTTGTCGCCTGTGATGAAGGTGATGATGGTCTTGTCAATACGGACAACAATGTCTTTGGGACATACTGGCATGGTTTGTTCGATCACCCAGAGGCGCTAGCACTCATTCTAGAATGGGCAGGTCTGGATGGGGAGAAAGGTATTGATTTAATAAAAGAAAAACAACGGAGTATTGATGTATTAGCGGATGCGCTTGAAGAGTATGTGGCTCTTGAACTTCTCTTCCCCAATACAGTTGAAAATTAATTGCTAGCACGATTATTATAATAGTCAATCTTTATGTGGCATAAAAATGTAGCTAAAAGCGTAAAAATAGGTTTGCACTCTCTTTGGAATGGCGATAAGTTAACTACAAATAAGTAGGTAATACGCACTGAACCAGTGAAGGTTGGTGTGAAGAATGTAGCAAGGGTGAATGAATGAGCTTCCATCAAACAGACGATGTCCGAATTAGTAAAATCAAAGAACTTCTGCCACCAGTAGCGGTGCTGGAAAAGTTTCCTGCGACTGAAAATGCGTCTGAAACGGTGTTTAACGCTCGTCAGGCAATCCACAATATTCTGAACGACAAGGACGATCGCCTTCTCGTTATCATCGGTCCTTGTTCAATTCATGACCCAGAAGCGGCAGTTGAATACGGTAAGAAGCTAAAAGTTATCCGTGACAAACTGAGTGACAAGTTAGAAATCGTAATGCGTGTTTACTTCGAGAAGCCTCGCACAACAGTAGGCTGGAAAGGCCTTATCAATGACCCGTACTTGGACAACAGTTTTAAGTTAAACGATGGCCTTCGTATGGGACGTAAGTTGCTATTGGATATTACCGACATGGGTCTTCCAACTGCAGGAGAGTTTCTCGATATGATCACGCCACAGTACATGGGTGATCTTATCAGCTGGGGTGCCATTGGCGCGCGTACTACCGAATCTCAGGTTCACCGTGAGCTAGCATCTGGTCTGTCTTGCCCGGTAGGCTTCAAAAACGGTACCGACGGAAACATAAAGATTGCGACTGATGCGATTCGTTCGGCAGAATCTCCTCACCACTTCCTGTCTGTGACTAAATTTGGACACTCGGCGATTGTTGAGACTGCAGGTAACGAAGATTGCCACATTATTCTCCGTGGCGGCAAAGAGCCAAACTACTCTGCAGATCACGTTGCAGCAATCACTGAGCAACTGGATTCCGCCAAACTGCGTAACAAGCTGATGATTGACTTCAGCCATGCAAACAGCAGCAAGCAATACAAGCGTCAGCTGGTCGTAGGTGAAGACGTAGCAAACCAAGTCGCTGGTGGTAACGATGCTATCTTTGGCGTGATGATTGAGAGCCACCTTGTAGAAGGGCGTCAGGACCTTATTGATGGCCAAGCGCCAACTTATGGCCAAAGCATCACCGATGCATGTATTGGCTGGGAAGATACTGAGAAAGTGTTAAATATTCTGGCAGATGCTGTTCAAGAGCGCAGAGCTGCCAAGAAGTAAGCTTAGCTAATTTCTTCATACATTAAACCGCCGAAGTTTTGTGACTTCGGCGGTTTTTTATTTGTCTTTTTGCCTAACCTATTCAAGTGTTTTCAACGCCTCGCAATGCCACTTTTATTCTTTAATTTGAGACTTATTACTTGGTGTTTCATAAAAAATCGCTTGCTATCAGCGGAACCCAAAAATAGGGTGATTTGAGACAAAATCAGCATATAATCGCGCAATCAAACTGTATTTAAACGGCTTTCCGATAGCTTTTCTTATTGACGCTATTTAAAACCAAAGAAAGCGCTTTCAAAAAGTGGTTTCGGAGATATATATCGTATGAGCTAAATTTGCTGAGTTTTAGCATAGCTAGGTAATATCACAACACGGAATTCACATATGGTTAACATTTTGCTATGTCACAACAAGTAGAAACAACAGCAGGTGAGCTTCACGACGCAAGGGAGAGCGTTCCAGTCATTCAGAAAGGGGCTTACGGCGCAGGTACGCTGACGCTTAACCTTCTTCCTGGTGCTTTGGGAGTATTCTCTTTCTTCCTGATTACCGCTTTCGGCATGGACCCTTTCCTGGCAGGTTTGTTAGGTGGTCTTCCACGATTGTTTGATGCAATCACGGACCCTATCATGGGTTTTATCACGGACAACACCAAATCACGTTGGGGTAGACGACGTCCTTACATTGTCGTTGGTGCGATCTTGAGTGGCGTGTTCTTTGCCATGCTTTGGCAGCTGGACCCTGAAGCATCACAAGAGTACAACTTCTGGTATTTCCTCATTTTCTCTTTGATCTTCACTATCGGTAACACTATGTTTGCAACACCGTTTGTTGGTCTGGGTTATGAAATGACCTCTGATTACAACGAACGTACTCGTTTGATGGCATTTGCAAATACTATGGGCCAGGTGGCTTGGATGATCGTACCTTGGTTCTGGGTACTTATCGCCGACCCTGATTTGTTTAGTAGCCAGGCCGAAGGCGTGCAGCAATTGTCACTGTTTGTCGCAGGTGCTTGTATCACTCTGGGTATTCTTCCTGGTCTGTTCTGTAAAGGTATTGATGCTTCAGACATGGGTAACCGCGCTGAGATCTCTTTCAAGACGATTTTCTCTAACTTGAAGGAAGTCTTTAAAGGCATTAAGCAAGTTTTCAAAAACAAACCTTTCGTTCGTCTTTGTGGTGCAACCTTCTTGGTCTTTAATGGCTTTCAGCTTGTTGCGTCATTCAGCTTCTTCATCATCGTGTTCCACATGTTTGGTGGTGACTATGGTGCAACAGGTACGTGGCCTGCATGGTTCTCTACGGTAAGCGCGATTGTTACCGCGTTTGTTGTTATCCCTGTAATTACCTGGATGGCAAACAAATGGGGTAAGCGCAACGCGTTTATTATCTCCACTGCTATTTCAATTGTTGGCTATGGCCTGAAATGGTGGGGCTTCGACCCAAGCAATCCTTGGATGATCTTTATGCCTATTCCACTGATGTCTTTCGGTATCGGCGGTCTGTTTACTCTGATGATGAGCATGACAGCTGACGTCTGTGATATGGATGAGTTGGACAACGGTATGCCACGTAAAGAGGGTACATTTGGGGCGATTTATTGGCTGATGGTGAAAATTGGCCAAGCGCTGGCGCTCATCCTTGGTGGTTTAGTGCTTAAAGTGGTTGGTTTTGACCCAGGTGCTGGTGCACAGTCTGTTGAAACCATCACGAACCTTCGTTTGGCAGATATCATCATCCCAGCGTCTACTGCGCTCTTGGCTATTCTTGTCATGTGGAAATATGACCTGAGCGAAGAGAAAGCGCGTGCAATCAAGCAAAAACTGATTGAGTTACGTGGCGAGCTATAAACAAAAAATATTCATTGAAAAAGCGAGGCTCTGGCCTCGCTTTTTTGTTGTGAATCTACCGATCAAATCGCTTGGATAAAGTCCTGCGCTTTCAGTCCGTTCATATCTCGGATGATTTGTTCGAAGATTTTGCTGGAAACGTCAATCAACGCATCCGGGAAATCATAGTGAGGGTCGTGCAGCGGAGGATGCTCCACACCACTACCGAGCCCAAAAAACGCAGATGGCCAGGTTCGGGAATATTCAGAAAAGTCTTCAGACCAGCGCATGGGTTTATCGAGAACATTGTAATCAAACCCTAGCTCTTTACTGGCTTGCTTCAACAGCATATTTGCTTCACTGTGATTAATGGTGGCATTGAACTTATCAAACCACTTGATAGTTATATCTAGCCGATCTCTTTCTGCATAGCGTCCCGCAATGTTTTCCACCTCGCAACACAGTGCTTCAAAGCACTTGTTGCTATCACTTCTCAGTGTGGCCATTAAAGTTGCTTTTGCTGGGGTTGTACCAAAAGCAGGCTGTCCCAAACTCACATGAACGATGGTAGCTAGTGAAAAACTACCCGATGCTTTTTGGGGTAATTGTTCGATCTCGAGCATTAGTTCTCTTAGCGCCCGAGTGGGGTTCAATGCGGTTTCAGGATAAGCTGCGTGAGCCGTTTTCCCTGTCAGCGTGATTGAGACACCGGCAGAAGCACAGGCAAATGTGTTTTCACGACATAGTATTTGCCCAAGTGGGTGCCCCGGCACATTGTGATAACCAAATGCGTAATCGATTTTGCCTTTGGACCAACTGTCATCATCTAACATTGCGCGAGCACCCTGACCATTTTCCTCTGATGGTTGGAAAATCAGGGTAACTTTTCCCCGCTGGAGAGAGGACATCGATAGACGGTAGGCCAACGCCATTAGACTTGCAGAGTGACCATCGTGCCCACAGGCGTGCATGATGCCTTGAGTACAAGAACAATGAGTGTGAGAAGCGACTTCATCAATAGGAAGTGCATCGGTATCAGCACGGAACAACAGGTGAGGGCCGGGTACGCCACTTTCAATCGTTTGTACTATCCCATAACCACCGATATTCACCTGAGGATCGTAGCCAAAACTTCGCAAAGTATCGGCAATTAGTTTTGCGGTATTTTCTTCGAAACCAGAGAGCTCAGGTGCTTTATGTAGTTGGTGTCTAAACAGGATAGGGTTGAACATGATTCCCCCAAACAACCGGAAATAAGCTCCACACTCTACGCGTTGAAGCACGCTATTTATGTGATCAAAGTCAGATCTGTAAGGGGATGGTGATCAGAGTTGTTATTCGTTCTGTTTGTGCTTAATGGGCAAAAAAATGGCAGGTAAAAACCTGCCATTTTCAGTAGGTAATGTCGCGTGAAATTACTTGCGGATACCTTCCACATGCAGCTCAAGATCAACATAGCTTGAAGGACCCATCACAGCGATGTCGTAGTCTTTAAGCTCCAAACGTGTAGTACCTTCGAAACCTGCACGGTAACCACCCCATGGGTCACTGCCTGCGCCAATAAAGTTTGCAGCGATAGAGATAGGGTTGGTTTTACCATGCAGAGTTAGATCACCATTAATTGTGATTGAACCGTCGCCATTGTCTTCTACAGATGTACTCTTAAATGTCGCGGTAGAAAACTTTGAAGCATTGATGAAATCACCAGAACGAAGGTGTTTGTCACGCTCAGCATGGTTTGAATCCAGGCTAGTCGTGTCAATGTTTACAACGACGGTTGACGCAGCAAGGTTTGCTGGGTCGTAAGAGAATTCACCGTCAAAGTTGTTGAATCGGCCTTTGATGAAGCTGTATCCAAGGTGCGGAACTTTGAAGTTAATAGACGCGTGCGCACCACTGGTGTCGATCACGTAATCGTCCGCAGTAGCCATTGTTGGCAGCATGGTTGCCGCAGCGAATCCCAGAGCAACAAGTGTCTTTTTCATAGCGATTTGTCTCCAATCATTTTCCGTAATGTATTGTCTTTATCTATAAAGTGGTGCTTTAACGCCGCCGCCGCATGAAGAATAGCAAGGCCGATCAATGTGAAGGCTGCGTAGTAGTGAATCGCGCCTGCAATATCCGACTGGTTAGGGAAGAGTTCGCCAAGGGCGGGTACTTCAAACCAATCAAATACTTCGATAGGCCGACCATCAGACGTGGAGATCAGATAGCCAGACGCGAAAATGACGAACAGCAAAACGTAGATAAAATGGTGAGCCGAATGAGCCGCAGTGCGTTCTAAGCGATTTCCCTCAATGCCCGGCGTCCCTTTTACAGTTCGCCAAAGCAATCTGAATACAGTCAATGCAGCGAGAAGAATACCGATTGACTTGTGCAAGTAGGGGGCGGTTTTGTACCAACTGCTGTAGTAGGTCAGATCAACCATCCATAAGCCAACCGCAAAAAGGCCAATAACGGCCAAAGCTGTCAGCCAATGGATAGTGCGCAGAACCGCATTGTATTGCGTGGGTTGTTCCATCTTCCGTTCGTGTCCAATGTAGTAAGTTAATGAGAATTATAATCATCATTAAATGTAGGTGAACCGGATACAACTGAACGACTTATTCGAAAATCTTGATGGAACTCTTAAAATTAGGGTGAATTACTCCTCTTGCTGCCAACTCAAACTCAGTGAGACTGAATCGGCAAACCGCAGAGCGTGAGGCTTGTCGATGGTCACACTAGCATAGGTCACCCAGTGGTGAGAACGTGAAATATCCAATACGCTGGAAACCAATTTTTCTAACAACAGGAATCGACCATTTTCGACATGATCAATGATCGACTTGGTGATCACTTTGTAATTCAAAGCCTCTTCAACGTTGTCGTTCATGCACGCCTTGTCGCCAGGGTAATGTATTTCAATGTTGAGGACGACATCCTGCTTCTTCTGTTGTTCTTCGGGGTTGAATCCGATGTAAGTACGCAGGCGAAGATTTGTAATTTTGATAATGGCATTTTGCATAGCGCATCCTCCGTTGTTTATTTGAGTGCCCGGCCGCCATCCAAATTGATGCTTTGGCCGGTCATATAATTGCTGTTCATGATGAATTCCACGGCGTTGACGACTTCTTGCTCGCCGGGAGCGATAGCCATAAGTGACTTGGACAGCGCTTTCTTTTTGTAAGCCTCGTCGTCCCCTTCATTAAACATGATAAGTGCTGGTGCAATGCTGTTGACTTTGACACCCGGGGCCAACTTCTGGGCAAAAGAGAGAGTCATGTTATCCAATGCGGCTTTACTGGCTGAGTAAGCAATATGCTTCTCGCTGCCTTTGCGTACCACATAGTCAGTGAAGTGGATAATGTCTGAATCGGCTGGTGAATCAGATGCCATGAATGGCGCCAGAGCTAGATTGAGCAGGTAGGGTGTTTTTACATGTATTTGCATCATGTCATTTAACAATGCCGCATAGTCATCAGTCTTGCTTTCCGCATTCCAATCAGACGCATTGTGGATCAGCGCACGTATCTCAACATTCAGCTCAGCGATCTCCCGGGCAAACTGATGGATTGCACCATCAGAAGAGAAGTCAGCTTGGATACAGGTTATACCTAACTCTCTTAACGCGGTGACCCCTGGCTTCTCTGAGCGATAAGACGCGATCACACGATACCCTTTTGAGCGAAAGTGGCTAGCAAGCGCGAATCCGATTCTTTGCCCTGCACCAGTGATCACAATTGTTTCTTCAGTCATATATTTCTAGTTCTAGGGCTTATTAACGTTTGATGTGCGGTTCCCAATACGGACACAGTTCAAAAAAGATCAGAATTGGGAAATGATAATTTTAAAATCAGTGAGTTAGATTCTAGCAGAACAGTGAGAGAGGGAAGGATGCAAAAGAGCGTATTGGTGGCTGGCTCACATGGAACGATTGGGAAAGCCGTTTGTGAACGATTGAAACTGGCAGGATACGAAACGCTGACAATCAGTCGCGCTCAGGAAACGTCACTCAGTCACCTCAATATTGCCATGACAGAGCCGGAAAGCGTTGCAGCGATGTCGAATTGGTTAAGTGAGCGAATGAAAAATCTTGTCGGTGTGATTCATTGCGCAGGCTTCCTTCATGAGGGTGACAAAGGACCAGAGAAGAACCTTAAGCAACTCAATGCGGACTGGTTACATCAATCAATACAAGTGAACACAATGAGTCATGTCCATCTGGCTCAGGCTCTGGATAGTTTAATTCGACGACGTTCTGAGTTGCGTTGGTTGTCGCTTAGCGCCAAGGTGGGCAGCATTGAAGATAACGGTTTAGGCGGGTGGTATAGCTACCGAATGTCCAAAGCGGCATTGAACATGTTCATAAAAAACTTATCTATTGAATGGGGAAGGCGCGCATCAGGCACTTCTGTGATAGCCATGCACCCGGGAACGACACCAAGTGCGCTCTCAGAGCCTTTCACCCGGAACTGGCCGAAACACAAGCTCTACAGTCCGGAATTAACGGCAGAGCGAATTGTTTCTGTATTTGAAAGTATGTCTGCTGAAGGCACGGGAAAACTCTATCATCACGATGGAAGCGTTATTCCCTGGTAGTTATTGCAAAGGGTAGCGGCGAACATCAATAACTCTTTTTGACCAGTAAGGATTGTCGACGCGGGAAATAGTGACTCCTTTAGATGAAGATGCGTGCATGAATTCTTTCTCACCGATATAAATGCCAACATGGTATCGACTTGAACCGGTTTTAAAGAAAATCAGGTCACCGTGTCCTGCATTGGCTAGTGTGATTTTGTCTCCCATCTTAATTTGTTGTCTCGTCGTTCTGGGAAGTGAATGTTCATAAACAGCTAAAAATACTTGTTGGATAAATGCTGAGCAATCAATACCGCGTTTAGAGGCACCACCGTAGCGGTATGGTGTGCCTTTCCATTCTTTAAAATAAGCAAATAGTGCATGGCTCTTTGAAGATTCAAATGAAGAACCAGATGGAGCGAACGTTCCGGGACGGTTTGTCTCGTAATGCGATGAGAAATTAGAGTCATTACCATCAGGTGTCGGCGATTCACAACCCACCAGTAAAAAGCTGGAAAAAAGGCCAGTTATGAGAATCCAATTTTTCGGCATTGTCACTTCCATCGATTTATGGGTTCTGGACCAAACAGAGTATCTGCGTTCTTTTCATTACTACTCGATGATGCATGATATCTAATGAGTTTATTGACAGAAAAATAACCGTGCAATGACGAAAGGCTTGCGGTGTCACAGAATTCTCAAGTCTGGAACTCTATGCAGCGGTTTGGTTCCTGCGTACATACCACTCGGTAATATAATCCGCTAACGCAAGCACTGCAGGCTCGTTGGCACCGGGCTTGATGGCCAACCCATTGGCAATGGCGGTTTCGAGAGAATTGCAGTTTATCCGTTCGAGTAAATCCATTTTGTCTGTGACTGAACAGGCAGCTATGAGAGAAACAGCCATACCGGATTCAATGGCTGCATTCAGACCGTGGAAATCAGCGGCGGTCAGCACAACTTGGTGTGAGACATTTGCGCGGTTTAGTAGCTCTAGCGCTAAGCGTCCCCAACGACAATCACTTTCAATCGCAACGGGAAGAGGCTTGTCTTTGCAGTAGCTGACGTGACGAGATTTTGCCCACACAAGTCTTTCAGTAGAAAGCTGAGTGACGGGGTAACTTTCGTCGTGAATATTGACTAAAGCCATATCCAGCCGACCATCCTGAACTTGCTTTAAAAGTCGCTGACTACTGTTGCTTTGCACAGACAATTGAAGGTTGGGATAACGCTCGGTAAAGCCGTTAAGTACACGGCGAAAAATGAGGTTAACGTAATCATCGCAAACCCCGAATTTAACCATGCCATTCATATCTGGGCTGTGAAAATGAGAGATTGCCTGATCGTTCAGGTTGAGCATTTGCCTGGCGTAGCTAACTAAAGTTAAACCGTGGGAAGTTAAAACATGTCGTCTTCCTTGCTTTTGGAATATCGCGACTCCAGCCAATTCCTCCAATTTCTTCATTTGCATGCTGACCGCTGATTGCGTTCTATGAACGCTATCAGCGGCAGCAGCGAAGTTTCCGCAATCAGCTATCGCGACTAAAGTGCGGAGTTGGTCGATATCGAAGTTTGTCATTACTTCAGCTCCCTTGAAGTATTAAGCAAGAAATATTGGCTTTTCTTAATAATTAAATTGATTAAATATTGAGCTGTCAAGAAGGAAAACAAAAACGACGTCAGGGGAGAGTAGGTATGGCAGTTAAAACTAGTGATAACGATTTAATCAATGAAGACAGGCAAGGCTTAAGCAAAGTAGTGTATAGAGGCGGATTGCTAGCCAAGTTGGTACAAGCCGTGTGGCACTTCAACCGAAAACACTATTTGATTCAAGATTTATCCAAAAACCTAGATGATCAGCGTTTTTTGCAAGACGTTGGTTTGACGAGAGCACAGGTAGAAAAAGAAATTAAAAAGCTTCGCCGCAGTAAACCTTTTTAAGAATCGAGTCCTTGGATACTTCCGCATATCCAGCCGCACGCCAATCTGGTGCTGCGGTATTTTTTATCTAAACCCTGGGTGATTGGAAGATTCTGTCAACTGAATGTTGAGTAATGAGTCGACCTCTTTTTATTTGTACCGTTAATACAAATGCAAAAATCACATGCTGAAATTTGCATCGTAAAACGTGACTGAGTCGAAAAAAAGCAGATAAAGGGCTGTCCTGAAAATTTGTCATGCCTGAATGGTATTTACTACACTTGTAGTAACCCAATGAATGTGAAATGGTTTTTGCCTTATCCGTCGATGTGGTTTTTGACAAATGCTTTACAAGTGCGACTCGGATATGTGATTATAGTCACCATTGAGGTCGAGTTTGCCCGATTGGTTGGGTTGGAATTGCGACGCGATACAAATTATTGAACGATAGAATACTAAGCATTATCTTTGTCGTTCAGTAGCTTTTAAGCATCACTTGGTAGAGTTTTTCTCATAACAATAAGGTTTGTTGAAGAGCAAACTATTGGACACAAACAGTCATCGGGAATTGGTTTGGCCGCCGACAACCCAATGATTGGTCCAACTTTGGCGTTACTGCATAGCTGGACTTTACATTCGCTTGCTGCGTGAAAAGTCAAAAAGTAACCTATACCCGGCTTCCATGGACCGGGTTTTTTATTGTCTGACGCAAAAGCAGAGGCCCAAATTAGACATAAAAAAAGCCAGACATCAGTCTGGCTTTTTCACTGAACGTGGCGACTTACTCGCTTTTCTCTACCGCTTCTTCCGTTTTCTCTGCAATCACTGCAAACTCGCGGGTTGGTTTACCAACAATTGAGCGTGTAGGCTCTTTGACTTCAGCAAGAACGACTTCGATGGTATCGCCCAACTGGAACTCTTTGACGCCATCAATAGAGATAGTGCCCATATCACCATTACATTCAATGCGCTTCTTGTTATCGACAATTAGCGGTGCAGGAATAAATGCCATCGCACCGTTTTCCAACAAGTGTACACGCATACCTGCACGGTTGATGTCGAAGATTTCTGCTGTAAAGGTGGTTTTCTTGGCGACGCTATCTTTTAGCAGTCGGACATAGAGCCAGTCAGCCACATCGCGTTCAGCCATACGATGATGTCGACGATGAAGGGCTAGCTCCTCGCCAATCATCTCGTCAGGCGTAGTTGCGGCATTTTCACCACGGATAATCGCTTTCAAGAGGCGGTGGTTTACCATGTCGCCATATTTACGGATTGGTGATGTCCAGGTCGCGTAAACATCAAGACCCATTGCGAAGTGAGGCCCAGGGGCATTACCAATCTCGCTATAAGATTGGTACTTGCGAATACGGTTATCCAGATAACTGGTTTCCTGTTCGTTCAGCCAACGACGAAGAGCACTGAAACCTTCGATAGTTTCGAGCTGTTCAGCTGAAACGTTGCCATCATTGTTGTTGATGAGCTCAACTGCGTCAGCCATCTTCTCTGGAGAGAAACCAGCGTGGGTGTTGAATACGCCAAAGCCAAAGTGTTCGCGAAGCGCACGACCAGCACAAATGTTTGCGGTGATCATCGCTTCTTCAACCATGCGATTTGCGATACGGCGAGGGTCTACGTGGATAGCAACAACATCATTGTCTTCGCTCAGTTCAAAACGGTAGTCTGGGCGATCTGGGAAGGTCACTGCATTGGTTTCACGCCAAGTCATGCGCGCTTTTGCCAGTGCATGTAGTGCATTCACCTGTTCTGAAATGATGCTCGTTGGCTGCCATTTGTCACACAAACCCGTTTCCAGCAAATCGGAAACATTATCGTAAGCCAGACGGCCCTGAGATTTAATGGTTGCAGAGAAGAATTGTGCATCTTCGATGATCGTGCCGTCAGCCAATACCGTTACGCGGCAACACAGTGCTGGACGAACTTCTTCTTCACGCAGTGAACACAGATCGTCACTCAGTTGGCGTGGCAGCATTGGAATGTTTCGACCCGGTAGGTAGATGGTGAAACCGCGCTCACGCGCTTCTTTATCTAGGTCAGTGCCTTGTGCCACGTAAGCTGTTGGGTCAGCAATGGCGATAGTTAGAGTAAAGGTTCCGTCTTCGTTAGCCACTGTGTGCAGCGCGTCATCCATGTCTTTAGTGGATTCGCTGTCGATAGTAATAAACGGAAGGTGGGTCAGGTCTTCTCGAACCAATGACTCGTCCAGCATCGCCCAGTTATCTTGTGGTGCTGGTTCTTGATTTGGCAAATCATGCTTTGCCAGTGTTACCCACCAAGGGGCAATTTTGTCATCTGAGTCAGTAATTTTTTTACTGATCTCGCAGAAGAAGTTGTTGTCGCCGTTCAACGGGTGCTGGATAAGAGTGGCTACAACCCAATCACCTTCAGACAGCGCATCACGGCTAAGGCCTTTCTTAGTCTTTGCTCGGATTGCATCTTTGATTTGAGGACTGTCCGGTACGACATTCAGCTTGTCGCGAATCATTTTTACCCGGCCAATGAAACGTTCTACCGATTGTTCAATCAGTTCGTCTGGCTCTGCCACTTCTTTTTCTTTTTCAGTGCGGATAAGCGCGACGACCTTGTCACCGTGCATGACTTTTTTCATGTATGCAGGTGGGATGAAGTAGCTGGTTTTGTTGTCTACCTCTAGAAAGCCGAAACCTTTTTCGGTTGCTTTGATAGAGCCTTCCTTCTTCGGAATGGTCTCTTTAATTTGCTGTTTTAGCTGTGCAAGTAATGGATTGTCTTGAAACATTAGCCTGGTCTCAGATTGTGAACCGCCACACTATACGGATTCACTAACTCAAAACCAAGTCATCACTCATTAAACCTACGTGACGATATCTTCTAAGACACAGCACAAACTGAGAGCTAAGTCAGCGAAATGAAATAACAAACTCTATTTCTATCGCAAACTTGATGTAACGGAGAGGATAAATGCGACATTGATGACAAAATAATTGTTCGTTAAAAAGGAATTACGGTTTGGCATATGGAAAGTGCTGAAGTTCATGAGAGAGGCACAGCCGAAGATGTCTGCAGCGCGCTGGATAAATGGTGCGAAGACATTTTCAGTCGGTTAGTTTGTCAGAATGGGATTAGTAATATCGCGCTTTTTGTCTGGGTTGATGATGACTTAAAGCTTGCAGCCAGTCAGACTCAGGATGTATTCAACTTCTATTCTTCCTTTAAGCCCTGTGAAGAATACAGTGGTTACTACATTGATTGGGAATCTCTCGCTAACAAGCATGAACATCAGTTCTCATTTATTTCCGAGTTGCCTTTTAACGGTGGTTGGCAGCAAGACGGTCAACTTTGGGAGCATGCTGTCATTCCTCTGTATAAAAGAGAGGAGAGGCTAGGCTATTTGCTGGTGGAGTCTATCACACAAACCCGCGAACGAGCGCTTTCAGTGCTTGATTTCAGTTGGCTACTGGAAAACGCCGATACACACCTTAAGTGCAAGATTCTGGCGCACAGGCTAAACCAACAGAATATCTATCGTCGAAAGAGTGAATTAGACTTCGCTCTGGATAAACACACGCTCGCGTCACAACTTACCTACCTACAGAATCTTCATGAGATTTCACTTCGATTTACTAAAGCGACAACCATCCATTCGCTGTGTCGGATAGCTGTTGAACTTGGCAGAGACAAGCTTCAGGTAGACAGGATGGGCATTTTCCTCTGCGACATGGAATCTCACAAAATGTGGGGGACTTGGGGGACTGATCCACAAGGTAATGTTGTTGACCGTTCTGAATTCTGTCAGGAAATGCCAAAAACCCTGTTTATGGAAGAGGCGTTCACTAAGAAGAATCAGCTTATCGTGAAAGAAAACGTCCCTCTATATTTCGGCAAAGAGCAAGTAGGTATTGGCTGGAATATCATGATGGCGATGTGGAATGGTGATGAATGCATTGGTTGGTTGGCTGGTGATAACCTTCTCTACGGTTCACCACTGGACGAGCCTAAAAAAGAAGCACTAAAACTGCTAGCTGCTTCGGTTAGCCAAAAGATTGTTAAAGTGAGAGAGACAGAAGCATCTAACGTGCGGTTTGATGAACTCATATCAGTGAACAGTAAACGGGAATCAGAATTAAAGGCATTAAAACATAAACTGTTTGCGAAGAAGCGGAATGAGCGTTGGATGAACCTTTGCGATGCTGATACGGGCTTGCCAAATGAGCAGGCATTACAAATGGCATTGCCCGGTCTCTTTAAACAGGCGAGAAAAGAGAAACAGCGCGTTGCTGCAATTGCCATCGATATAGATTGTTTTGATGGGTACAGAAAGTTCTATGGAGAATCGGCAGCGACAAATTTGGTAAAAAAAGTGGCTGACGTTCTTGAAAGGCAAGCGGGGACATTGCTTCCTGGCATTCTCAGTTACCAATCATCAGGTACGTTTTTTCTTCTTTTACTTCATGACGATGATTTGATGCTGCGAGAAGTGGCAGAAAATATGGTGCATGCCGTTTACCATCTCAATATCCCCAACAAGAATTCGCCAGGTTACCAGCGAGTAACATTAAGTGTGGGAATGACACTCACGTCTATTTCACTGTTTACCCAGAAATTGAAAATTATGAAACGGGCAGAAAAGCTTAAAACGACGGCGGTAAAACTAGGACAAAACCGCGTTTGCCTCGACTAAGAAGTCATACTCTTAGGAAATTGGTTGCCTGAAATAACAGCAAATTGTTGCGGAAATAAGCTTTTGCACTCAAAAAGCCATCAGTCGTAGAAAGAATTGTGAACTTGTTCAATTTTTTCTGGATTTTTTTGGTCTAGTGGCGCAGAATGCACGCCTTATTTGTCGAGGCCCGTAGCGTTAGATACTGTTACAGAGAGTAGGTTGTCACCGTGTTTTGTTTAAGTGACCCTGTATCAGTGAAAAATAACAGTGCGAAACCGCTAGCAGGGGCCCCGTTACTTTTGTCTATATATTGGGATCCCAATGCAAGATACTGTTACTGAATTTCGCCAATTAGATCTGGCTGAAAACATTCTTTCTGCTCTTGACGCAATCGGCTTTGTAGCGCCGACTCCTATTCAGGCAGCTTCGATTCCCCTTCTACTTACCGGTGTTGATGCACTGGGTAAAGCACAAACAGGCACCGGTAAAACAGCAGCATTTTCTCTGCCACTGTTGAATAAGCTGGATCTGAAACAACACAAACCACAAGCCATCGTTATGGCTCCAACTCGTGAACTGGCTATCCAGGTAGCAGCTGAAGTTAAGCAACTAGGTCAAAATATCAATGGCCTGAAAGTGCTTGAGATTTACGGTGGTGCTTCAATCGTTGATCAAATGCGAGCGCTGCGCAGTGGTGCTCACATTGTTGTTGGCACCCCTGGCCGTGTTAAAGACCTGATTAATCGTGAACGTCTGCAACTGGACGAAGTTCATACCTTCGTTCTGGACGAAGCTGACGAAATGCTGAAAATGGGCTTCGTTGACGACGTAACCTGGATCATGGAACAAGCACCAGCATCAGCGCAACGCGTGCTGTTCTCTGCAACCATGCCTCCAATGGTTAAAGAAATTGTTGACCGCTTCCTGCGCGAACCAGCACGTATCGACGTAGCTGGCAGCAACCGTACTGTTGAGAAAGTTGAACAGCAGTTTTGGGTTGTTAAAGGTGTTGAGAAAGATGAAGCAATGTCTCGTCTGCTTGAAACTGAAGAAACTGATGCGTCTATCGTATTCGTTCGTACGCGTCAGGATACCGAGCGCCTGGCTGATTGGCTGAGCGCGCGTGGCTTCAAAGCTGCTGCGCTGCACGGTGATATTCCACAGTCACTTCGTGAGCGTACTGTTGACCATATCAAACGTGGTGTAATTGACATTCTGGTAGCGACCGACGTAGTCGCACGTGGTCTTGATGTGCCGCGCATCACTCACGTATTCAACTACGATATTCCGTTCGATGTTGAGTCATACATCCATCGTATCGGTCGTACCGGTCGTGCGGGACGTGCAGGTAAAGCAATCCTGCTGGTTCGTACTAACCAAATCCGTATGCTGCGTACTATTGAGCGCGTAACTTCTACTCGCATGGAAGAAGTTCAACTTCCACTACGCGATAAAGTTGCTGAAGCACGTTTGGCTCGTCTCGCTGCTGATCTGGCAGAGCAGAAAGAGTCTGATAGCCTGGAAGCATTTGTTGGCCTGATCGAGAAACTACAAGAGCAAATCGAAGTTGATACTGCAACGTTGGCGGCTATGCTGCTTCAACGTCAGCAAGGCAAACGTCCTTTGTTCTACAACGGTCCAGATCCAATGATCGCGGCCATGGAACGTGATAGCCGTCGCCGTGAATCACGTCGTGATGACCGTGGACCACGTGATCGTTCAGATCGTGGCGAGCGTCGCAGCTACAATGCAGCAGACTGGGACACTTACCAGTTGCAAGTTGGTCGTGACCAGGGCGTTCAGGTGAAAGACATCGTTGGTGCTATCGCAAACGAGCTGGGTCTTGAGAAGCAATTCATCGGTTCAATCAAGCTGGCTACAGGTCATACCTACGTTCAGCTGCCAAAGAAAATGCCTAAAGAAATTCTGGGTCAACTGAAGCAACTGCGTATCCGCCAGAAAGCAACTGACGCCCAACTGGTTGAAGGTCACGTAGACATGTCTCCACCACGTCGTCGCAATGGCGGTGACCGCAACGGTGGTGATCGTGGTCAACGTCGCTTTGATGACCGTGGCTCTCGCGGTGGCAACCGTGGCGAAGGTCGTGGTGACAAAGGCGGCCGTCGTTTCGACCGTGACCGCGGTGGCGATAAGCGTTCGTTCCGTGGAGAGCGCCGTCACGCAGACGCATAATTAAACTGCCTCACTTTAAAAAATCCAAAAGCCCGCTTAATGCGGGCTTTTTTATGTTTACAGCTTCCGCGACATCTTGTGTCAATTTAGACTTTCGGGTGTGAAGAATCGATTACATGTGTGCTTGCTAAAGTAATGGACGATGTTCCAATCATTGGGACGAGGCTGTTTATTTTGTGCTGCTATATTCTTGAAACAGCAAGCCGAAACTGGGCATTATTCATATAACCCACACAATCGATATTGTTTAGATTGGGTGGGGATATACCCAAGTCGTCTCAATTTGTTCTGACGAGTAATATCCATCGTCGAGGTGGGTGAGGTTGTTTGGGTATATGTTGTTTCCCTGTTTGAGGACTGTTTTATGCTGAACATGCAGTTTGATAAGCGGGTGATCATTAACACCAGCGATATGGATTGGCAATCTTCATCGGTAGAGGGCGTTTATCGCAAGCCTCTTTCTCGGGAAGAAGCCGAGCGAGGGCACGCCACCAGTATTGTAAAGTACTCTCCCAAATCTTCCTTTCGCCATCATGAACATCCATTAGGCGAGGAGATCCTTGTCCTTGATGGCGTGTTTTCTGACGAAACCGGTGATTACCCAGCAGGGACTTATCTAAGAAATCCTCCCGGTTTCTCACACACCCCTTTTAGTTATGTTGGTTGTACTCTATTAGTCAAACTCCATCAGTTCTCTGCGAATGATCATCACAAAGTGTGTATCAATACCTTGCATGAAGAAGGCTGGATTAAAGGGCAGGGGCGCCTGTTAATGAGGCCTCTGCACGAATTCAATGGTGAGCAGGTTGCCATGATCAAATGGCCAGCAGGACAACACTTCTTCAGTATTTCGCATTTCTGTGGTGAAGAGGTGTATGTCTTACAAGGGGAATATCGGGATGAGTATGGAAAATATGGACCCGGGACCTGGATTAGAAATCCACACATGTTCGAGTACAACCCATACGCAGAAGAAGACACCCTTCTTTGGGTAAAAGTTGGACATCTTCCATACCCAGGAGTGGTCTAGAAAAGTGGATGTATAGATTATCCAACTACAGATAAGAGGATTGCATATTTTATTGATTTGAGCGTAAAAATGAGACAAATGTCAATCCGCTATATCGCTAGTATAGTGGTTGAGTGTAAGGCTCGAATGTTCGAGCTTTTTCTTGAAAATGCCTCAGTGGCGACAGGATATGACGAACCCGGATGTTTCAGACTCACAGCCCTCCTCAGATGCAGTTTTTTGAATTTGCACCTGTACCCATGGTTCTATTGAATGAGCTCGGCGAGATCATTCAAAGCAATCTCGAGTGTCAACAGTTGTTCCACGTTCAGCCCGATCATACAAACATCGATGGCTATTTGACCGCGAGCGCTTGGAATGAAGCAGTAAGATATTTCCAGGTTGTTTCTAACTCCTCCCATTGCGAACCGTTTACGAAATTAGTTCGGCTCTCGCGCAGCAAAGACATTTACGTGCTGAAAGTGAATTTAGTCAACACCGTTCCTACGAATGCCTTTATTGCTGCACTTACCCTTTACCAGCAGGACGATGAATTAAATGAAGCACTGCAGGCGAGGCTACCGATGGGTATGGTGCGTGTCGATCCAGAAGGGCGGTTTATCAGCGTTAATCCCGCGTATCAGACATTACTTGGTTATAACGATGATGACTTGTTGCAGCTCACCGAGTTTGATTTAACTTATCACTCTGATGCAAATAGCGAGAAACCACTGCGGGAAAACATCACCTTAGGTGCTGGCAATCAGTATAGAGTGGACAAACGCTACATCCACAAAAATGGTCACCAAATTTGGGTTCGCACCTTTGTGTCTTCTATTTTGTGTAAGTACACCAACCAACAACAATTTCTGATTGCGGTACTGGATATTCATGAAGAGAAACAGCTTCAGGAAACTATCGCTACGTCAGAGAGGCGTTTCCGGGCTATAGCCGAGAACGTTAGTTCGGTTGTTTGGATCTCCTCGGCTGATCCTTTGCGTTTGTTTTACGTGAACAAATGCTACGACACTATTTGGGAAGAAAAAGTCGAAACGCTCTACAGCGACCCTCACGCTTTTCTCGCCAAAATCCACCCGGCAGAACGAAAGATGGCGGAGAGTACACGATTTTCGTCATCCACTAATTCATGGAATATCAATTATCGATTGCTTTTCGAAGATGGAAGAGTGAAGCATATTCGCGATAGCGGTAACTGTGTTTTTGATGG
Organism: Grimontia kaedaensis; assembly: GCF_023746615.1. Classification (NCBI taxonomy): domain Bacteria; kingdom Pseudomonadati; phylum Pseudomonadota; class Gammaproteobacteria; order Vibrionales; family Vibrionaceae; genus Grimontia; species Grimontia kaedaensis. The sequence continues at coordinate 903,813 of NZ_CP082276.1, read as the reverse complement.
TAATGGTGAGCTTCTTTATCGTGTAGGCACCCTGACCGACATCACTGCTGAAATCGAACAGCGTGACACCGTGGTTGTGATGGCAAAGAAACTTCGTGAACTTGTGGAGTATGACTCTCTTACAGGTATTAAATCACGTCATGCGATCATGACCGACATTCAAGAAGCCTATCAGGAGTATGATCGGGTAAGTGAGCTTTCAGTACTGGTATACATCGATGCGGACGGGTTTAAAAACATCAACGACTCATACGGCCATGACGTAGGTGACGAAGTATTGAAAGCCATTGCTGGTCATCTTACTTCTAATATTCGTGATTCTGATGTTGCGGGCCGTATCGGTGGTGATGAATTTGTTGTGCTATTAAGGCATACCGCAAAGGCTGAAATTCCGCATATCCTCGAGCGCTTGAAATGCGATATTGAATGTGAAGGCTTACCGGAAGGTATCAATGTTTCCATCAGTCTTGGTGCAATTGAACTGTCAGAGAAAGTTGTTTCGGCAGAACAATGGCTTAGCGAAGCAGATAAAACGATGTATCAACATAAGCGTGCCCGCAAAAAAAATCGTCTCAGTCGAAAGCATTAGATAACGCTGTGATGCGTCTATCCCTCGGTTTTCCTGTTTAAATTGGGGAATGTCGCTCAAAATCTCGTACTTCTAGCCACCTAACTCCCTGAAACTTGGTGTTCATATCCGTGTTAATCCCAGTGTGACGCAACGACAAACTTCATTCTTCTCAGACTTTTTTCTGATACCCATCGGCTGTTTTATAAATGAGACAGATGAGTGTAACGCTTCCAAGTATTCTCTTAGTTGAATAACAGGGGGAATGGCAATGCAGAGTGTTGTAGAGGTATTTGGTACCGCGCTAGCCAGCTATTACAACGGCAATAAATCAGGGAAACTCATTGTTAGGGAAAACAATGGCACATCTGTGATCCCAACATCCGACTTCTTCCGTCGCCCGGAAGATGTTGCCACTGACAGAATAGCTCTTTCTTATTGTCGCCGCAGCGTATTGAACGTTGGCGCGGGTAGTGGAGAGCATTCTCTCTACCTTATCGCCAAAGGTATCAAAGTGACGTCGATTGATAGTTCACCTATTGCTTGCGCAATTATGCATCAGCGCGGCGTCCCATCAGTGATTTGTGGTCATCTGTTTGATCAGCACCCAATGTTTGATCGCACCTTTACCTGGTTGGCACTTCGCGGAGTGATAGGGCAGTTGGGTAATATTCGCAACTTCTTTCATTTTCTCAATCTGGCGCATCGGAATTTGTATCCAGGCGGCAGGTTGATCTTGAGTTCAGAAAACCTTCGTTATGAGGGCTATCGCACGCGTCATTTAACGTTTGAATTTGACGGGAGAGTGAGTGAAGAAGCGCCGTGGTTTGATATCGGCATGTCTACGCTCCGAAGAGTGGCTGACAGTCATCACTTTAACTGTCGCATCGTTTACTGTGATGACAGCAACAAGTACGTGGCTTTGCTGACAAAACGGTAAACGAGAATTTTCCCAAATGAGTTAGGAAAAATGGGGCTTTAAAGCCCCATTATTTTTGAATACTTATCAACGCAATCAACAAAATGCGCTCGTTCATTTTCATCTGAAATGTCTTTTGCCTGCTGCGCGAGTGTACTTCTTTCTGCCAATGCATTTTTAACCTGCCACACCGAATAAGCTGCTTGCTTATCGAGTTCAATTTCTTGTTTTTTATCTGGTGGCAGCAATGCAAGGTTGTGGCTCATAGTAACTCTCTCTTTGTCATGATTTGCCCAGAATGAAATGAACGACCAGGCAGGGCGATAACATAGCGAAGAGCACCAGTTTCGACAAGTGTTTACGCCGCACTTACGCTTCGCTGACATTGAGAAAAGGCTTCACCGATATGATTTTCTATATGGAGAGGTAGGTAACAAGCGGGGATTTATGGAATTTACCTATCATGATAGGCAAACACTTTATGACGCGTGGATGTCTTACAAAGCGAAGTTGCGAATAACCCAAATCGAAATGGCTAAACGCCTTGGGGTGAGTCAGTTGGACTTCTCAAAGACCATGCGCGGTGATGTTCCGATGGATAGAAACTTCGTTTTCCGTTTCTGTAAAGAGATGGGGTTGGATCCTGGTAGCTCATTACCCAGTCTAAAAGACAACAAAAAAATCATGAACAACGGACCCATCGTGGTAAGAACCTCTCTAACCGTTGATGGCACCATTGCCAAGGTCGAATATTCAGGCGACCAAGTGTTTATCGAATACGTGAAAGAAATTTAAAAAGCCGTCCTTCGGGACGGCTTTAGTGTTGATGGATACGAGAGATTTTACTTCGTTACCATCTTAGAGATTTGTTTTGCTTTCTCTTCGTCTGACAGATTAGACGGAGGAGGAACCAGAATGCCTTTTTGACAAGCAGGCCTTTCTGCCAATTCGTCCACCCAACGTTGGAGATGCTCCAGACCGGAGATATCAACGCCGCTCCATTCATGGATCCTCACCCAAGGCCAGGTCGAGATATCTGCAATTGTGTATTCGTCACCAGCCAGATAACGATTGTTAGCCAATTGACCATTCATGACTTCGAACAGGCGACGCCCTTCGTTTTGGTAGCGCTCGATCGCAGCTGGAATTTTCTCAGGGAAGTAACGATAGAAGACATTAGCCTGACCCATCATTGGCCCAACACCACCCATCTGAAACATCAACCACTGCAGCACTTGGCTTTTCTTCTTTGGATCGGTAGGAAGGAATTTTCCCGTTTTCTCTGCGAGATAAATAAGAATTGCACCTGACTCGAAAACTGCGAAGTCATCGTTGTCTTTATCAACAATCGCTGGAATACGTCCGTTGGGGTTAATCGCCAGATATTCCGGTTTCTTCTGATCTGCGGCCATCAAATCAAGCGCTTGGTACTCGTAAGGCAGCCCCATTTCTTCAAGGGCAATCGATATTTTGTAGCCATTTGGCGTGCCTGCGGTGTATAGCTCAATCATTGGTTCAATCCTTTTTATTTCGACTGTGCTTCGATGAATGCTTCTCGTTGACTGACTTGTTCATACCAACGCTGAATAGAAGGCATGCTGTCATCAATATGAATATCAATGTTCTTTATAAAATCCACCATGATATAAGCGGAAATATCTGCGACGGAAAAGTGTTCCCCAGCCAAATAGGTTGATTGGGTAAGCCTTTCTTCCAGTACCGGCAAAAACTCGATATTTCTTAGCTTACTTTCTTCGCCCCAGGCCTTGATACAGCGCTCACGGTCACTGTATATGCCCGTCAGGTTCCGGAAAGCTTGGAAGGCAGTGAAGAGACCTTGAAGTTCGACAATTCGGTTCCACATTTCAACTTGTCCGATCTCGGTTGGCGTAGAGCCGAATAAATTGTGATCTGTTGGGAAAGCAGCATCCAAGTAACGGCATATCGCAATAGACTCGCAGATCGTTGTCCCATCATCTAATTCTAAGAAAGGGATGCGTCCATTCGGACTCATGGCTTTGAACTTGTCTGTTAGGTTTTCGCCTCCACGAATATCAACATGCACTGAGGGTATATCAATTTTCTTTTCAGCAAGGAAAAGTCTAACGCGCCTTGCGTTAGGAGCGGGTGCAAACTCATGTAGTTTCATGGAGATTCCTTTTGTTGTTTTCCCTAATTGTCTACTCAGCTAGTTTGAGTCGTTGCGAGTGGTAGCCAAACCGTGACATTCACGCCTTTGCCATCTGGTCGATTGGCTATCGAGAGCCGCCCTTGATGGAACTCTGCCACCAATCTGGCGACATACAATCCTAAGCCGAGATGTGGCTTGTCTGATTTACGCTTTTCTTCCCGAACAGAGACCATGGAACCGAGTAATTGATTTCCCATATTTTCAGGCAATTGAGGTCCAATGTTAGAGACTGTGATGCGTGCCATATTGTCGTGAATAAGCAAGTACATCTCGACATTGGTGTCTTGCTGGTGGAACTCAACCGCGTTGGCAACCAACTTATCTAAAAGCTGTGCAATGTACTCAGGTACGCCGGACATCTGGTAGTTGCCGTCTTTAATATGTAGGGTGAAACCTTGATCCGGGTAGGCATATTCGTAGCCTTGTATACAGCCGGATACCACTTTGTCGAGTGGAAACTCAATGTGTTCGGCATGTTCAAAACTCTGCTCAAGACGGGTTGCTTCCGTCATACTCGACAGAATAGTTGCCAATCTTGTGACGCCATCCTGAGCTCGCTCAATGTAACGAAGCTGGTCGTCTTCCTTGGTAACAAATACCAGGTTTTCAAGCGAAGACCTGACAACGGCGACAGGTGTTCGCAGTTCGTGGGATAAGCTAGAAGACATCTTCTCCAGATAGGCATTGTAGTCGGATAGGCGCGTTACCATTGTCGACAGTGTGCGGGACAAATCTCCAATCTCGTCTTTGCTGGTAGCAGGCTTCAGTTGATGTAACACGCGTCCTTGCGGGTCGATGGCGCTCTCTGCATCGTCGCGTAGTTTTCTCACGCGACGTGATATATGTGACCCGAAAAGTAGCAGCACGACCACACCGGTACAAATGACGGCAAGTAGGACATTAAACAATTGCTCAAGCGCTTTATTGCGTAATGTTTTGATCCCTTTTGTTGTTTCTTCAACCACAACAGCGCCAACCACATTCGAACCCACTCTCACCGGATAGGCTGCTGAGAGGATTGTAGTACTTTCATCCGGTGTCAGACGCCAATTGGCATAAGGACGTCCTATGAGTGCCTGCTGAACTTCTACGCCGCGGAAAACAGCGGCATTGTGCATCGCATCGATAATTTTCTCAGGCGGACGCTCCAGCAAGCGGTAATAGAAGGGGTTCAGAATGTTGTTTTGAATCCAGCCCATTATGCCTGTCGGTTCTTCATGGTATTTAATGGTGGTTTCCCAAACCCCGTTTGCTGATTGAAGATCTCCGGCTTTGGCCAACACGCGTCCATGTTGATCGACAACCCAAACCCTAGAGCTTCCATCGTTCATTCTTTCTAGCACTTTCTCGATATCAGGAGATGGAACGAGAAGGGTACCCAGAGTCTCGGCACTGCGCGGGTTTGAGGTGGCGAGAATAGTTTCAACATCCCGATTGTAAGGGTCAGTCACATCGTAATAGGCGAAACTGAGCTTTTCACCGACAAGCCAATCTGGAATAGCCAGTTCAATGACGTAGCCTTGTGCAGTTTCCTGCCACCAGCCCCGAATCGCTTCTGAAGGAAAATTATGCTCTATATCTTCTATTGTATTTTCAATAAGGTAGATGTCGGCACTTCCACTTTTTGTAGTGGTGACGCCGTAACGTTTAAGCTCGCCTTGTGGGGTTGTTAAAGTGACCACCAAGTGGTCATTTCGGTCGATCCGTGCTGTATTTTCACGCCGAAGGATAGGTGAATTGTCGATGACATCAATCAGTGCATATAAATCATCACCGTCGCTCGCCATGATCAAATCGAAGTTCAGTTCATTTGATTGATAAGGGGACCGGCTGAAAATTACGTGGGCGTCGGCATAGTTGACTCTGTGTTTTTTATAGCGCTCCCAATCCAGCGTAGAGCCATCAATATCGATGGGGGATTCCAGCGCCACAGCATAGAGATCTTTTCCTTCTTCCAGCCGCGGTTTGGTCTTTTGCTGGCGCTCAAACAATTCAGGCTGTTGATTCAGTGCCATTGAGAAAGCACGGGCAGACCCCATCAGGGTTTGCTCCTGACCTTGTCTGAGCACATTTTCAAGTTCCCAGACATAGTTGTAACCAATAAAGGGTAGTAAGAGTAAAAGCCCGCTCAGCAATACCACTTTTGTTCGGATGCCTGATATCCAGCGCCACACCTTTTCGGTTACTGCCTTCATTTTGTGCTGTCCCAGCGATAACCCATGCCATAGACGGTGTCGATATGGTCAAACGTGCTATCCAGAGCGATGAATTTTTTGCGTATGCGTTTGATATGGGAGGTAATTGTGCTGTCATCAACCACCACGTGCGCTTCTTGCATCAAATCCTGGCGGCTTCTCACATGCCCGGGACGCTTTGCTAGGGCATGGACCATCCAAAACTCCGTCACGGTGAGATCCACCGTTTGATCTTTCCATTTCACCTGCATGCGGTTGAGATCAAGAGTCAGGTTTTCGCGCTCCAATAAAGATTCTGTCTGTGTCGATGCTAGGCTGAGTAATTCGCTGCGACGGAAAAGAGCGGCGATGCGCGCCATCAGGTGAGGGAGGCTAATGTCTTTTGTTAGATAGTCATCAGCACCCATTCGCAGGCCGACAACCGTGTCTATATCGCTGTCCCTTGCGGTAAGGAAAATGATCGGAAGGGTGGCAGACATAGCTCGCAACGATTGGCAAAGCTGAAACCCACCATCAATTTCATCCTGAAGACCGATATCAATGATCGCCAAATCCGGAAGGCGTTGCTTAAAACCTTCTTCAGCATCAGGGCGGTTGGCATAGGTAGATACGGAATAACCTTGTTTTCGCAATACATCTGCATAGTTTTCGCGAATGGCAGGTTCGTCTTCAACAATAGCGATACGTTTCATTTTTACTCAAGTAATCAAACAGAAGATGGTTTGACTATACCGCAAATTGCGCCTTGAAAAAGGGGATGTCACTGATTCAGGGTAAAAGCCATTTTTTTGCCACAATTGCCCCGAGCATTGCCTTTTTTGTTCCCAGCCCGTGCCATTTTGCCTTGTTTTAATGACCTCATCGAAACAACGAACGGGTTCTCCCTTCACAACCTGAAATGGATGAGGAAATAACAATGAACAAGATGAATAAAACACTGGCTGCAATCTCTCTGGTATTCCCGATGACTGTTTCTACGGCTTTTGCCGCAGACCAAACGCTGCAACCTGAACGTGACCAAACGACAGAAATGATTGGCTTCGGTGGTGGCGCTGCGTTAGGTGCTGTCATCGGTGGACCTGTTGGTGCGGTAGCTGGTGCCATCGTAGGTGGGCTGATCGGTCAGGTAGCCAGTATCGACGAGCAAAGCGAGCAGCAAGCGATGGTGATTGCAGACATCAGCGAGCAAAACGCGCAACTGGAAACCTACCGCTCGCTGTATGCGGAAAACGAAATTGAGTTAGCGAAATTGAAAGCCAAAATGAACGAGAAAGAAATCGCGATGGAATTAGCGATGGATATTCAATTCCGCACTAATTCATCAGAAATTGAGCCACATTTCCGGTTGCAGCTCGATGAAGTGGCGGCTTTGATGCGCCAGCAACCTGATGTGCAGTGGGATTTAGAAGGACATGCCGATGTGCGTGGTGATGAAGAATACAACCTGAAACTCTCTCAGCAGCGTGTTCAGGCTGTCTATGACTACTTGGTTGAGCAGGGTGTTGCTCCTTCGCAGTTGGCTCAAAGCGCATTTGGCAATCAACTGGCGCTTGAAAAAGAAGGTGACCGCGAAGGCTACTTCTTTGACCGCCGCGTGAGCCTGCGCTCTGTATCGGATGCAATGCCTACGGCAAACAATCAGTAAAAGGAGCTGGAGATGATTATTCGTCCGGCAACATTGGAAGATGCAGAGCGTATTAATGCGCTCTGCCATACCCTTGGCTACCCTTCTGAACTCGGAGGCACCGAGCATCGCTTAGAAAAGATCATGATCCAGCCGAGGGATGCACTGTTTGTGGCTGAGCTATGCGACATGGTGGTGGGTTTTATTGCCGTGCATACCGTTGATGTGGTTCACGATGATATGCCTTGGGGAAGAATTTCATCCATGGTCATTGATGAAAACTTTCGAGATATGAGTATTGGCAAGCAGTTACTCGAACATGCTGAAACCTACCTTAAAAAACAAAACTGTCACCGTATTGAAGTAACCAGTCATATTAGTCGCGAAGAGGCGCATGGGTTTTATCTTCACTTAGGTTACCGCATTACGCCCCTTCGGTTTATTAAACTACTGGCTCAACGTGTGCTGGTTGTCGCGAGTTAAGCTACTTCGCCATGGCCTGTTCATGCTTAAGCAACCAGGCCTTGGCTTCGAGCCCCCCAGCGTATCCTGTCAGCTTTCCGTTCTTTCCAATGACCCGATGGCAGGGAACAATGATTGCGATGGGGTTCTGTCCATTTGCAGCGCCGACAGCACGTGACGCTTTTGGCCTGCCTACTTGATTGGCGAGCTCTCCATAGCTAAGCGTTTCACCGGCTGGAATTGATTTAAGTGCTTTCCAGACTTCACATTGGAACGCGGTACCTAACAGATCTAATGGCACATCAAATTCCACCGCCTCACCAGCAAAATATCTATCCAATTGTGAAATGATGGACTCGAAAGGTTTGCGGTCGATGACTTCCTCGTCAGATACCGGAATGTCGTACTTGTATTCAGGTAATGAAAGAGAAGTCAGTCCTTGATCGGAGGCTGTTAGCGTAATCGTGCCGAGAGGAGACGCGTATTCATAACGGTACTGTTTCATAGGATATCCTTACTCATTTCCCGCAATGGAAGCAGTTTGAACTGATGTGTTCTTTTCGGTGAATGCGAGAGCTTGATAGCTTCTCCAGGGTTTGGCCGAACTTGTAAGCGCTTTGCCAAGCAATTCATCGTCTGAAATGTCAGGAAGGCTTAACCCCCTAAGACGTGCATATGAATATTGGGCTTGGGTCAGATATGTTGATGGCGAAGATTCTGGCCATGGTTCGTGTTTAAAGTGTTCACAAATGTCAGCCCAATGTTTTTGGAAACCTGCCTGATCTGAATTAGTGACGTCGGATAACGGGTTAGCTTGCTCACTAAGTACAGGACATGTGACTAAACTTTCACCTAAATAGGCTCTTAAGCCTGCTTCTTCCATATTCCAACAGCCGGGAATGCGCAAACCCAAAGATCTATCCTTAGGTGCAGTTTTCCGTAATGTTTCGTCAATGACATCTGGGTTGGCATCCAAGTCCAAAAGGTGGCGAATGCGGTTGACGACTTGGTAAAGAAACTTTGGATCCTCGAGTTCAATTTCTACCTGAAACGTATTTTTCCCTTCTTGCAACGTCGCGGTAAAACTACCTTGTTTTCCCTGATGGACGAAGCGTCTTCCGTAGCTATTATCAGTGAGCCACTCAAGACCTGCAATAATGCGAGGCGCAATAAAACGCTTGAATGCATCCCAACGGTAAGGAGGGCGAAAGCTCATGCTAAGCGTCATTGCTTCATGACTTTTTAAATCCTTACGGCGCACTTGAGTGGGTGAAAGAGAAAGCTGTTGTTGAAAGCAGTCATTAAAGCGCCGCACACTGTTAAAGCCTGATGCAAAGGCAATGTCAGAGACAGATAATTGGCTTTCGTGTAGCAGCTTTTTTGCAAAAAGGATTTGTTGGTATTGGGCATATTGCTTTGGTGAACAGTCAAGCGATTCAGTAAAGAGTTTACGAAGATACCTATCGCTCACACCGAGTCTGTCAGCCAATTCAGGAATGCTATGTTCATGTAGATAGCATTCCTGAATTAAATTCAAAGCACGTCTAAGCGTGGTTTCTTTTCCCATCCAGGCTGGAGAGCCAGGCGCACTATCTGGGCGACAACGCAGACAGGGTCGAAACCCCTGGGCTGCTGCTTCGATGGCAGAGGAATAGTAGCGAACGTTCTCTTCTTTCGGAGAAGGTGCGGGGCAAATCGGTCGACAGTAGATTCCAGTTGATATCACGGCAGTAAAAAACAGTCCATCAAATCGGGCATCTCGGGAAAGTCTGGCTTGCTGACAGGCGGTAGTGTCCAACATTATTTCTGAGCCTTGATGAGAGTTTCTATTAACATATCATCATGAATAAAAGGTATTAGCCAGAAACGGAACTGAATAGACGACAAGTTCGAACTCTAGGAAAGAAAAAGGGCCGCGAAAGCAGCCCTTAATGTTCGTTAATCCGAAGGATTATTTGTTTAGGTATGCACAAGCAGTCAAGAACGCTTGCTCTTGAAATTGCTTAAGGCCTACTTCTTTCAGCGAAACCTGAATAGGGTTGCGCTTCAGTGATGCTTTCATTTCAGAAGAGTTGAATACTTCTGCTTCAATCCCATCAATAAGTTGTAGTGCTGCTTCCATTTTGAAGCCTAGCGCGCTGCCCGCGAATTTACCCTTAGTAGGACGCTCACGGATAATAATCTTTTCAATTTTATAGTCTTCGATCAGCTTGGTGAATTGCTTTTGGAAGTTGCGGATCTGCTCGGCACTTGCCGCATCAGTCATCGTAAACTTTCGCGCGCGACACTCAGGCACTTCAAATAGACCTTGATTAGATTCCAGCAGGCAAATGTTCGCTTCGTTGCTTTTTAGATCGACAGCACAAATACGCATTTTTTCAGTTCCACAAGTAAAAGAGCCGACAAGTATAAGAAAAACTGTCGGCTAGGTCATGAAATAAAAAAGAGAAGTGGTGTGATTGGTGAAGAATGGAACGATTACCGGAACTCGGCGAAATCTGTTTTCAGTTTAGCTTCCGTTAAACCGCGTATGATTTTTAGATCTGGCCTTTTCTTGAGGTCGATATATTCCACTTCGCGGAAAGATTCTGTTCTTGCTGAGTAGAAGAGTTTGACGGTTGGCGTCATCAAATCATCTGGGTTCTCTTCACAAACCAGTCCGACTCGGCCATTGCTTAGCTCAACGACAGATCCAATCGGATAGAAGCCGACGCAACGGATAAATTTCTTCAGCAGATCAGAGTCCAGATGGAAAGGAGTGAGGCCGATCATGATCTTAAATGCTTCAGAAGGTGAAAGGGCGGGCTTGTAACATCGTTCTGCGGTCAATGCGTCATAGATATCAACAATGCATGACATGCGGCCAATGAGCGTCAGTTCGTCGCCCTTTAAACCGTTCGGATAGCCATTCCCGTCAATTTTTTCGTGGTGCATGACGCTGACATCTTTACTCAGTTTAGGTAGGTCGATCATGCTGTCCAAAACAGGTTGTGACAATGTTTGGTGTTCCTTCATGTGAAGGAATTCTTCATCGGTCAGTTTTCCTGGTTTGTTGAGCACTTCATCACGCACCAAAATTTTACCGATGTCGTGAACAAGTCCACCGATCGCCAACTCTTCCAAAGTTTGGCGGTCAAGTTCAAGATAACGGCCAAAGTTCACTAAGTGGAACGCTACATTCATTGAGTGTTCAAGCAGATAGGCACTTTTTTCGCGGATACCGCTGATCCAAAGCACAGCATCGCGTCGCTCGAAGATGTTTTCTACGATGTCTGAACTGACTTGCTTGACGGGTTCGATATCGACGGGTTTGTTTTCGTAGACATCATTGAGAAGCTTACTCAGCTGTTTCTTCGACTTATCTACGAGTTCTTTTGCCGCGCCGAATTCATCGTTGCCTTTGATGGAGGAGTGTTTTCCTACCTTGGTCTCGCGGTACTGAATGTCTTCGTCTGATGTGATCTGGTCGGCGTCAATATAAACGAAGAGCACACCTTTCTCACGCAGGTTATCAATGGTTTCCTTTCGTCTGATGAAGCCCGGCTTCTTCATTTTCGTGCGGGCGCGTTGAGACTCGATCTGTTCAACATACATACCGATATCAACTCTATCAATGGCGACTTTCTGCAGCATTGATGCTTGCTCCGTTAAGAATCATTCGTAATAGGTTTTTGCTTTTTAAGCCACGCCATGCTGTAAAAGTAATTGGGTGAACTACGTTATTGATGAATATAATTATATACAATATGCGACTTTACGATTCGATAATGAGACTCGTCTGTCAGTAAAGTTTACAGTTCATCGAGTGTAATTCTGTATGCTCATCAATCTATGGAGGTTTATTCTTCTATAGGTCAATGAATCTTAGGGATTAATTGTATGAAATACTTCTCGAGGTATTGGCGCGGGGAATGTTTAAGTTCAGCCTGCAACCACAACAAAAGCCTTTCGGGCTACTCGAAAACAGCATGGCTTTAAGGTTGCATGTATTCTAAGACCCTAATTGTTAAATGCAACAATTGTCATGTATCTCAATAACGCAAAGCACTAGGTCACTCGCATTTTATATTTGCCCTGTATGGTTGTTCTCGTTAGAGTGCGTCTCTCCGCGTTTTTAGCAACTCGAGTTATTCCATGCAAATTCTAAAAACCAGCTTTCACCCAGATGTTCTTCCACTTGAGGGGAAGTCCACTTTCCACCGACGCGCCGCCCGTGCAATCGTTGTTAAAGAAGACATGATCCTGCTTCTGTTTACTGAGCGCTATCATGACTACTCATTGCCAGGTGGTGGCGTTGACGAGCATGAAGATGAGGTGCAGGGTTTGGTTCGTGAATTGGGCGAAGAGACTGGTGCGAAGAATATTCGAAATATTCGCGAATTCGGCGCTTATGAAGAATACCGACCATGGCACAAGCCGGATTTCGACGTGGTACATATGCTGTCTTATTGCTTCTGGTGCGATATTGATGAAGAACTCGGCGAAGTGTCGCTCGAAGATTACGAAGTAAAAAATGGAATGCGCCCTCTGTGGGTTAACATTCATAAAGCTATTGCACACAACAAAGAGACGATTATCAGTAGCGATAAGCAAGGCCTTTCTATTGAGCGGGAAACGTACCTACTGGAGCTTATCGTCAAAGAATTAGGCTTGTAAGCATCTGATCAGAAAGGGTTGGATAACCAGCCCTTTGTTGTTTGTTTAGAACTAACTAGTAGCGGTAGAAAAGCGTAAAGTTAACGTAAGCACTGAAATCGCGATCTGACTCTTCAAATTGCTTGGATTGACCGGTAACAGAGGCGACAGCTCCCCAATTGCGCGAGTACCACGCGACGCCACCTGAAACGGCGGCCTGTGTGTTCTCCACATGAATATCATCGTTTCCGGCAGGCTTGTCACCTTCAATGGTAATGTCGTCAAAGCGGTATCTTGCTTCTACTGATGTGAAGAAAAACATGCCATTTTCACTGTGGCTTAGCAACCCGACATCAACCGCATTGCCCGGTAATACAGAGGTCGAACCAAAGGTATTTGCTAGGTCAAAACCAATTCGATATGTACCGCCAATGGCGACGTCACTTTGGAAATTTCCCCCCTGGCCACGTCCAAACACGCTGAACTCACCAATTGGGCTTCGTGTGATGAGTTGATGCGCCTCAAGCCCCGCTTGATACACAAACTCGTTGTCAATTTGGTATTCCCAACCTTTGGGGTCGGGAGAGCCGACAATTTCGTGGACGACAGACTGAGCGTTGTCGGAATTTGAATCAGGGCCGACCATACCAAGCATAAGGCTTCCTTTAAATGCGTTGATATCGGTTTGGTGATAAACGCGGCCCATACCATAGACTAGACCAGCATAAGGGCGCTCATTCGGTTGTGGCGTGGTGAGCTCAATATCTGAAGGCGTCCACATTTGTGAGCCAATTTCGAGACTGTACCCAATCACGCTTGGGTCAGATGACCAACGAAGGAAAAGACCACTGGTGTAATCCCGGTCTGTACCTAATGCGCCATCATTGTCGATAGAGAATGAAACAGTGGCAGCTTGGGTTGTGGTGCTCAACAGAGGTAAAGCGAAAATCGCTGCGCCAATTAATCTGCGTGACAACATAACGTCCTTTGTATTATTTAATAGCGACTTGGCTCATGCTATACCATTCGCTAGGGTCTTACGACGGCGAACTATAAGGAGAGTGATTTGCTACAGATAAATGAAGTAATAGTCAGTGCTGAATGGTTAAGAGATAACCTAGGTTCGCCAAAGCTGAAGTTGGTGGATGCCAGTTGGTTTATGCCGGGCACTGATAGAAATGCTAAATCAGAATGGATGACAAAACGTATCCCCGGCGCGGTGTATTTTGATTTTGATGGCGAGATTTACGACAAAGCTTCTCCACTCCCACATATGTTGCCAACAGAAAACCACTTTGAAACCGCCGCTGCGGGTTTGGGGATCAATAACGATGACCATATCGTTGTTTATGACACGGTAGGTATATTCTCTTCTCCGCGAGTGTGGTGGATGTTTAAAGTCATGGGCCATGAAAACGTAGCATTGCTAGATGGGGGCATGCCTGCTTGGGAGACTATTGGAGGTAGGGTGGATTCAGATGAGCCTGAATTCAAGACTGTAGGCTCATACAAAGCGCACATTGATAAAGAAGGTATGATTGATGTACAAGCCTTATTGGCTGGAATCGAATCAGACTCGCTAAACGTTATTGATGTACGACCTGCAGATCGTTTTACTGGGAGTGTCGCTGAACCAAGGCCTGGAGTGAGAAGCGGGCATATGCCTAATGCGAAGAACTTACCTTTCCCCGTTTTGACTGAAAATGGCAAGTTCAAGACGAAAGAAGAACTTACAGCGTTGTTATCACCAGTACTCTCTGAAACCAAACCTAATGTTTCCTCCTGCGGATCTGGCGTGACCGCATGTACGTTTGCGTTAGCAGCAAAATGGGCATTGAATGCCAAAGTCGCGGTTTACGATGGCTCCTGGAGTGAATGGGGTAGTAACGAAGAGCTACCCGTCGTCAAAGACTGATTAACACATCGAGATATTCTGGTGTTCGAATGAGCCCTCGCTAAAGCGAGGGCTTTTTATGTCTGCTGATCTAAGAAAATCTAGGATGTTGTCAGTGTGTGAATGAAACGATGTAAAATTCGACGTGTATTGCATAATTTCCATGCAACAAAAATGAAAACTAAGATTGAAGGGTGGAAGGGATCAAAGTTGAAATGGTATACAAGGTGTAAGCAGATATTAATGGTTACAAAGTGTTAACAATGTGATAAGAGTGGAGTCATGTTGTTGATTAATCTACACGGAGCAGCAACGTGACGAATCAAATCGCTATGACTACAAATAACGTTTTACTCCCGGAGCGCATTCAGAAACTTGTACACGCCCTTTCTAATGGTGTGTATGAGAGGGAGAACACTATTCGTCTTTGTCTGCTTGCAGCACTCAGTGGTGAAAGTGTTTTTCTGTTGGGACCTCCAGGTATCGCCAAAAGCTATATCGCTAAACGCTTGATTGAAGCCTTTGATGACAGCCGCTTTTTTGAATACCTTATGACCCGCTTTTCAACGCCTGAAGAGGTGTTTGGCCCACTTTCGATTCAGGAACTCAAAGACAACGGTAAGTATGTACGACTAACCGATGGCTATTTGCCAACTGCAGACGTCGTGTTTCTTGATGAGATCTGGAAAGCCGGTCCCGCGATTCTTAATACCTTACTGACCGTCGTTAACGAACGGGTTTTTCGAAACGGAAGCGAGGTGCTGCCGGTTCCGATGCGTCTTCTGGTGACAGCATCCAACGAGCTTCCTGAACCCAATAGCGGTTTAGACGCGCTGTATGACCGCATGCTGGTGCGAATCTTCGTCAACCGTATTCAGGAAAAAAGCAATTTCAAACGCTTGCTGACCGGCGATAGCGGCGAGGCTGAGATTTCCATCGGCAGTGATATTTCTATCAAAGCTCATGAATACGAACAGTGGCAGCGTCAGATCGACAACGTTTCGCTTTCTGATGATGTTTTCGAGAAAATCTACGCTTTGAAAATGCTTCTCGAGAGAGAAGCTGAGGAAGAAGGGAACAACTTCCCATCAGAAGAATTGTACATTTCAGATCGTCGATGGAAGAAGGCAGTTCGTCTTCTCAAAGCAAGTGCATTCTTTAACGGGAGAAACGACGTCAATCCAGTTGATCTTTTGCTACTTCAGGAATGTTTATGGCATAGCCCTGAATCGCGCAATGTGGTGACAGATGTAATGCGGCGGTTTGCGCAGGAAATCTGTTTTAGTCAGCAAGAGGCACTGGCCATTGCGAATGAAGCAAACGAAGACAGTCGAGAGCTTGCTGAAGAAATCAAAGATGTGTTGGGCCACACTGCAGACACTGAGCTTTCAATGCGCAAAGAAAAGAACCGCATTGATTTAAGCGGTGCGCGTCGCTATTCGATCAATATGGCGAATAACCTTGTGAAGTTCGTGATGTTAGACTCCAACCCTTCGGTGTCAGAAAAAGAAAAGGGTGACAGCCGTTGGGTATATGTTGATGCCAATGAGTTTGAAAAGAAAATAAAAAATGGCGTATGCGAAGTCTATGGCTATGTGAACAAGAACCCGAATCTATGCATGTTGAAATTTGATGTCGATGGCGAGCATCGTCTGGTAATCAAAGACATTGCGAATCGACCTGTCCCTGTCGCAATCGTTGGTATTGATGATAACGACCCAGATACCTTTTCGGAGTGGCAAGCGCGTAATGAAGCATCCATTGCTAAAATTGATGATGCGAAGCATCTAATTCGGGTTGCCCGAACGCAAATCAATGCAGCTTTACCTCATCACTTTGCTAATTCAGATTTGTTGGAACTGTTAGCAAACAGCATTACGGATGCGGAAGAGACGTTGCAGCGTCAAACGACCAAGTTTGAAAAAAGCGCATTCAGAACACGAATGTTAACCGAGTATTTTGAGTAAGGAGGCGTTATGGTAAGTCCAGAAAGCCTCCATCTAGGTATGATGTTGGCGGAAACCGGCATGCTGGAACATGCTGTCACAGAAGTAATGGCTAAACCTCAGCTCCTCGTGATGACGGAGGCCAGTCCTTCTGCCAAGTCTGCTGTGCGCCAGCATATCCGCAAATGGCGCCACTCTGTTAAGCGCCGCCTTAGCACAGATTGCATTACCAGTGACTTAAAACAAGAGATACAGCTATATCAAGAAGCTGTCGCTCTGCCGCAGCAGGATTTTGCCAATCAGGCAAAGTTGATCTTCAGAAAGTTAGAAGGTAAATCAGCTTTCTACCTTGAAGCCCGAAGAATGCTCGAGAAGAACATTGCAAAAGAGACCCCTATGTTTCAGGCGTATTTTTGCAACAAGTGGTACGAGCATTTAGCCAGTGCGATCCAACAAGCCCAACAAAAAGAGTTAGAGGCTCATAAAGATAAATTATTGAAAGAACTCTACCAACGTATAGAAACTTACAAGACGCTCGAAAATGTTCAGGAACACGGCACCATCGAAAAGGTCGGCCGCCTGTGGGACTTGGCTTCTTCGAAAGTGACACAAACTGACGTCGAGCTACTGAAACGTTTTGTGGCGTTTCTGAAAGAAAACAAAGATCTGCAAGATATCGCTGAGAAGCTTGGGCGTATGGCGAATGAAGTGGATGATCCATCGCTGCATCGTTCTCCTGCCGAGGAATTGAAGTTAGTTGAAGAGCCTGACGACAATGTCGCTGATGATATTGTCGGTGTTCACCAAAGCGACAACCTTGAGCGAATCGTCCCGAATGAAACGATTTTCCTCGCTGAGCCTGCCCTGGAGATCCTTTTCTATAAGCACTTTGCCGATAAACGGTTGCTGACATATCGTATGCAGGGTATGCAACGCACGTTACGTAAAGTGAAGTCCTTCAAACCAGCCTGTAAACAGGTAGAAATAGAAAAAGGACCTTTCCTGATTTGTGTAGATGCTTCTGGTTCAATGAGTGGCTTTCCTGAGCAGTGTGCAAAGGCAATGGCTTACGCCCTGATGCAAATCGCTGTAAAGGAAGATCGTGATTGCTCTGTGATGATTTTCTCAACTGACCACATCACCTATGAGTTAACCGGTGAAGATGGTTTGAAAGAAGCGTTAAACTTCCTGTCTTATTCTTTCCATGGCGGAACAGACTTAGCACCCGTCCTGAACCATTCCATTGATTTGATGGGAACAGACAAGTATCGCAACGCAGATCTTGTCGTGATTTCCGATTTCATCGCTCCGGTACAACCAAAAGAAGTGCAGGACAAAGTGGATATGTTGAAACAGCAACACAACCGCTTCCATGCCATCAATCTTTCAAAATATGGAAACCCTAAGTTGATGGAAATGTTCGATCATACATGGGACTACCATCCGTCGTTAGTGGGTAGGTTGCTTAAACGTTTCTAGTCTCCCTCTCGCGCAATAGTACATAGATAAAGCCCCGGATTTCCGGGGCTTTATCTTTTAATCCTTAAGAGCATCAATGGGTTCGCTCAGAGAACGCTAGCTTTAAACCCAAGGCAGCAAAACTGCCAGCGAATACTCTTTGCAACGCGACCGTTAAACGTTCTGAATTGATGATGTAATCTCGTACTGACGCCGCTAGTGCACCATAAACCAGAAAGACCACAAACGTCATCGCCATAAAAATACTTCCCAACGCCAACATGTTAGTAGTGGGAGAAGCCACTTGAGCAGGAACAAACTGAGGTAGGAAAGCCATAAAGAAAATCGTGAGTTTAGGGTTGAGTATGTTCATCAGGCAGCCTTTAACGGCTATGCCTGTCATACTCATCGGCTCTTTTTCTTCACTCAGTGACAAAGCACTGCTTGAGCGCCACATTGTCCAGGCAAGGTAAAGCAGATAAGCCACCCCGACGTATTTCACAACCTGAAACGCTAACGCACTGGTATGCAGAATAATGGCGAGACCTGTAATGCTGGCAAGCATGGAAGGAACAATACCCACTGTGCAGCCTAAAGAGGCCCAAATCGTTGCTCTAGAGCCGAGAAACAACCCCATCGAAACGGTATAAAGCACACCAGTTCCGGGAATCAGCACAACGACCAGAGAGGTCATTAGGAACTCTAAACTAACCATCATTTCCTTCCTTTCTAAAATAGGTCTGCAGCCTCTAGTCACTAGACTATGTCGCCAATCGACTTAATTTACTTGCCGTAGGTTTGAAACCTTGCCAAATACTTCCACATGAAAACAAGAGGGCAGTCGAAACTGCCCTTCAAGATTAATCTGTCCAGATGTCACTCAGCTTAGTAGTAAGCTGTCGTCGGCAAGCTCCTCACCACGGACTTTGCTGAACATTTCCAGTAACTGCGGAACACCCATATTGGCGCGCTCTTCACCTTCGACATCCAGAACAATTTCACCTTGGTGAAGCATCACTGTTCGATCTCCACATGCCAGTGCATCTTTCATAGAGTGAGTCACCATCAGCGCCGTCAAACCAAACTCTGTGATGACTTTCTTGGTAAGATCGATAACGAAAGCAGCCATACGAGGATCTAGCGCTGCTGTATGCTCATCCAACAAGAGCAGCTTACTGTCAGAGAGCGTCGCCATGACTAAGCTAACTGCCTGACGTTGACCACCTGAAAGCAAGCCAATGCTGTCGCCAAGACGGTCTTCCAGACCCAATCCCAAAATCGAGATACGTTCTTTGAAGACTTCACGGCGTTTTCCGGACAAAGCAAGGCTCCAACCACGCAGACTTCCGCGCTTATAAGCCAACGCGAGGTTTTCTTCTATGGTCAAAGAGGCACATGTACCTGCGAGTGGATCCTGAAAAACGCGGGCGGCGAGGGCAGCGCGCTGGTGGACCTGCTGTTTAGTCACATCAGTTCCATCAATAATCACGCGGCCGCCAACCATCGGCGTTTCACCGGAAACTGCGCCAAGTAGGGTGGATTTACCTGCACCGTTAGAGCCAATAATCGTTAGAAATTGGTTTTCAGGAACAGTAAGCGAAACGCTGCGAAGGGCTCGGTTTTCAAGCACTGTACCGGGGTTGAAGGTAACTTGAATGTCTTTAAGTTCGATCATTTCACCGCCCCCGCTTCTTTCATCTTTTTGTTCTTCTGGTACTGCTGTTTTGCTTTCGGTGCGACCAACGCCAGCGCTACCAGCACCGCGGTCACAAGGTTCAGGTCGGAAGCCTCCAAACCGAACATGCCAGAGCTAAGCGCGAAAGCCACGGCCAAGCGGTACAAAACGGAACCAAGAATAACGGCGACGACAGCTACCCAGACTTTGCGTCCTGGCAGCAAGGTTTGTCCAAGGATGACGGCTGCGAGGCCAACAACAATGGTACCTACACCTGAGGTCACATCAGCAAAGCTGTTGGTTTGGGCAAAAAGGGCGCCTGAGAAACCAACAAAGCCATTTGATAATGCGAGGCCAAAGTAGGTATAAAAGGCAGTGCTTGCGCCTTGTGCTTTCACCATGCGGGCATTGACACCAGTCGCTCTCAGACCCAAACCAAAGTCACTACTGAGTAGGCGAATAACAAACAGCGCACTTAGTACAACCAGCACGAAAACCACCAGCGGGCGGGCGTAAACAGGGTCGATACCCATGTTTTCAAATGGAGTAAGAATCGTATCCACGCCTAATAAGGCGATGTTTGGGCGTCCCATGATACGAATGTTGATGGAAAAAGCGGCAATCATCGTCAGGATACTGGCCAGTAGGTTCAAGATGCCGCATTTCACGGTAAGAAATGCAGTGATCAAGCCCGTCATGGAACTGGCAATGATAGCGGCAAAGGTGGAAATCCAAGGATCAACGCCGGAAACGATAAGCGTGGCTGCAACAGCAGCTCCCATTGGGAAGCTGCCATCGACAGTCAGATCCGGGAAGTCCAAAACCCGGAAAGTCAGATATACGCCTAGAGCAACCAGGCCATAAACCAGACCTACTTCCAGCGTGCCAAAAAAGGCAATTGAGGTCATGTACTGCTCCTGACGTTATTATTTTTCTACTGTTGTTGCACGATCCAGCAATGCTTGTGGCACTTCCAGCCCCAGTTTTTGAGCGGCTTTCATGTTAATCGCCAAATCAGAACCTACTGCGACTTTTGCTGGTAGCGCGGATACTGCTTCGCCATTCAATAGTGCAGCGACGTAGTCAGCGGTTTGAACACCGATTTGGTAGTAGTCGAAGCCCAGCGCTGCGACTGCTCCGTTAGGAATATATGAGGTAGCGCCACCGATGACAGGTTTCTTCGCTTGGTTAGCTGCGCCAACAAGTCCATCAATCGCACTGGCTACAGTGTTGTCAGTTGGTGCGTAAATGGCGTCTGCTTGAGAAGCCACGATTTGCGCAGCAGACTGAACGTCGGCACTTTTCAGTGCAGTACCTTCAACCACTTTAAGGCCTTGGGCATCGGCAGCTTCACGCAGAAGTTCAACCAGCGTGACCGCATTAGCTTCGCCTGGGTTATACACCACACCAATAGACTTCATGTTAGGCAGCAGTTCTTTAGCCAGCGCTACATGTTGAGCTACTGGGGAAAGATCTGAAAGGCCAGTCACGTTAGCATTTGGCTTTTCCATGTCTTTGATGAGTTTTGCGCCTACAGGGTCAGTAACAGCAGTAAACACAACAGGAATAGATTTCGTGGCAGCAACGAGGGCTTGTGCAGAAGGGGTTGCAATGCCAACCAATACATCGGGTTTCTCACCAACGAATTGTCGTGCAATCTGAACTGCGATTGCAGGATTACCCTGAGCGGTTTGGTAAGCAAATTCTAAATTTTTGCCTTCTTCATAGCCTTTAGCTTTAAGACCATCCAGAAGACCCTGGCGGGTTGCGTCAAGTGCTGGGTGCTCAACGATCTGTGAAACGGCTACCTTTGCCGTATCGGCCATTGCTGCGAAGGGGGTAGTTATCATTGTTGCGGCACAGCATGCCGAAAGAAGTAGTTTGGACACTTTCATATCATTCTCCGTGATGAAATGGCGACTGAGCTTTACACTCAATCTTTCCGCCAGTGTTAATCCATTGTTATATCCAAAATCTGACGCTAAATCAGGCACTAAAGTTGCCGGTTAAGACGACTGTTTACATGATTGCAGAGGTCTTATTTGCATATTTGTTGTTAACCCTATGAATAAAAGAGATTTTTTAGTCATAAGTAAACGTTGCTTAAAGTTTGCTCACGCCAATCTAATGCCTACAGTTCTTTGATTAAAATAGCGAAAGATTTCTTGATTAAGTTATAAAGCAGTGAAAGATATGTCACAATCACTTTACAGTGGTTGTCCGTGCTTTTTGTAAAAAAGTTTGATCTGAGTAGATCCTCGCGTTGATTTTTACAATGTAAATCGAAATGCCATGGTGAGGCCGCAGAATTCTGTGACACGGCGCATAGCACTTTTCGGTTTTGAAATGACAGATCACCCTCTCATTTACCAACAGTGAAACGTCAATTTTCTTGCTAAAAATCAGGTTTGTGGGTGATGCCTGAAAAGTAAACAATTTACTCTGCATTATTCTGTAACAAGATCTATCATTGTGGCGCGACAATTAGGCTTCCGGCCCTTCATTAACTGTAGGGTAACAATAAATCTATATATATCAGGGAGTCATGATTTAGGGGCGTTGCGTCTGTGAGTGTATTGAACGAGCTCATGTAGCCCGGCAGTGCCCCTCGCGAAATTCATTTAAATTCGCTTGGAGGCACAAGGATGAAGTGTTTATTAGCGTTTGTGTTGCTGTTTTCCAGCAATGCATTCGCCGCTGCTACAGGTAGTGGTAACCCCCTAGATCTAACTCAATCAGCTGTCGGCTACATTTCTCTCATCATTTTCGCGGCAGCCTACACCCTCGTCATGCTCGAAGAGCAACTTCACTTAAGAAAATCCAAACCAGTCTTGCTGGCAGCGGGCCTAATTTGGTTAATGCTAGGTTTCGTTTATTCAAACGCCGGTGAAATTGAAGTTGCACAGAGTGCCATTGAACATAACTTGTTGGAATATGCCGAGTTAATGTTGTTCCTGCTTGTGGCCATGACGTATATCTCTGCAATGGAAGAGCGACGCTTGTTTGATGGTCTGAAAGCTTGGATCGTCGGTAAAGGCTATGATCTTCGCCAGTTATTTTGGATTACCGGTATCCTCTCTTTCTTTATTTCTCCGATCGCTGACAACCTGACCACTGCGCTATTGATGTGTACCGTGGTCCTGAAAATTGGTGGTGATAACCCAAGGTTTATCAATCTTGCCTGCGTCAACATTGTCGTTGCGGCGAATGCTGGTGGGGCTTTCAGCCCGTTTGGTGATATTACTACGCTGATGGTTTGGCAAGCGGGATTAGTCAGCTTCTCCGAATTCGGCGCGCTGTTCATTCCTTCTGTGGTCAACTACGTATTACCAGCATTCATCATGTCTATGTTTATACCGAAAGATAAACCTGACGTGGTGAATGAGTATGTCGAAATCAAACGCGGTGCGAAGCGTATTGTCGTTTTGTTCCTCTTTACCATAGTGACAGCGGTAGGGTTCCATGGTCTGGTTCATTTCCCGCCAGTTATCGGCATGATGATGGGCTTGGCATACCTGCAATTCTTCGGATTCTACCTTCGCAAAACCTTGCCACGTTCTTTGGCGAGAAAACGCGCTGTTGCGCAGGCTAAGCAAGACGAAGCGGCTCTGAAACGATTGGGTTCAGTTATTCCATTTGACGTTTTCCGCCGGGTTTCACATGCAGAGTGGGACACGTTGCTGTTCTTCTATGGTGTTGTAATGTGCGTAGGTGGTTTGAGTCTGATTGGATACTTGGCGACGATTTCCAATGTCATGTACCTACAGTGGGATCCAGTCTGGGCGAATATTATTGTCGGTATACTATCGGCGATTGTTGATAACATCCCGGTGATGTTTGCTGTACTAACGATGCAGCCGGATATGTCCATGGGTAACTGGTTGTTGGTGACACTGACTGCTGGTGTCGGCGGCAGCCTCTTGTCATTGGGATCAGCAGCTGGCGTTGCTTTGATGGGGCAGGCTCGAGGCAAGTACACTTTCTTTGGCCATTTGAAGTGGAGCCCAGTGATTATGCTGGGTTATGCAGCATCAATAATGTGCCATCTAGTGCTTAATGAGTCGTTATTTTAACGATTTTCAGTATTTCATAATGAAAGCGGCCCTAAGGCCGCTTTTTTGTTGAGCTGAGCTTATGGATTAAGCAAAATAGCGACATTACGAATGGGTAACTTATTGGAAAGGCAATGATCTCGAAGTGGGCGGTACGTTTCTATCAAATGGCAGAGCTAGTGGGCTCTTGGAGTAAAGATCCCTCAACACAGGTTGGTGCTGTCATAACAAAAGGCAATCGTATTGTCTCAGTCGGATTCAATGGGTATCCGCATGGCATTTCTGATAGTGCAGATACTGATGATCGTGAAATGAAACTTCTTAAAACCCTGCATGCGGAAGAAAATGCCATTCTCTTTGCCAAACGCGATCTGGCAGACTGTGAAATCTGGGTAACGCATTTCCCATGTCCGAATTGTGCGGCGAAGATTATCCAAACAGGTATTACGCAGGTTCACTGTCCAGAACAAACGGAAGATTTCCTTTCCCGTTGGGGCGAAAAAATTAAAGTCAGCGCAGATATGTTTGAACAAGCCGGTGTGAAAGTCACTTGGCTGCCACTGGAAGCGCTGAAAAATACCACAGCGAACTAAATCTGGAATGGTAGAGGTCTCGGAGATATAATCCGCGGCCAATGAAAAGAACGGCAGTAAAAGGGCACATGCATGGCCAGCACAGCACACGCACTCCACATTTTGGTCAAGCACCAAAACCAAGCGGAAGACATTGTTAGTCAATTAAAGAAAGGCGCAAAGTTTCAAACGTTGGCAAAGAAATATTCTACCTGCCCGTCTGGTAAGAAGGGTGGAGATTTAGGCGAATTTAGACGCGGCCAAATGGTGCCTCAGTTCGACAAAGTGTGCTTTAACGCTGAAGTGTTGACGCCGCATATTGTGAAAACCCGCTTCGGCTGGCACGTGGTGAAAGTGCTTTACCGGACCTGAAAAGAGCGATTTGCTTATAAAACTTCGGTTTTTAGAACATAAAAAGAGGCCAAGTGATTCACTTGGCCTCTTTTAGTTTTGCAGTTTTGGTTTCTAAGTCATTAACGTTTTGGTGTAAACATCTGGGTGCTGCGATCTTCTTCAGAAACTGGCTGAATCTTCTGACCACTTTCGGTCAAACCACGAACGTAATCGATGAAGGTTTCCGTATAGAGCTTCAACGTATCTTCATACTTCGATTTATCACCAGAAATTTCACCGAAGGTCAGGTAACCGTCTTTACCACCTGCAATGTAGTTGTTGGTAACGACAACAAGCTCGCGGTCGTCAGCTAGCTTAGACCAAGTACCATCGCCTTTTGCCTTCACTTCGAAGTTGTGAACACGCTGACCAGCAGGTTTGTTGAAATCAACATCGTAACGGATACCGGCAGAGTATGGGTAAGCGCCGTCTGAACCTTCAGCACTGTTGTCTACATATTCCAGGTAAGCTTTATCAACAGCTTCGTTGATGACCTTCTTCACCTGGGCACCCGTCATGGTCAAGTTAACCATGGTGTTGTTGAACGGTAGTACTTTGGTCGCGCCAGCTACCGTAAATGCACCTTGCGTGATGTTTGCACGCGCTCCACCACCGTTTTGGATAGCAACGTCAGCGCGCTTTGTTTCTGCAAGGAAGGCTTGAGCAACGAGGTCAGCGACTTGAGAGCCGTGCAGATTGGTTTGCGTATCACAGCCGTCTGCACCTTTATGTTTCTGTTGACCCGGAACACGGTCATAACATAGTAGTTCGGAAGACTGAGCAATTTCCTGATCTTTTAGCACATTCAGCTTTTGGCTGAATACAGACAGTGTTTCTGCTGTTGCTTCATCCGGCTCAACCTGTACAAGGTTAGGTTTGGCTTTAACATCTGCAATCACTTCTGCAAGTTCAGCACCAGCTAGAACCTGCTTCTTGCCATTTTCATCTTTACGTTTGAACTCCTGACCAATCAGAAGGTGCGGCGTACCATTACATGAGGCCACTTTGCCGTTTCCATCAAACGATACTGAAAGTTCACCAAGAATTTGGGTGTATTGCCAAGCTTGAGCAACACAAACAGTATCGCCATCTTTGTTTTTCATCAGCGTTGGATATGGCCCATCGCTTTTTAAGCCTACATCCGCGAAATCACCCAGCAGGGTGTGTGAGTCGCCACCGATGATAACGTCTACATCTGTCAATGCTTCAGCAAGTTGAAGGTCATTTGAGTACTGGTAGTGGGTTAATAAAACGATGTTATTAACGCCTTTAGAAACCAACTCATCAATGTACTTCTGAGCAGTCTCGACTTCGTCTAGGAACTGAGTCGACTCGTCTGGGTTCGAAGAGTTCATCGTTTTGTTGGCAATATCGATACCGACAATACCGATTTTTTGGCCACCGTACTGCTTAACAGTGTAAGGCTTGAAGTAGTCGTTTGCAGAGTTCTGGGCGAGGGCAGAAACACCTTGCTCAGGAATAACGTTTGCAGCCAATACTTCTGTGTTACAGTTACCTTCGTTCAACCAATCAAGGAATTGTGCCAGACCTGCATCACCGTCATCGAATTCGTGGTTTCCTAATGCAAACGCATCAAAACACGCATGATTCATCATGGCGGCGTCAGCCTCGCCTTTGAAGAGTGCGTAGTAAAGCGTTCCTGAGATCGCGTCACCTGCGTGAAGCTTCAATACGTTGTCATTTGCGTTGGTACGCTGATCCAGTGCCGAAACCAATGCTGGATACCCGCCGACTTCTGCATAGGTAGATTTACCTGCCAGTTTCAACTTTTGAGAAGAGGACTCTAAATGAGAGTGGTGATCGTTAATGTGTAGGATAGTGAGATCGAACGGAGCATTGTTCGAATTGTCGACAGCACATCCTGTTGCGACTGCTGCTGTCAAGAAAGCTAATGCTAGTGGGCTTTTCTTCATTTTTCGTCCCTGTAGTTCTGTAGATTTTTAGGCTGGCTTTCGCACAGCCTACAAATATAGGTTCTAAATGAAATAGGATGGCGACTTACACTTAATTAATGATAACTAGGTCGTAAAATGAGGCCACTTTATGACAAGTTTGTGATTCTGTTCTGCTTGTTACAGTTTGTATTAATTTTTCTGGAATTTATATAGGGGAGAATTGAGAGACAGGACGCAGGTTTATGGAAACAATCTTTAAGCGTAATTAGCTCGTGCCTATGTGCGAATCTGAATTTTCATTTCTTACACAATATCCTGACAGTTACAAGAACAAAAAAGAGGTGACAATGTCACCTCTTTTTTGTTCTTGCTCTATTGGGCCTAAATTACTTAGTGAAAATTTCGCGAAATTCGCGTTTCATAGCAGGTTTCAGGCGAGCTTGCTTCAATTGCTTGACCAGATCTTTTACACAGTTATGCAGCAGTTTATCCAACAAAACGGCTTTGTATTCAGAAGTTTGCTCGTCGTCCATGTCATCAAACTTCATGTCTTGAGTTTCTTGCATGAAGTCCAAACCTGCGTAGCTTTGGCTGAGGCTAACCAGTGCGTGGAACTGCTCGAAGTTATCCAAAATGTTCTGTGCACTTGCTGGCATTACATCCCAAGCTTCACGAACTACACTCTCAGACGCTTCATGGATAGAAGCTAACATGGTGAAGAGTTCAGCTGGCACTTGTTCGTATTTAATCACTTGCTGCAGTTCAGCAGACAGATCTTCCAGCTTTACAGTTTCTTGCGCTTGGTTTGCTTGTTCAGACATCTTCGTACTTCCGAAATTACATAATTTCGCGGATCGTATAATGTTGGGGAGTGAAGTCAACAGTTGAAAGCGGATAGGGCACTCAACTGTTGATCATTGCATCAGATTGGCATCTTAGGCTGATGCAGAAGCTGCTTTATCAGTTGTGCCTTTGTCTTCGTTCACCACTTTGAGTGATGGCTCGTCTTTCAGCTTGTTTTCACCCATCAGGCAGCCACCTTTGGAGATGGTGAGTTGTTCACTTTGAATTTGGCCTTTCATTTTGCCTGAGCTCAGGATGTTCACTTCGCGGGCAACACAAGTACCTTCAACATAACCGTTGATGGTGACGTGCTCTGCACGAATGTCGCCTTTAAAATGGCCAGTAGAAGAGATAACGACATTACGGGCATTGACAATGCTGCCTTCACCTTGGCCATCGAACTGAATATCACCTTCCAGATCAAACTTACCAACAACCCGGCATTCTTTAGCGATAAGTGACAAACATGGGCTCGATGTTGCCTTCTTTCCGAACATACCCATTACTTTCTCCTGTACTCCAAGTCGGCAAAATTATTCACCTGAACCAATAATCGGTTGATTTTATCTGAAAACTGATAAATCACGTGACAGGTATTTTTCTTCATTGAGCCAAAATCACACCAATAAGACAGAATTGCAGTTCGACATTCCATAAATTGACCAAAGTTCCGGCAGTTACCACGCTGATTTGGCAAATAGTCATATGTGCAGTTGCCGTTGTAGCGGTTGATTGCTATAACCCGCTGCATAGGATTTAACTGAGGTATTCTCATGGCGATTGAACTCAACCCTTATGAAGCGCGAGTGATTGGATGTTTATTGGAAAAAGAAGTCACTACGCCGGATCTCTATCCACTGACCCTCAACAGCCTGACCACCGCAGCCAACCAAAAAAGTAATCGTGACCCTGTTTATGCGCTAAGCGAAGCAGAAGTGTTGGACGCAGTGGAATCGCTAAAATCCAAACGACTGATTAGTGACCTGGAAGGTTTTGGTAGTCGTGTGACGAAATACCAACACAGATTCTGTAACACCGAATTCGGCTCATTGCAGTTTTCCGAGCAGGAAAAGGGCATTGTTTGCGTCATGCTTCTGCGGGGTCCTCAAACTCCGGGTGAGCTACGTACCCGTACAAACCGTCTTTGCGAGTTCAGCGACATGAGTCAGGTCGAAGCTGCGCTGAGCGGTCTTATTGAAAAAGGCTATGTTGCTCAGCTTCCAAGAGAGCCAGGTAAGCGTGAAAGCCGTTATGCACATCTATTCGGCACTGAAGCGCCAGAAGAAACAGTCACACCTTCATTCTCTGCAGAACCTCAAGAAAGCGGATTGGCTGAGCGTGTCGAAGCCTTAGAAGCTGAAGTGGCTGAATTGAAAGCCTTGGTTAATCAACTTCTGGATAATCAGGACTAACACATCTTTACGTCATGACTTTGACTCCTTCCAACGACGTGCCACTTTGGCACGTCTATCTCATTCGTGCGCGCGATAACTCTTTGTATTGTGGTGTTACCACTGATGTCATGCGTCGATTTGATGAGCACCAGCAAAACGGCACGAAAACTGCAAAGTACTTAAGAGGCAAACAGCCTCTTACACTAGCCTGGTCGTATGAGGTGGGAACGAAACAACAGGCGATGTCGCTTGAGTGGTATATCAAGCGGCTGACAAAAAGAGAAAAAGAACAACTTTGCAAAAACCCGGGCCGTATACAGGTCTTATTGAACGACAAATTTTAGAGTGGGTATAACCTTGGCACTTAAAGCAACGGTGTATAAAGCCTCCATCAATGTGGCTGACATGTCGAGAAGCGTTTATCTCGACCATTCAGTAACGCTGGCGCAGCACCCGTCAGAAACTGAACAGCGCATGATGCTTCGTCTGCTTGCATGGACCATGTACGCCGATGAGCGTCTGCAATTTACAAAAGGACTGTGCGAAGACACAGAGCCAGAGCTGTGGATCAAAAACTACAGCGATGAAATTGAACTTTGGGTAGAGCTTGGCTTGCCAGATGAAAAGCGCTTGAAGAAAGCCTGTACTCAGGCGAAAGAAGTGGTGCTGTTTACCTATGATGACAATGCCGCGAGCGCTTGGAAGGAAAGCATGCTGAACAAACTGTTTCCATTCAAAAATCTTACTGTGATTAACGTGATTGATGAAGTACTGGATGCAGCGGCAGCAGCAAGCAGCCGCACTATGGCGATTCAAGCGACTATCGAAGACGGCCAAATCTGGTTCTCGGTAGGAGACTCAGTCATTGCGATTCAACCAGATGTCTGGAAAACTGCAGCCGCATAACCAGAATGCTTTGCAATTTGCGATAACCATGTCAATTAAGAAGCCGGGTATAAACGCCCGGCTCTTTGTTTCTTAAGCTCCATCATCAACTGCTCCGCAGTCATCGGCGCATAGTAATAATGGCCTTGTGCGAAGTTGCATCCGATGTTTCGCAGCAATTCTTGTTGATCAATCGTTTCCACGCCTTCCGCAACCACTTTTAGCTGCAATAGGTTTGCCATGCTGACGACGGCCTGACATATCACCAAGTCATCTTTCGACTGTGGAAGATCTTTGATGAAACCGCGGTCAATTTTAACTGTATTGACCGGGAAGTGTTTAAGATAAGCAAGCGATGAATAGCCTGTGCCAAAGTCATCGATCGCCAAGCTGATACCGGAGGTAGTTAGTCTGTTCAGTATGTGTTGGTTGCGCTCCAGATTCTCAATGAAGACTTGCTCTGTCAGCTCAATCTGAACGCGTGAAGGCGGAATGTCGTAACGGGTAACGGAGCGAATGACATAGTCTGCCAGATAGCCGTCCTGGAATTCATGGCCAGACACATTAATAGCAATACATTTCGGCGCGCAACGTTCGTCCAACATGTGCGAGTAGTGCTTGAGGGCGGTATCCACCACCCAATGCCCCAGTCGCTGCATTAAACCGGTTTCTTCTGCGGTTTTGATAATGATATCAGTGCTTATAGCGGCACCACTTTTCGCTTCCCATCTAACTAGCGCCTCCACACCAACAATCTGTCGCGTACGCAAATCGACTTGTGGCTGAAAATAAAGCTCCAATTCGTCGTTGTTGATCGCTTTGCGAATGGCGCGTTCGAGTTCTTTCTTGTGATTAAGCTGGTCCTGCATGGTTTGGTTATAGGCCACGACTTTCCTGTTTCCCAGCGCACGGGCTTTATTTGCGGCAGTATCAGCATGGCGAACCATATTTTCTGCACGAAGATCATTGCTATAGCGGTAGGCAATACCAATGGCACAACTGGTAAGAATGTCGTTATCTTCGATGTAGAACTCTTCTTCCAGACACATGCGCAGTTGGTTGGCCTGCATCTCTGCTTCTAACTGAGACATACCCGCGCAAGCGACCATAAATTGGTCATGGCTCGTTCGGGCAAGAATAGCGTGTGGTGGTAGGACGGTCTTAAAACGTTTGGCGGCTTCGAAGACCAATTGGTCTGCAACCACATGGCCGTACATATCATTAATCTCACGCAGCTTATCTAAAGAAAGACACATGAGTACGATGTCCTGCTCCGAACACAGAGCGCGGCCCAGGTAGGTTTGCAATGCAAAGCGATTGGGTAAATGGGTTTGAGGGTCATGGTTTGCCGTAAACTGAAGCTGAGCTTCTACTTCACGACGTTGAATGATCTCTTTCTTCAATTTGTAGACTGTTTCGGATTCTGCGCGACGACCAATAATATTGACTTCAAGGAGATACAGCGAAATAGCAACAAGTATCGTTACCACTAGCCCAGCAAGGAAAATCAGCATGGGTAGAGAGAAGTACACCTGTTCAGACTCGGGCCTTTGCCAAACCGTGAGTTGCCATTGCCCATTGAGTGAAGAGAGCTCCACAGTGTTCAACATGGCACCACTGAAGTCGGGTAACTCCCCAATAAATGGAGATACGCCATCGCTTAGCACCAGTTGTTGTTCAGGGCGGAGAAACTCAACCGAAATGGCCTCAATCATTTGTTTGATGTTATAGCTGGCACCCAAATAGCCAGCAACCCGACCATCGAAGAAAACAGGGTGAAGCATTGCGATAGAAATAGAGCCATTTGGCGCGACTCTTACATCTGAAGTAGAGAGTTTGGAAAGCACCGGTATGCTCGTGAATCTTACGGATGGGGCAATTTGCCATGCGCTTTCCATAGGTTTCGGGACAAAGTATGTCGGCGTGGTAAAGAGGATCTTCTGGTCTTGGTCTTGCCAATAGACGCCTGAGAAAAATGGAAAGGTCCGCTCGATCCCTGTTGTTGCTGTTTGCCAGTTTTTTTCGTTTATCTCACCTTTGTTCTGAAGATTATTGGCTAGCCAAACAAGAAAATAGGCTTCTTTTTGCAAGTTAACTTCAATTGCTCTTTGAACTCGGTTTACTTCCACACTCAACATTTGGTTTTGGAGATCTATCTGTCGGGATAGGGCGCTTTTATAAAGGGTGAAGGTCGAAATCAGGATAACCATGCACACGACGACGATGCCTAGCAGCGATAAAAATCTTGGGGCATTGGCATCGGCGGTGGTGATGTTCTCAGAAAGAGTTGGTGTTGACGGCAAATTTAAACCTTATATATGAGTCATATGTCTCTTAAAAAAGTCTATGACATATGCGTCAGATCGCAACGCCGATTGGAACAAAAATCCCAGAAATTCATAACCTCGCCGTCGTTTCAATTACTTTGAAAAATGAAATTTTTCCTGTCTCAAAGGTGGGAAATATTGTCGACCTTAAAACGCGAGATTTCGCCTAGCCAATGCGAGTCATGTCTTTAGCCTTGTGAAAGTGTCGAAGAATGGAGAAAAAGTACGGTTACTGGGGAATTTCTGTCGAAGACGGTTGATATGGATAATTCCGCCACAACCATGTAAACAGAAGAATTAAACGGTAAGAAACCGCTTTATTTCTGAAAAATAGGGATTAATTCATAGTTTGTCTAACAAAACGATGCATCGTAGGCGGTATTCGAGGGGATGAGATTAATTTTGAATTAGTCTCGTATTTTTACAAAGATCGCATTGCTATTTGTCCTATCCTTAGAAGCAATGATTTGGGATTCAACAGGAGCCGCGGTGGATTGGCTCAGAAAACACATTAAAGCGCTATCAATTATTTTTGTTTCTGTTCTTTTTGCTTACTTTTCCCAGTTTGCCGTTTCTAACTGGCTGGTTAAGAAGAAGATAAAGGAAGACGTTTCAGTGCTCTCACAGCTTTACTCTGAACTCTATCGCCAGAGTTTTGAGCAGATGCGTGTACTCGAAGGAAACCTACTTTATCAGTGTGACATTGATGATGTTGAGTTGATGAGCGAGGTAAAAAACGAAAACCTTTTCATTGAATACGTCGACCTTCATCTACCAAGTGGTCGATCGTGCTCGATTTACAATAGTGATAAGGCTGGTCGCGAAATGGTCACTTTTGCACCAGAAGACGAAATTGTGTTCAACAAAGTCTCTTTGATTCTGAGTGACCACCAGTTTGAAGAGATGCGCCTTCGCAATGAGCAAGGCTTGCTCCGCTTCATATTTCAACAGCCGCGCAATTTCCTTTCCAACTGCGAGCAGTGCCTTTACATGGTGGTGAATGTGAATGGAAAGGAAATATCCCTTTACCAGCGAAATGATTTGCCATACCGCCAGGTTCATAGCGGAGAGCTTGATGGTGACATCAATGTCAGTTTGTACATCAATGAGGATGGGGTTGAGTACCTTGTCGGGGATTTAGTAATTTTGTTTTCAGCTTTAGTGACGTTATTCGGTGTGTTAGTTGCGGTTGGGGTAGAGCTCAATCAGTCAGAGCGTAAAGGTCTCACTGGCTTATTGAATGAAGCTATTGAATCCAACGCGCTCAAGCCATTCTATCAACCTATCGTTATGCCAGACGGAAATGGCTATAAGATTGTGGGTGCGGAAGTGTTAGTTCGCTGGCAAGCGAGTCACGGCGAATATATCCCACCGGACACCTTCATCCCGCTTGCCGAACAAAATGGCTCCATTGACCGGATTACTGATCAGCTGATCGATAACGTTTTAGCGCATATGAACGATATCAGTGTCCCGCAGGGATTCTTCGTCAGCGTGAATGTCTCTCCAAGTTATCTCGAAAAATTTGATACTGCAGACAAAATCTTAACCAAGATGGAGGATGCAGGTTTAGATCCGCACTTGTTGTCCCTGGAAATCACAGAGCGCACAAAATTTGGCGACTTGAACAAAGCGGCCGTTTGTATCGAAGCGTTAACGGATAGAGGTATCTCAATCAAGCTTGACGACTGCGGGACTGGATACGGCGCTTTTTCTTATCTTCATGTCCTGAATATCGACACCATTAAGATTGACCGTATGTTCGTTGATGGGATCGGTTTGGAAGACTTTAAAAACACCATTCTTGATTCAATCCTCGCTTTTGCACGTGAGTCAAAACTTCATGTGGTGGCGGAAGGCATCGAAACCAAAGTGCAAGCAGACTATCTCATCAAGTCGGGCGTTGAGATGTTGCAAGGTTCCTATTTCGGAGATCCAGTACCTTTTGAGGTGTTCCGCAAGCTTGTTGATAGCGATGACCTTATTGGCACTCAAAACATGGCGCTTTAATAACCTCTCCTGATTGCGGTCTGAACGGCCGCAATTTGTCCACTTAGATCACACAATTTGGCAAGGTGTGAACTCAATCAATAAATTTCCTTTGAAGTGATAGAATAATCAATTAGATCAATTTCTTATCTTTTCGTAAATTAGCAAACTAATGACTAGACTTGAAATATTCTGCTTGGAAAGACGTTCATTTTATTGACCTCTGACAGATTAGGTCGAGGGGAGAGAAACTCTTTAGTGTTTAGGCACTCAAAGAGTCACACAGAGTTTTAGGAAGTGTTCTTATGTTTAAATCTTTTTTTCTGGATAAACGCTGGTTTCACTGGTCGATATTAGGCTCCGCACTCATTCTCTACGTGACCTGGTACAAAGTGGAACTGGATGTACAGATAAATGAATGGTTCGGCTCCTTTTACAACTTGATCCAAAAAGCGCTCGCAGAGCCAAATACGGTTGAGTTCAATGAGTTCCTTGCTTCTTGCCTCGATTTTCTGACTATCGCAACCATCTATATTGTGGTTGCCGTAATCCTGGAATTCTTTATCCGCCACTATGTGTTCAGATGGCGAACCGCAATGAACGATTACTATGTCTCTCATTGGAGCAAAATTCGCCATATCGAAGGTGCTTCTCAGCGTATTCAGGAAGACACTATGCGTTTTGCCCGTATTGTTGAGTCTCTGGGCGTCAGCTTTATGCGCTCTATCATGACGCTTTTTGCATTTCTTCCTATTCTCTGGGTGCTAAGTGAAAACATCACAGAACTACCGTGGATTGGCGAAGTCTCACGTTCACTGGTTTATATCGCAATTCTGTCGGCGTTGTTTGGCACTGTGCTTCTGGCTATTGTGGGTATAAAACTGCCTGGGTTAGAGTTTAAGAATCAAAAAGTCGAAGCGGCTTATCGCAAAGAATTGGTGTACGGTGAAGACCATGAAGATCGCGCAGAGCCAGAAACGCTAAAAGAACTCTTCCTTAATGTTCGACGTAACTACTTCAACCTGTATCGCCACTACTTGTATTTTGATATCGCCAAGTGGTCGTATCTGCAGGGTACCGTCATAGTGCCATACATTGCATTGGGACCTACCATTGTCTCAGGTGCTGTCACTTTAGGTGTGCTTCAGCAAATCATCCGTGCATTTGGCAAGGTTGAAGATTCTTTTCAGTTCCTTGTGAATTCTTGGTCAACCATTGTTGAGTTGATGTCCATCTACAAGCGTTTAAAAGGCTTCGAGGAACAAATTGATTTGGCCATTGAGGCAGAGCAGTCCGCTGCGACTGATTAAGCGCCAAAGCCACGTTTTATAAGCGCCTCTTCTGGCTTGGAAGGGGCGTTTTTTTATACACTACGCTAATTTATTACCTTGTACATGAAAAAATATTTGTACAAGAGTGATCCTTTCATATGCTTAAGTTGTACAAATAAAAAAACCTGTACAACAAGGAGCAGCATCATGGCTATTAAACTTGGCGTTAGCGCATGCGTAATTGGCGACAAAGTTCGCTTTGACAGTGGACACAAACGCAGCTATTTCGTGGCGACAGAGCTTGAGCCGTTCGTAGAGTTTGTGCCCGTTTGCCCGGAAGTGGGCATCGGATTACCTGTTCCACGCCCCACCATCCGCCTGCTTGACCGTGGAGAGTCAATTGGCGTGCGATTGGTTGAGACTAAAGATGCTGAAGCAGATCATACCGAAAAAATGGTCGAGTTCAGCAAGAAGAAGGCGGAGCACCTAGCTGGCATGGAACTTTGCGGTTATGTGGTGTGTGCAAAGTCTCCAACCTGCGGCATGGAACGAGTGAAGGTTTACCGTGAAAGCGGATATGTGGCTTCGGAGAAGGTTGGTGTTGGTCTCTACACGCAGCAACTGATGGAGCGCATGCCTTGGCTGCCGATTGAAGAGGATGGTCGACTCAATGATCCCGTGCTCAAAGAGAATTTTGTTTTTCGTGTGTTTGCATTACGTGACTTCTACGATTCGATGGCAAAAGGCATCAGCCGACGTGCGATCGTAGAATTCCACTCTCGTTACAAGCTTGTTTTGATGGCACATTGCCCAGCTGAGTACAAGGAACTCGGAAAGTTTGTTGCTGACATTGCAAATCACGATATCGACGAGTTCTTCGTTGAGTACCGCATCCGTTTCATGCAGGCCATTGCCAAACGTGCTACCCGCAAAAATAACACCAACGTGTTGATGCACCTTCAAGGTTACTTCAAGCGCGCACTCGATAAGCAACAGAAAGCGGAACTCGCGGACTTAATCCATGCTTACCGCAAAGGAACTATGCCGCTCCTGGCACCGTTAACGCTTATCAATCATCACCTTAACCAAAATCCGGATCCTTATCTGCAACAGCAAAGCTACCTTCATCCTTATCCGGATAGTCTGAGATTGCGTTATGGCCTCTAAAGAAAAATTGCTGTCCATAGGCGAAGTGTCAGAACGCACCGGGGTGAATTCCGTTACCCTGCGTGCCTGGCAACGTCGCTATGGCTTAATTACTCCCCAGAGGACACCTAAAGGTCATCGTCTCTACTCGGAAGACGATGTTGTGCACATTCAGGAAATCCTCTCTTGGCTTAATAAAGGTGTACCTGTAAGCCAAGTCAAAGAGTTACTGGGAACAAATTCAGGGCATATTGAGAATGTCCAGAATTTACCGGAATGGGAAAATTTGAAGGCCCTTGTGATGAGTTTTGATCTGAAGGCATTAGAAGCGCGCCTCTATGAACTCACCAAAAATTATCCCATTCATGTACTTGAATCAAAATTGTTTGAGCCGTTAACCGATTGGTTTGATAAACAATCCTCTGAAGCCGGGGCGCTGTGTTCACAGATTTGGCGGGCGGAGCTGAACAACGTGCTTGTTCACTGCTTGCATATGAACAAGAAAGCAAAAGGCAAAGACAAATGCTGGATTGTCAGCGTGAGCAGAGATCAAAGTTATCGCTTTTACCTAAAAGCGCTGATGTTACAGTCTGAAGGTTACGCCGTCACAACTTTGGGTGGCGTAGGGTCAGGCTTATCTATTCTCTGCAACAGTCTGGTGGACAAAGGCGTGAAGCGATTTGTGATTCACTCAGACCAAGCCTTTACACCAAATATGAGACGAGAGATCGCTGAGCTAATGGTATCAGCTCCGATTGAGGTAGAGATATCAGGTGAGTCAACGAAGATTCACCCAGAACTAGCTTTGGCGAGCGTCAGTGCAGCCAACAGAACGCAAAAAAACATGTAAGGGAGCAAGAGGATGAAGCTGGTTTGGTTCAGGAGAGACCTTAGGATTAAAGACAATATCGCTTTGACAGAAGCCTGCCGAAGTGGTGAACCAGTCATGGCCATTTACTACGAAACGCCAGTTCAGTGGCGTTCTCACAGAATGGCACCCATTCAGGCTGATCTCATTCGCCGTCGTCTTGCTGTACTTCAGCAAGAACTGGAAGCGCTGAATATTCCCTTACTGATTCGTTCCGTTGACACGTTTAGAGACGTTAACCAGTCTTTGGCACAGCTTTGCCAGCAATACCAAATTGCTGATATCTATTGCACAAGGGATTACGAATCTGATGAAGTAAACCGTGATAACTCTATCGCCGGAATACTTAGCTTAACGGGGACGCTGCTTCATCGCTTCGATTATAAGTGTATCTTTGGTCCAGGAACTATTACTAATGGTGCTGGAAATACATATCGCGTTTTTACACCTTTCAAGAAAGCCTGGATTGCTCGAGCAACGCAGGAAAACTTATCTCCTCTTAGTGCGCCTGAACCTGTGCAAACCAATTCCATCACTTCATCTCTTTTGCGCCAACCGTTCAGCATTTCTCTGCGATACCCGCAAACAGACTCAGTGGGTTGGCCAATCGATGACAGTGCTATCATTCAGAGACTGCGTGATTTCTGCCGATATCGCGTAGACCAGTATGATTCGACAAGAGATTTCCCGGCGATTCCAGCTACCAGCCAACTGTCTCCCTATCTTGCCATTGGTGCATTATCGCCACGTCAGTGTCTGGCTCGTTTGTTGGTTGAAGAGCCTAACTGCTTCGACAAAAGCTCAGGAGGGGCGAACGTTTGGCTCTCTGAATTGGTGTGGCGAGAGTTCTACCAACATATCGTTGCTGCGTACACAGATATCAGTAAGGGAAAAGCGTTCCTTGAATGGACAGACTCCATTGAATGGAACCGCGACGAGATCTTGTTTGAACGATGGAAACAGGGGCGAACTGGCTATCCAATCGTAGATGCCGCCATGCGTCAATTGAATGATACAGGTTGGATGCACAACCGCCTTCGCATGATTGTTGCCAGCTTTTTGGTGAAAGACCTTCACATCAATTGGCGGTGGGGGGAGCAATATTTTATGTGCAAGCTGATCGATGGTGATTTTGCCGCGAATAATGGTGGGTGGCAATGGTCTGCATCTGTAGGCACCGATGCCCAACCTTATTTTCGGGTGTTTAATCCCACTGCGCAGAGTAAGAAATTTGATCCTAACGTGCGTTTTATCCGTAGATGGTTGAAAGAACTAGAGTCTGTCCCGGACAAGTCACTCCACGAACCCCATGTTTGGGCAGAGAAAAACGGAATAGAGCTCTCCTACCCCAAACCGGTTGTAGACCATAAACAGGCGCGGGAAAAAGCCATCCAAATGTTCGAGGTGGCAAAAAGCTATCAGAACACGCACAGGGCAGAATCATGATGCAAACAGCAGCCACATCACAAAACGACGCATTGGATCGTTTTATTACCGTCTACACGTCGCTACGAAAGGACAACCTAAACACGCTGGATGACATCTACAGCCAAGATGTCGTGTTTGAAGACCCCGCTCACCGCATCGAGGGATATGACAACCTTTCTCGGTACTTCGAAGCCATGTACACGAACGTGACTGACTGCCGCTTTAACATCCACGAACACGCTGTGAATGGAGACGTTGCCTTTATCAGTTGGACGATGAACTTGTCTCATCCAAAGTTGGACGGTGGTGCAGAAAGGGCAGTTAAGGGTTGTACGCGGCTCGTGTTAAAAGAAGGACGCGTTGTTCTTCATCGCGATTATTTTGACCTTGGCGAAATGCTGTACGAAGCACTTCCTGTATTGGGCTCAGCGGTTCGAATGATCAAAAAGAGGTTGGGTCAATGAAACGCGTACTTATCACAGGCGCAACTTCCGGCATCGGTCTGCAACTTGCTAAGGACTATTCTGCTGAAGGCTGGCACGTCACTGCATGTGGTCGCAATGTGCTGACTTTACAATCTTGGGCAGAAACCCGTGACAACGTCACCGTATTAAGCTTCGACGCCACAGACGCTGAGGCGACGAGAGCGGCGCTAACGCAAGAAGACATGGCCTACGACTTAATCATTCTGAACGCTGGCACCTGTGAGTATATTGATCATGGCGAGATTGATGTGTCTTTGTTCAAACGCGTTTTCGATATAAACCTGTTTGGTGTTTTGAACTGTATTGAAGCGCTCCAAGGCAGGTTTCAGCGTGGAACACACTTAGCTCTAATGGGCTCTACTGCTGCTTATCTGGGTCTGCCAAGGGCAGAAGCTTATGGCGCTTCAAAGGCAGCAATCTCGTACCTGGCACGTTCTCTTTCAGTAGATTTAGAAAGCAAAGCCGTGACCGTGTCACTTATTTCTCCGGGTTTTGTTAAAACGCCACTCACTGACAAAAACGATTTCGCTATGCCTATGCTGGTAACCCCAGAAGAAGCGTCTGAAGCAATTCGACACGGCTTAGATAGGAAGAAAGTGGAAGTACACTTCCCCAAAAAGTTCACCTACTTTCTCAAATTTCTATCCTCAATGCCTATGGCAATGCAACTTGCGCTGGTAAGAAAAATAACAAGGAAAGCATGATGAAAATTGCAATTATCGGCTCAGGTATTTCAGGCCTGACATGTGCTCACTATCTGCATAAAGAGCACGACATCACGTTGTTTGAATACAACGACTATATCGGTGGTCACACAGCCACGGTGGATGTTGAAGTCGCCAGCGGTCAGTATGCTATTGATACCGGATTCATCGTTTTCAACGACCGCACCTACCCGAACTTTCAGCGTTTGATGGCAGACATCGGTATTGGCGCGCAAGAAACTGAGATGAGTTTCAGTGTCCACAATGATGAGAACGGCTTGGAATACAACGGGAACAATGTTGCTTCTTTGTTCGCGCAGAAGCGAAATCTGCTCAATCCAAAATTCTACAAATTCATTTCTGAGATTTTAAGATTTAACAAAGAAGCACGCGAAGCTTATGCTGTTTCAACTCATGGTGACCCTCTTATTGAGCAGACCTTGGGTGATTTCCTCACGCGTCGCAAGTTCAGCGACTATTTTTGCCAGAACTACATTCTGCCAATGGGCGCAGCGATTTGGTCTTCGACGCTATCAGATATGCGTGCATTCCCTTTGAAGTTTTTTCTGCGCTTTTTTGCCAATCACGGCTTGCTTGAAGTGGCAAACCGTCCGCAGTGGTATGTCATCCCGGGCGGCTCTCGCCAATATGTTCGAAAGATGGTGCCGGCGTTTGAAGACTGCATTCGTCTCAAAGCCCGCGTTAAACAGGTTCTTCGTTACCACGACCACGTCGTTGTGGAGTCTGAGAAGGGCGAAGAGTACTTTGACAAGGTGATTTTTGCCTGTCACAGCGACCAAGCGCTGGCGTTATTGGCTGACCCTTCTAGACACGAAACTGAGGTGCTGGGAGATATCGACTATCAAGATAACGATGTCGTGTTGCATACGGATGAGAAATTGCTGCCAGAGCGCAAAGCTGCTTGGGCGAGCTGGAACTATCATCTGGGCAAAAACGATGGACGAGAATCTCGTCCAGCAGCGCTGACTTACAACATGAATATTCTCCAGGGCATCAAGTCACCCGAAACGTTCTGCGTAACACTCAATCAAACAGACAGCATCGACGCGTCAAAAGTACTGAGAAAATTCGTCTATGCACACCCAGTGTTCGACCAAAAATGTATCGCTGCACAGAAGAAGCGTGATCTGGTATCAGGCATCAATAACACCTGGTTCTGCGGTGCATACTGGTATAACGGTTTCCACGAAGATGGTGTCCGTAGCGCACTCGACGTTGTCGCAAGCATAAACCGTAACGTTGAGCCGATGCCACTTCGGAGCGCGTCATGAACGGCGACTCGCTCAGTGGCCTATTTGTCGGCAGTGTCCGTCACCGTCGCTTTACGCCCATAGAGCATGTGTTTTCTTATCCCATGTTTATGCCGCTAATTGATTTGGATGAAGTCGATGAGTTAGCCAGATCTGTCAGAGGTTTCACCACAAATAAATGGGGAATGGCTTCGTTCCACAGACCCGACTACATGGAAGGTCGTGAAGATACTAAGCAAGCGGTACAGGACAAGATCTTTGCGCTGACGGGGAAACGTTACACCGGTAAGGTTCTGGCTCTTTGCCACTTGCGTTACTTCGGTTTGTATTTCAGTCCCGTTAACTTCTATTACCTCTACGACGATGAAGGCAATTGGGCTTACATGCTTGCAGAGGTCAGCAATACGCCTTGGAATCAACGGCATTATTATGCCGTTCCAGCCGGTAAACATTGGGAAAACAACAAAGCATTCCATGTTTCTCCCTTTAATCCAATTGATCAAAAGTACGTTTGGAAGCTGCGTCCTGTCGACAAGACGGCTTTTGTCCATCTCGAAACACATCGGGAAGGCAGAGAATTCGACGCAACACTTGCTATGAAGAAGAAACCGTTTACTTCCTCTGAGCTCATCAAACTTATCGTAAAAACGCCCGTGATGACGGTAAAGGTCGTGTTATCGATCTACTGGCAAGCGCTAAAACTCTGGATAAAAGGCGCGCCATTTTACGGTCATCCAGAACAGGCAAAGGAGTAATTATGTATTCAAGCAATATCGAATCATCAGCCTGGCCAGTCACGAAGAAGGATACCTTCGCGAGAAGCATGTTGGTTTCCACGTTTGGCTACCTTGAAGGCGCTTCGTTGACCTTGGTCGATTTCGACGGGCAGACTCAAAAGCTGGGTGATCCTAACGCTGATCTTCATGCAGAGGTGATTATCCGCCACCCAGGATTTTACCGTCGTGTGCTGACCGGTGGCAGTATTGGGGCCGCTGAGGCTTATGTCGATGGTTGGTGGGACTCTCCGGACCTAACCGCTGTTATTCGCGCAGTTTGCCGCAACCTGCCAGCGCTTGATCGTTTGGAAAGTAAAGTGGGCTGGCTTGCCAACATTGTTACTAAGATTGGCCACTGGAAAAACCGAAACACTAAAGAAAACTCGCGTTCTAACATTTCCGCACACTATGACCTTGGAAACGATCTTTATGAGCGGTTCCTTGACCAGGAGATGCTCTATTCGAGTGGTATCTACGAAAGTGATACCGACACCCTAGAGCGTGCACAGTTTCTTAAGATGGACCGTCTGTGTCGTCAGTTGAAACTTAGCCCATCCGATCATCTGATAGAAATCGGTACGGGCTGGGGCGGTATGGCCATTCATGCTGCAAAACATTATGGCTGTCGCGTGACGACAACGACAATCTCCAACGAGCAGTATGAGTGGGCAAAAAGCCGCGTAGATCAGGAAGGGCTTACCGATAAAATCACCTTGTTGAAAGAAGATTATCGTGACCTCGAAGGGCAGTACGACAAGCTTGTTTCGATCGAAATGATTGAAGCGGTAGGCAAGCAATTTCTTACCACGTATATCAAGAAATGCGAATCACTCTTAAAACCAAACGGTTTGATGGCAATTCAGGCGATCACTATTGCTGACCAGCGTTACGAACACTACAGCAGTAACGTCGATTTTATTCAAAAACACATTTTCCCAGGCGGTTTTTTACCCTCAGTCAGCGTGCTTCTGGACCAGTTCACCCGCAAGAGTGATTTGGTAGTGAGAGATCTGAAAGACATTGGTCTTGATTACGCCAAAACGCTGGAAGAATGGCATCAACGTTTTAACGACAATCTCAATGAGCTTACAGAACTGGGGTATGACGAACGTTTCGCACGACTCTGGCGGTACTACTTTTGCTACTGTGAAGGTGGCTTCCGCGAACGTACCATTAGCACGGTTCAGTTAGTGCTAAGCCGTCCAGATTGGCGCGAATAACCCCAATGTGAGTAAGGAGGAAGCATGCGAATTGTCTTGATATCACTGGCATTCAACGCTTACTGGTTTGCTGCTGTGCTGGGCCAAAACAGTACGCTTCCTTTCCTAGTGCTTGCCCTTATTGGTGCTGTGTTGCTCGATAGAGGCGTGTTGTTTGCTACGCCACTTTTTACGCTGATCGGTGTAGCAGGCGACAGCGTACTGACCCACCTACAAGTGTTGAATTTCGATACCTCCTATGTGCCTTTATGGCTTGGGTTCCTGTGGGCAGGATTTGGAACTTACATCTGGCTGGTTCGAGATTGGCTGATGGAAAAGCCGCTCTGGCTACTCACTATTGTCGGTGCTGTCGGGGGAGCAGGGAGCTACCTAGGAGGAGAGCGCCTTGGCGCGGTTGAGTTCTCTATGACGCTTGTGAGCACTGTGCTTGTCCTTGCTGCTGCTTGGTTCATTTACAGTGTTGTTTTCCTTGTCATCTTAAAACGTCTTTCAAGGAAGGGGGAGACATGTTCAAAATCACATCTTTCTATGACAGAAAAGTCGCTGGCCGAAAAAGAATAGCTGCGCTTTTTTCTGCATTCGTCATAGCGCTCACGCTGTCTACACCAATCACAGCTAGTCCCACAGGTATGCAAACCGCAGAAGACTGGGTGTGGTGGAAACCTGTCGGTGCGGCATCTCTTACTTGGGGATTCTGGAAAATCTACGACAGTGAACTTAGAACCCCTTCAGGTGAGTTTGAACCAGCTTCTGGGGAGCCATTGGCGCTGGTCATCACATATAGCCGCGACATCGATGCTGACGACTTACTCGATGCAACAGTCGAACAGTGGGAGCACCTTGGGTTTAGTGAACAACAAACCCAAGAATGGCTCCCTCAAATGCAAAATGCGTGGCCTGATGTGAAAGAAGGTGACCGACTTATTTATGTTCTGTCAGAAGATCAAGGACAGTTTTTCTATCAGCCCGAACAAGGTAAAGCATCTCCTTACGGAAAACTGAGAAACGCGGACATTGCCAATGCGTTTTCCGCTATTTGGCTTTCGCCGGCAACAGCGTACCCATCACTTCGTCTAGCTCTAATTGGAGGAAATCC
This sequence comes from Grimontia kaedaensis, assembly GCF_023746615.1. Taxonomy (NCBI): domain Bacteria; kingdom Pseudomonadati; phylum Pseudomonadota; class Gammaproteobacteria; order Vibrionales; family Vibrionaceae; genus Grimontia; species Grimontia kaedaensis. Next base: position 859,610 of record NZ_CP082276.1, on the reverse strand, counting down.
TGAGTGAAAAAACTTATCGCCGCTTTTGCATTGATGACCGCACTAGTTGGATGTTCAGCTTCCCTTGAAGATTACAAAGCGTCTAGCCCCAACTTTAATCTGTTTGAATATTTTGAAGGGGAAACCTTGGCGTGGGGTATGGTCCAGGATTATACCGGCAAACAAACCCGTCGGTTCGAAGTCAGCATTACTGGCACCGTGGTAGGCGATCAGATCACCTTAGATGAAGATTTTATCTTCGATGATGGTGAGAAACAAAAACGCATTTGGACGATAAAGCGCCTTGAAGATGGAAGCTATGAGGGTACAGCAGGTGACGTTGTCGGCACAGCGAAGGGGAGTGAATCTGGCAATGCCCTCAATTGGATCTATGACCTCAGCGTAGAAGTGGGCGACAATACTTATGTGCTGACACTCGATGATTGGCTTTACCGTCAGGACGAAAAACGAGCCTTCAATCTCACCTCGATGAAAAAATTCGGCGTCGAGGTCGGTAAAATATCAATTTTCTTTGAAAAACAAGACTAACCTGCACCTCTTGCCATACTCACAACCCGCTGCACGATCCACCTCAGTAGCAGCGGGATATCATCTTCCAAATGCTGCTCTGTGTATTCAATGATGGCCAAGGCCGCATCGGGTTTTGCGTACTTCTTCAGAGCACGCGCGATGATTTTCTTCGGGGCAATGTAGGTATTACCTTCAATATGCGCCATTTCCCGAAACAGTGGCTCGTATCCGTGGTTAAACAGGTAATGCTCAATGTCTCTGTCTGGAAGCACAGTAAGGCGGTGCTTCTCTTTTTCTCCATCAAGCTTACTGCGAGCCGTATGGGCGTATTTTTGGCCTGCCATATCGCCATCTGCAATAACATGCCACTCAATACCCAAAGCGATAGCTAGCTTAATAAGGGGTTTAAGACCGCTTTGTGCAAATTCGATCAATTGGACACCTTCTGCCGCCAGGTCATAGCCTTGAATACGTGCCATTTCGTTGAATAGCCAAACTTCCGTTTCTCCTTCCACCAGCAGCCAACAACGGGCGAATAGGGCGCTTGGGCGATGAAATCTGACATGGAATGACACCCGGCGCTCTTCGTCTTTACTAAGGCTGTTGTGTGGGACTTGATGAGAATCGGTTTGGGTAGCGCCACGCTCTAATCGTCTTATGCTGTTGAGGGGAACGGCAGAGAGCAAATCCCCACTATTGGTGGTCAGAATTTTCTGCATAGGCATTAAACTGATGAGTCGCCAAGCTTGATTGAGCAAGGTTGGATGCAGCCGGCTTTCCGGATCTTCGAAGATCACAATGGGTCGGGCGTTGGCTTTAAGCTGCTTAGGCCCCCGCGCCCGGACAAAAGTACTCAGCAAGCCCATCAGCAGTAGGCGACTGTGATTCGACGTGTTGTTAGCGACCATCTCTAACGGATGTACATAATTAGCGCGCATGTTCAGGTGCCTTGAAGGCTCTATCTCTGCGGGTGACCGGTTATGACTATCAAAAGCAAAATAGTGGTCGAGAAGCGTTCGCATCGCTTTTAGGCCACTACGCACCTCGCCTTTATTCACATGACCGGGTTTTTGTTGAAGTCGCTTGACCGTGTTCTCCAACCGCTTTTCCAACCTCGTTTTATTGCCGTTCAAATCCAGGTCGCTGTCGCGTAAACGACGAGCATCTTGAATACGAATAATTGGGTGCAGAAAAATGAGCTTACGCGACAGACTTTCACTGTTTGGTGTCTCGATGATGGCACCGTTCTTATCAAGGAAATCACGCGTTACCGTGATTTTTCCATCAACATGAAGCGCGTTGATATGAAAATCGAGTCGGCGCAAGCCATTGTCATCACTGCCATTCCAAACTTCATTGAACGGACGATATCGCCTAGCTCTGTGTTCACCAGAGAAGGTCTCGACCCAACGAAAGATGATCTGAATTTGGTTGGTTTGGGCGTTGCCCAAGGTATAGTCGATATGGAAATCGGAGCGGACAAAATCGTAATGCTCGCCGGAAGATGGTAAACAAAGTGAAAGGGCGTCTAGCAGTGAACTTTTACCCCAAGCGTTTTCACCGATGAGTACAGTGAGCTCATCAAGACTCAGAGATAGGCGTCGAATGCCTCTGAAACCGGAAATCTCAATACGGTCTAACTTCATAATCACCTCTCTCTTAAGCCTAGGGTCTGTTGACCCTTAGTGGTTAAATTTTTGTTCTAGCCATAAGCGTTTTAGGTGTGGCGAGGTGTGTAAATCACGGTTTTATTGATCTAACAGTTTTTTCTGTTTTCTATCAGCTGATTGTGACACATTTGTAATAGTCATATTTTTTGGTGCATCCCGAAACGAATATAAAACGTCTCTAATCGGGTCATATACTTACCCAAACCCAAACAACATCAAAAATGGCTTTGGAACAAAAATAAGGAACGAGAAAACCCATGCTATCTTTCGAAGCTCTTCAGGTACTGGATGCCATTGACCGTAAAGGAAGCTTTGCCGCGGCGGCAGACTCTTTAAATCGAGCCCCTTCATCGTTAAGCTATCAAGTTCAAAAACTTGAGCAGGATTTAGACCTGGTGATTTTTGATCGCTCAGGCCATAAGGCTATCTTTACGGACGCTGGAAAGCTGCTTCTGGAAAGAGGACGTGTTCTGATGAATGCCGCAGACGAACTGGTGGCAGATGCCAAATCGCTGGCCCACGGTTGGGAGTTAGACATTACCATCGCCTTTGATGGGCTGTTAACTGCTCGCCATTTTTTTCCGCTGGTGGATAAGCTGGGGAGAGAAGCCAGCACACGTGTTCGTCTTCAAGAGGAGATCTTGGCCGGTGCTTGGGAATCACTTGAAGAAGATCGCACAGATATCTTAATTAGTCCCAAGCCACCTGCAGCGCCTCCAGGAATTAAAATGCAGGAAATTGGCTTTTCTGATGGCTACTGGGTTGCAGCCGCAAACCACCCTATCCATCGTCACTCTAATCCTTATGATGCTGATGTACGTCGTTTATACCGAAGTATTTCTGTGGCGGACTCAGCGCGGAATGCGAAGACATATACCTTCAACATCCTTGATGAACAACCCCGCTTGACCGTTTCCTCCATGACAGAAAAATACCATGCAATTCTTGATGGCTATGGTATCGGAACCATGCCGGATTGGTGGGTGAGCAAAGATATCGAAGACGGTCGCTTAAAAATCATTGAGGGTAGTGAGGCTTACAAACTTTATTGGGTGATGGCGTGGAAACGCAATCGTATGGGGAATGCGAAAAGCTGGATGATTCGTGAAATTCCACGATTACTAAAAGTGATTCAGCCGATTCCCGAAGAGAAAGTAGGATAAAGACATTGGTCCGGTAATATGGCGGATCATTTTATCTTTACTTTAAGCACTGCACGGAGCAAGCAATGATCAGACACGTACTGCTGGTAAAATTCAAACCGACGTCAAATGACGCGGATTTTGAAGAAATTCGCGAAGAGTTTATGTCGATGACTGATCGTGTCGAAGGGGTTGTTTCTGTTGAGTGGGGCGAGAATGACAGCCCGGAAGGTAAAAACCAAGGCTACACTCATATTGTCTTTATGACCTTTGCTAATGAAGAGGGACGCCAGAGCTATTTATTTCACCCAGAGCATGAGGCATTGAAGGAGGTGTTCGTACCGCATATTGAAGACATTATTGTGGTGGATTACACCTTACCTTCTGCTTGATTCGGATGGGCATTGAACAGCAAAAAGCCGCATCGAGCGGCTTTTTTGACAGCATTTAACTAGTGCGCTTAAGGTTAGAGCGTCATGTCCATTTCAACGATGCCGTCCTGTAGTTGAACATCGATAGTGAACCCGACTTTTTGCGCCAGAGCAATCATCCCTGAGTTTGAAGGCATGGTCATGCCATTAAAGCGCTGAAGGCCACTTACTCGACCATAGCTGATGATTTTCTCCATTAGAATTCTGCCAAGTCCCATGCCTTTAAGATCCGAACGAACTAAAACCGCAAACTCGGCATCAGTGTGTTTTGGGTTGGCCAGGGCACGCACCACGCCGAGTATTTCATCAGAACCTTCGTCCAATCGATGAACGGCCACAAAAGCCATCTCGCGGTCGTAATCAATCTGGGTTAGGTTTGCCAACGCTTCATGATTTAACTCACCTACATCCGAGAAGAAGCGTTTATAGAGATCTTCTACCGATACATGTTCGATAAAGGACTTATGGTTAGGCTCGTCTTCTGGAAGGATTGGGCGCAGTAAAATAGCTCTACCATCTTTCAATTCAGCGCGTTCCTCCATCTCTTTGGGATAAGGACGAATCGCCAAGCGGGTATTAGCATCACCTTCAAACGGTCTGAGCTGAATAGATGCATCCAGCACCGTGAAGCTGTCGCCAGTTACCAGCAAAGGATGGATGTCCAGCTCAGTGATTTCAGGAAAATCAATTAAAATCTGTGACAGTGTCACTAAGAAATGGCACAGCGCGTTTACATCGAAATTGTAGGGATGGCCGCGTTGGCGGAGCTTTCCACTTTTGATCGCACCAATCACCAAGTAGCGTGCAAGTGCCATGTTGAGCGGCGGAATCGCAACGGCCGCATCACGGTTTACATCCCATTCTGAACCGCCTTCTCCCAACAAAATCACAGGGCCAAACACAGGATCGTGGCGCACACAAACACGAAGTTCCTGTGACCCTGCGCGGTTTGCCATGCTTTGAATTTGTAGACCTTCGATACGGGCTGTCGGGTAGGTCATGCTGACACGGTTCAACATCAGTTGCGCTGCATTTGCTACTTCGGTGGCGTTGTTTAAATCCAGCATCACGCCGTTAACGTCAGATTTGTGAGCGATGTCTGGAGAGCGGAGTTTAACAGCAACGGGGTAGCCGACCTGCTCGGTAATCTGGGCGGCTTCAGAGGCATCAGACGCTAACCATGTTGCCATCACATTGATGCCATATTTTGAAAGAAATGGACGCGCCTCATGGGTGGTCAGCGTGCGTAGGTTCTCTTCCAAAGCCTGTTGGATTAGGGCTTTACCGCCTTCCACATCGTAATCAATTTGACCGATAGAAGTCGGCGTTTCCATCAGTTGTTTCTTGTTTCTCCGATACTCAACCAAGTGCATAAAGGCGGTGACAGCACTTTCCGGCGTTCGATAGGCAGGAAAGCCGGCATGAGCGAAAGCGAGTCGTGCGACGGTGGCATCATCACTTTCACCTTGCCAATTGGTCAGAATATTAAAGCGTTTGGCTCGTTGTGAGTTTTTCAGCATATCCGCCAGCGCTTTTGCTGTTTTTAAGCCAGGTGCAGTCACAGAAGGAGAGTGCAGGATTAGCAGTGCATCGGCTTCGTCACTCTCAAGTAGAATTTCTGTCACCTTCTTATAGCGCTCAGTATCTGCATCACCCACGATATCGACAGGATTTGATTGCGACCAACTGGCAGGGAGAATGGCATCAAGCTTCGCTTTGGTTTCTTCGCTGAGTACGGCCAGTTTACCGCCCATTTCCAACAAGGTATCGACTGCCATGACCGCAGGGCCGCCGCCGTTGGAAATTATCGCGAGTCGTTCACCACGCAGAGGAACGGAGTGAGAAAGTGTTTCTACTGCCGCAAATAGCTCGTGTGTTGTACGCACCCGCAACATACCTGAGCGTCGAATGGCTGCGTCATAAGCGCCGTCTAATCCAATGTCATTTTCCTGCAGATGAGGAAGGATAGAAGCGCCTTCGGGTGTACGTCCGCTTTTCAGAACCAGAACGCGACGGTTACGGGATGCCGCTCTGGCAGCGGAAATAAATGCGCGGGCATCCTGAATATTGTCGATATAAAGTAGAATGGCATCTGTTTTACTCTCGCGGCTCAAGTAGTCCAGCAGCTCAGGGAAATCGATATCGCTGGCTTCGCCCAGAGAGATAAATGTGGAAAACCCGATTCGGCGGTTACGTGCCCAATCAAGAATAGTGGTGCACACCGCAGCGGACTGAGAAACGAAAGCAATGTTCCCGCGATTTGCCGGAATGGGAGAGAAAGAGGCATTCAGATTCAACCAAGGCAAGATCAATCCGAGACTGTTCGGACCAATCACCCGCATCGCGTACTGTGAGGCAATGTCTCTCATCACTTCAAATTCACTGCGACCATCTTCGGCTTTGGTTTTCTTCATGCCAGCCGCCAGTATAATCGCGACCTTCACACCTTTTTCGCCCAATTGACGAATCAGTTCGCTATTGCGTGAGGCTTGTGTGCAGAGAATCGCGAGATCAGGAATGAGAGGCAAAGCCTCAATAGTCGGATAAGCGAGGATCCCGGCAACAGCCTGGTATTTGGGAGTGACAGGCATGATGGGACCTTGGAAGCCGCCTGATTGTAAGTTGCGAATAATTACGTTACCTGCGCGTCCTTTTGTGTCAGAAGCACCGATAACGGCAATTGATTTTGGTTTAAACAGCGTATCCAGGCTGGTCATTTCGCTCTCCGACTTGGTAACCCTTATACAGTTTACTGTTTTTCACTGCACGATGTTTCAATCGGTTAGCGTGGCTGTGATCCGTAGCTAAAAGCACCGTCAGATAGCTAGAAACCGCGAAATGATGTGTGACATGTGGCAGATACTTATCAGAGTGGGCTTGGTTTAAGTTGAATGAATGGCGGGGTGGGTACAGAATAAGGGCAGTGGCTCCTAAAAGTAGAATATTCATGAAGAAAATCCTTTCGATCGCTTTTACTCTTGCGCTTGCCGGTTGTGCCGGGGGTACCAGCACTACTCAAATTCTGACCCAATCTTCTGAAGAAGAAGTGATGCCAGTGACTGAAAATATGGCTCCTGCTTCAAAACCAGAGATGACAAAGCCGATGCCCAAGCCTGTTTCGGCAGAAAAACCAAAAGCGCCAGCGCCTAAACCAGTTATGACTGCGCAGAAGAAACCGAAGCCGGTACCCAAGCCAGCCAAGAAGCCGTCTGCGACTTCATCGTCAACTTATACCATTCAGGTTATCGCACTGAGCCACAATAAGGGCTTCAGCGAGTACATCAACAGACTGCCGTCTGATAAGCCAGTTTGGTCAAATAAGAAGATGGTCGATGGTCTGCCTTGGTACACCTTGCTCTACGGTGAGTTCAAATCCAAAGCTGAAGCGCAAAAAGCGCTCAAAGCATTACCCAATGACATTAAACAATACGGTCCGTTTATCCGCTCATTTGCTTCCATTAAGTCGTCTGCGACACCAGAAGTTAAACGCTTGAACTAAACTGATAAATCAATTTGAAAAGAGAGCTCAGGCTCTCTTTTTTCTTGCTTGTAGTTTTACGCACGGGGTAAGTGGTGGCTTATGAATCAAGCAATGACGGGTTTTTGCGCGATCACGCAAAATTTGCCAGTTATTTGCGTTTGATTAAGTGAAAGCGCCAATGTGTTTGTTTACTATACCCAAACGACCTGAATGCGAGCATCTTCAGGTCGTTTGGGTATAGTAGGTGCCTCACGGATTGTGCGATTAGATTTTGTTATCCCTGAGCGATTTATCGGGGCGAAGTAGGAATGGTCATGAACCCAACTCAAGTATTGTTGCTGTGTGGTGGCGGTAGCGCTGAACATGAAGTATCGATGGTGTCAGCAAATTATCTGGAATCTGAATTAAAGAAACTGCCAACCGTTTCAGTTGTTCGTGTTGAAATCACTAAAAATGATGGCTGGAAAGACAGCAACGGACAAGATTGTCGCCTGAATCTGGATAAGACGCTTAAGGTAGGTGATGAAGTTATCGACATCGATTTTGCCGTACCATGTATTCACGGATTTCCAGGCGAAACCGGCGACATCCAATCTCTGTTTGAGTTAGCTGGTGTTCCTTACATGGGGTGTGATTCTTCTGCCAGCAATGTTTGCTTCAACAAAATCACTTCAAAGCTCTGGTTTGATGCCATTGGCATTCCAAACACCCCTTATGTTTTTCTGACTGACAACAACGAAGACAGTATTAAAAAAGCGGAAGATGCTTTTGACCGCTGGGGCGCAATTTTCGTTAAAGCAGCGTGTCAGGGTTCTTCCGTTGGTTGCTACAAAGTGACAGACAAAAAAGCCGTTCGCGAATCGGTTGAAGGTGCGTTTGGCTACTCTAATCAAGTGTTGGTTGAGAAAGCCGTTCGTCCACGCGAATTGGAAATTGCCGCTTATCATTATGATGGCCAAGTCATTGTGACGCGCCCTGGTGAGATTGCTTGCCCAGAAGACACCTTCTACACCTACGAAGAGAAATACAGTGAAGGAAGCCACAGTCAGACGACAGTGGAGCCAAAGAGTCTGACGGAAGAGCAGGTAGAAAAAATGCGAGAGTATGCAGAGAAGGCATTTGTTCACTTGAAACTGAAAGACTTGTCCCGTATCGACTTCTTCCTAACCCCCGAAGGTGAAGTCCTGTTGAACGAAATCAATACCTTCCCTGGTATGACGCCGATTTCAATGTTCCCAAAACTCGTCGAGCACAATGGTCATACTTTCTCTGAGTATTTGGCTAGCTGTATTCGCTCAGGCGTTAAAGTCGGTTAGAGCCATCGGCTCCTAATCCTTATCCAGCTTACGTTTGAACTTATCCATAGCCTCGTCTCTTGCCTGTTTATTTCCTACATACTGTGCTGGCATAGCGGGGCTTTTCCATCTTCCTTGTTGCTGAATTTCTTTTATTGTCAAACCAGAGTCTGACAAATCCTGACTGGCACCTACACGTGGCGATTGGCCAGAGAAAGTTAGTGTGCCCTGAACGCCCAATTCCTCTGCAGCTCGGCGAAATACGCGATAAATGGAAGAATGATCCATTGGTGCGTCACCAAGCTGCTGGTGTTTATTAATACGACGCAGCAACGGGCCTTCCGACATGGCTGTCATTTCAAACCATTGTTCAATCAAACCCGAGGCTTCCGAAGAAAGCTTCATGACGTTATCAGAAATTTGAAGCGTGAAACTATCTTCCATTTTGGTTAGGTCTTCAAATTGAATAGCTGCCAACTCACTTCGCTTTAGCATGCATTCGAAACAGAGCGTCCAGATCAACAAATCTCTGATGTCTTTCAAGCGGTCACTGGTGCAGAGTTTGGAGTGAAGTGACTGAAGGTGATGATAGTGGAATGCATTGGCCTGACCTGCTTCATCTGCTTTGTCCTGATATAGCTTGTTAAGCGTAAAGCGAACTTCTCTGTGCCGGGTAGGGTCGGATTGGCTGTGTATTCGATGCATCATAGATACAGTGATGATATAGCGCTTAATACTAGAGGCTTTCCGGATTGTGGCTTTTGCTTCCACAAATCGACGAACTGCTGTCACGGCTGCAGGTAGGGGAGAAACGTTGACTTCCCGACAGTAATCGACGAAAACCTGCCAATCATTTTGGAAACTCAATAAGGAATTTTTGCTGTAAAGGCCTTGGGTGAGCGCATGCCATTCTTCAAGTGATACATTCCCTTGTTTAAACAGCGTAATGCTTCGTTTTACAGTGTTTGGGTCAGTGATAGCTTCAATTTTTTTCATTGCTTTAATGCACTATAACTAAATTGCTTTACTCATTATTATCACATCCAATCCGAAGTGTTGGAACCAACGTTGATCACATAACTTATTCATATGTCGCCAACTTTTACAGTCTACAAAAAGGTAGCAAGTGCCTGGATTTTTCTCCAAGAGGAGAGAGTCGATGACAAAGCGTTTATATCATCGTGGATATAACATCGAACCGGCTGATGAAAATACACAGGAATACAGCGCACGGTTAGGTGGAAAGCTAGTTACCAAATCTTAGTGCGCTTGTTACCCCACGTTTATCGAATCGTATTTACAAAGATAAATGTTGGGCAGAAGCCACGTTAATTGTCGAATTATCCTTTCTTTTTCATTAAAATCGCCCCGATAACAACTCTATACTCAAATTGCTTGTAACTGCCTGATACTTGGCGGTTAAGTTAATGGGTAAGCAATCCATAGAACAGGTAGCGAATGAAAAAGCGATATTCTCATCGTGGTCATACTATTGAATGTAAGGACGATGTTTATACGTCAATTGTCGCAGGGAGAACGGTATCCGGCACGATGCTGGGCGTAAAGCAGTGTATTGATTGGTGGAGCGATACCCGTATTTTCCGTCGGCCGGCGGAATTTGAGCGTCAATCCTTTCGAACGGCACAGGGGCCTTCCTCTGAAATCTATAAAGGTATTCAGATTATGTCTGACGACAAACAACCAGGGCTTTGGTATATCCTGGTTCGTGGACAACTTCTGAAAGGTCCTTTACCAAAGATTAAGCAGTTTATCGACCAAAACGCGCTTTCTCGCGAATTCCGTCGTTAACGTATTCTGATAGAGCCAGTTTTGATAGCATTGGTGCTATCAACAAGCGTCAAAGAGTGAAATATGAGAGACGATAACAGCCGCCTGGTGTATTCCACCGATGCCGGGCGTATTAAGGAAGAAAAGCAGGCGCCAGTTCGTGAAAAAGGCGATGGGATCGTTCGGGTTCAGCGTCAAACCAAAGGCCGTAAAGGCAAAGGGGTTTGTCTGGTGACAGGGTTGGACATTGATGATACCGCGCTGAAACTGGTCGCCGCCGAGCTAAAGAAAGTCTGCGGTTGTGGCGGTGCTGTAAAAGACGGTGTGATTGAAATCCAAGGTGATAAGCGCGACCAAATCAAAGCATATCTTGAGAAGAAGGGTCACACAGTCAAACTGGCCGGTGGTTAATTTTTCTTTCGGAAAAACATAAAAAAAGAGATGCCAAATGGCATCTCTTTTTTGTTATGCAAGAAGGGTTGTTCGATTAGCCTTTGTAACGTTGGATAGCACCGCTTTCCAGACGCGCCAGGTAATCGTTCATGTCCGCTTTGATTTCTGGAACCAGACGGTACAGACCGATGATGTTAACCAGAGCCATTGCGAAGATCATTGCATCAGAGAAGTCGATAACTGGACCCAGGTTCATCGATGCACCGATAACAACAAAGCAGCAGAACATGATTTTGAAAATCATCTCTGCACGCTTGCTCTCACCGAACAGGTAAGTCCAAGCTTTCAGGCCGTAGTAAGACCAAGAAATCATGGTTGAGAACGCGAACAGTACAACAGCAACTGCAAGAACCAGAGGGAACCAAGACAGTGATGCTTCAAATGCTGCTGACGTCAGTGCAACACCGCTCAGCTCCTGACCTTCGTACAACTGGCCGGTAATGATGATAACCAGAGCAGTCATGGTACAGATAACAACGGTATCAATGAACGGTTCCAGCAGAGATACGAAACCTTCAGACATGTGTTCTTTGGTTTTTACTGCTGAGTGAGCGATTGCCGCAGAACCAACACCCGCTTCGTTCGAGAACGCGGCTCGTTTGAAGCCCTGAATCATGGCACCGATAACACCACCCGCGACACCTTCACCAGTGAATGCACCGTTGAAGATTGCGCCGAATGCTGCACCTACTTGGTCGATGTGCATCAGGATGATAATCAGAGCTGCACCAACGTAAACAATTGCCATGAAAGGAACGACTTTCTCAGTCACTTTCGCGATTGACTTGATACCACCGATGATAACCACACCAACGATAACCGCCATGATAAGACCAAACAACCAGCCTTTATCTGCGAAGAAAGACATGTCGCCACCAGTAACGCCAACCACTTGCTTGAACGCCTGGTTAGCCTGGAACATGTTACCGCCACCCAAAGCACCGCCGACCGCACAAACTGAGAATAAAACGGCGAGGGTACGACCAAATGCTGGGTTACCTTTGTTAGCCAGACCTTTGCTCAGGTAGTACATTGGACCACCGGAAACAGAACCATCTGGGTTAGTGTTACGGTATTTAACACCAAGGGCACACTCTACAAACTTGGTAGACATACCAAGCAGACCCGCAAGGATCATCCAGAATGTTGCACCTGCACCACCGATCGAGATTGCTACGGCAACACCAGCGATGTTACCAAGACCAACCGTTCCGGAGAGTGCTGTTGCAAGGGCCTGAAAGTGCGAGACCTCACCTGGCTCTTTAGGGTCTGTGTAGTCACCTTTAACAAGACGGATTGCATGGGTGAATCCACGAACGTTAATAAAGCCCAGATACAGCGTAAAGATGACAGCGGCAACAACCAGCCACATTACGATCCATGGCGCTTCAGCATCTAGAAAGGGGAGTGGAACAGAGGAGAAGATCATACCCACGAATGGGTTTACAATTGGAGCGACTATTTCATTGATTGCTTCATCGATCCCTGCCGCAGAGGCTGAGCTCGCAAACAACGAAAGTCCAGCAGTCGTCATTATACGTTTCATTACCGAGTCCTTTTCTTTTTTATATAGCTTCATACTTACCGCAATACGCTGTGTTACATGATTGTTAACAACCATTGCGCTGCGGATTATTTCACGTATAAACATATTTGCAATATATTTCGACCCCTCGATTTTGCATTTTTTATAACAAGATAAAGTGCTCACACTTTTCTAAAGAAATCTCCATTTCATAATTTATTTCGCGAATTTACCCTGCCAAAAAAATAATCCGGCAATAGGTGTATAAGTAATTGTGCAAACATAACTTTCGCTTTCTCTAATTCAATCATATAGCTGCAAGCGCTTTCTGCTGGGGCATGAATTGCACCACTGTAAAGCGGGCTGATATATGGCTATGTTAACAGATGAATTTAAATAACTATTTCTAAAAAAGCAAAATAGAGAAAGTGAATTGGAAATAAGACAAAACTAAATTAGCAAGAAAATAGCACTGCAATTAGAAAAGTATTAGGCTGTAAATAAGTTAGTCATTCTTATAATTGATACAAACTTTATGCGTAGCAAATGATTCACCGAAGTAAACTATGCGCCGTGTATTGGGCAACTTTTCGCCAACTATTCCCTTTATTTGGTGACTTATGTCACGTTAAGAATTTATATCCAATTAATTTCGGTTATTAAGCATATTTAGTCACTTCTTATTAGAAATTCAGTCATGCAGTGGTTAGCAAAGTTTACCGCTTCGCCAACGCTGATCTTCACTGCGATCGCTGTAGCAACGATCGTGTCAGGTGCAGCGATGCAGAAGCAATCAGAATCCAGTCGGGTGCTTTTAAAAAAGTACTTGGAAGTGCTGCCTTCAATTTCTCTAGAAATGGTTAAGGCGCAAAGTGCCTTGGAAGCGTCAGACAAAACTGTCCTTGTCCCGCAGCAAGTTGATATGCTCGAAGAAACGCTTGCTAAACTGCTCTCAAGTCAATATTCCAGCTTTGAAAAGCGTCGCTTGGCAATGAAGATTGAAATTTTGCGGACCAACGAAGAAGTGGAAAAGACAGACTACGATAGGGAGTTACACCGCTTTGGCGATAGGGGCTGCGAACCGAATGTTCAGTTGGTTAATCAAATAGAACAATTGGAACCACTCAGTGTGAGACCTCAATACCAAGTGACCCTTTGTTATCTGAACCGCGATGGTACAACAATGATGTCCAGCGCTTCCTCCTTAGACTTGAGTCCAAGTGAAGCGCTGGATCCTTAACAGCCTGTTGTACTTGGCTATGTTGCCAGTTCTTATTGAATCAATGTGGCGTAGTTTGGAAGGTGTTCAACAAAGCGCTGCTGTACATCCAAATACGTTTTTCTGTAGATATCATCAATCTTGTCTGCGCTCGGGAAAAGATCCGAGAAACCGGGGTGTGCTGCATCAATCGTCATTTCAGCTGCGCGCTGCATATGAGCAATGAACGCCCTCGGGTCTTCCAAGCCTACCGCTATGCGGAGTGTTGTCGGTTTAATACCTGCATCGGCTAAAGCCGCGCTTGATAGCTCCGAATGTGTCGTCATAGCAGGACATAAAGCAACTGTGTTGGTTTGCCCAAGGCTGACTTGCATACCAATAGCAGGCTCCAACATGTCAAAGAACTGTTTAAAAGAAGACTGATCAATAGGTTGGCGGTCCGCTTTTCCTTCCATATCAATGGTGAATAAAGAAGCTGGTAGACCAAGGCGCATTTGTGACTGCATCAAAGGGTAGTTAGGGCTCTCAGGCAGAGCGGGGCAGGACACATTGATATCGGGATGAAGTGAGAATATGCGCGCCAGAGAAAGCGTGTTGATGGCTTTTTGCAGCACACGTAATTCAAAGGTCTTCATGCCATTCAAGACTTCAAACGCTTTGTCTGCATCAAGAAAAGCGCCTTTGATGTAATAGACGTTCCAAAACAGGGTGTTACTCCAGCTTACTTCACGTTGCTTTCCACTTGGTGTCTTACAGGTTACGCTGTCACCCTTTGGAATGAACATGTCTTCATTTCGCCCAATGATTACGCCGGCTGTTGTGCTTCCTGAGCCTGCCAATTCTTTCGTGTACGAATGAATAACAAAGTCGGGGCGCTCCATAGGATCAGTTCTTTTTAACACAGGATGAAGAAAGGGAGTGCCAACCGTGGTATCTACCATGATGTTCCAATCTCGCTCATGAGCAGCTCTGCTGATGCCAGCGACATCCAAAACGAAACCATGGGGGTTACAGGGGCTCTCAAGATAGATATAGATCTTGCGGCCAGCTTTGATTCTGTCTGCATATTTCTCCGCCGTTGCATCCATGGCTTTTGCAAAATTTGCTGCGTCGTAGCCATCCACCCATTCTATTGCCACATCCAGATTCGAAGATTTACGGTACCAATCTTGAAGTAACTGGTAACTACCACCGTAGATGTTGCGAGAGGCCAAGACAATATCTTCACGCCCTAACAAATGACTTAGCAAGCCATCAATCGCTGCCATTCCGGAATTGAAGTTCCAAGCGAGGTATTGATCCGCCATGTCTCCCGCTTCGATATCGACAATATGGTTAGCCAACGCGATAGAAGTTGGGTTCAGCAGTCGGGAATAGATTTCATGCAGGGGTTCCCGGCCATTAAAGGCATCTTCTACCCATTCTGTGCAGGCAAATAGATAGGTGGCAGTGCGTGTTATCACTGGTGCTGCTGAGAATATCGCAGCCACATTATCAAATATTGGGTAAGCCCCTTTTGCAGCGAAGTGCCCGTTTTTGGTGGCGATGGATTTATAAGTCGCGCGCATCGGGTTCTGTAGGTTGTCGAGAATTTTCGCTAACTGAAAAGACAGGAACCGTTTAGCGTTGAACCAAGCTATACGGTCATTTCTGTCTAAATCGTTAAGGCCATCTAATGTAATTGCCCACAGGTCATGCGTGTGATGGTTAGCAGTGTATAAGGTGGTTGCAAGGGAGACCAACGCCTGGCCAAAGTCTGAATCAGTGTCGATACCAAAGTGCTTTGCCTGCTCTGTTGCTAGAGATGCTGAATCTTCCAGCTTCGTCGTATTACGCAGCGGGCTGAGTTGAGTGGTTTTGTTCATCAATATCTCCCTTAACTAAATCACGTAGTAGGTATAACGATAAATTAGCTAACCTAACGATAAGGATGATTGCGAATTTCACTCTTTAGTTGTTACTAAATGGCAGTATCTGCCAATATTAAATAGTTTAGCGCTACTAATCTGAGGATGGAGAAGGGCATGGAGCATAATCTTGATAGCATTGATAAGAAAATTCTCGACGAGCTACAAAAAGAGGGACGCCTAACCAATCAGGAACTGTCAGATCGCGTATCACTATCCCCTTCGCCTTGTTTGCGCCGGGTGAGAGCGCTGGAGAAAAAGGGAATAATCACTGGTTACCACGCTCACATTGATCAGGAAAAATGTGGGTTGCCTATCAACGTCTTTGTTTTGGTAAAACTCGAAAGGCCCACGGAAGAGAACATGGTGAAGTTTGAGTCGTTAATCGACCAAATGGATGAAGTACTTGAGTGCTTTCTCATGACAGGCACCCACGACTACCTACTTCGTGTCGTGAGTGAATCACTCAAAACATACGAACGGTTTATTCGCAGAGAGTTGACCCGCCTTCCCAATATTGCAGCTATTGAATCCAGCTTTGCATTTGGACAGGTGAAAAAGCGGTCTCGCTTACCCATATAGTTTTTGTTGCTCGCGTAGCTCCAGTTTGAACAGCTCTAGAAGCGCTTTGGCGCCCTGCGTCATACGCCTTCCTGGCCAACTGGCAAAGATGTAAATGTCTGGCATCACAACATGGTCTATCTTTTCAAGTCTTCCTTCTTCCAGATAAGGCTTAGTCGGCAAACCGCTAAACAGAGCGGCACCCAATCCGTCGTAAGCCATTTGTTGTGCGGCGGTGGCATTGTCTGAAGCCGCGACGGCCTTTAATTTGAGCATGGTATCCGTATCTTGAAGCTTCATTTCTTTACTCTCCGGTAGGCGCAACAAACGAATAAAAGGTGCACCGTCAGGGTATAAACCTTCACGAATGTTCTGAATAATTTTTGGAGAAGCGGCCAGGAAAGGGCGGGCTTTCATGATCACCTCTTCCTGAGCTGTTGTTTTGCCTCTTAACTTGCCTATGCGAATAGCTAAATCAATATCAGCTTCAGACATATCCATGACTTGGTCGGAAGCAAACAGCTTCACTTCCACATTCGGGTATTGCTTATTGAAGCTCGATATAACGCTCGGCATCAAGTGGGTGCCAATATCTACGGGCGTGGTAACAGACAAGACTGAGGGAATGACGTCAGGATCGATATCCTCGATCACAGTGTCGAGTAAGGCGTAAACTAAGTGGTGGTATCGTTCATAAGCACGTTGGCCAGCATTCGTCAGTTTCATTTGACGGCCTTCACGGAGAAATAACTGAACATTCCAAATTTCTTCTAAATATTTGAGAGATTCGCTAATCCTTGACGGCGCAATTCCCAGCGCTTCTCCAGCATGCGTGACAGATTGGTTCGACACGACAGCTAAAAAGTGGGAGATGGGCTTTATCATTGACAGAGATTTCTTAAAAGACGTCATGCTTTACCTAACTTTCCAGAATCCGTAATGATTTATACAAATATCACTGTTTACGATATCAACTTGAGTGAGCACACTATAAGCTCAATTTGTATATGCCTTGTATTAATTGTGGTTATTATATATTCCCGCAGCAATGTTAGGGTTAGTTCAAAGCAACTGCGTAACTCCACTACAGAGCAATCCCTCTTGCTCGTGTAGCTAACAAAGAATAAGTACTTTTTTGCCAACTTGCGGCCTAATTTATTTGGGCCGCGCTCTTTTTCAAGCAAGCGCTTGCACAGAAAAACATACTAAATTTCAAATACCTTAGACCATGGCTTCTTTCGATTCAGTCCGTACTACAACTCTTCTTTACGACAAGTGTCGCTTTACAATGCGACAAATGACGCACATAATTTAACCAAAGGTTATTGGAGGTTGATATGTACGCAGAACAGTTAATGTCGCTTGGCATCGTAAAAGAGGGGCAGGTTATCAATCAGGATATGGAACTGGATATCATCCGCCATGGGCTGAAAGTAAAACATGCGCGCAAGGTGATGAAAGAAATGGCTATGAGCAGTGGTGAGTGGGTCACTTTGATTGGCCTGAGCCCACGAAGCCTGCAGCGCAAAAGCGATTCTGATTTGCTGACACCTTCGCAGTCGGAAAAAACATTGGCAATTCGCCGAGTGGTCGATTTAGCAGTCGAATACTACGAAGACCGTGATACAGCGTTAGATTGGCTGAAAACGCCACAACTGGCTTTTGGTGGGAAAGCCGCTGTTGATTATTTGGATACCAACACCGGCATTCAATATGTAGAGAATGTTCTTAACCGCCTGATGCATGGCATGACCGCTTAATGGAAGTATTTCGACTCTCCGTGAAGCGGTTTGCCGATCTCAGTGGGATGGGGGGCATGTTTGGATCTGGCCGTTGGCATCAGAGAGGCCAACCCATTCTATATACTGCAGGCTCTCGTTCTTTGGCTGCGCTTGAACGCTTTGTTCATGAAAGCCCAGTTCAAATGCCTCCTTTGGTCATGATGACCATCTACATACCCGACGATCTGCCAATCAAACGTGTCTCTGAGCAAGAACTCCCAAATGGTTGGGATGCAGTGCCAGATGCCGATACGTCACGTAACTACGGAACCGCCTGGCTTCGAGAAATGACGACACCAGTCATTCAGTTACCATCAGCGATCATCGCAAGCGAGTACAACTTCCTGATTAATCCCGCGCATCCTGACAGCCACAAAGTCAAAATCATCGACCAACGTGATTTCTATTACGACAGTCGTCTGAAGCGAATGATGCGTTAGGAAAGTCATTCCAAGCAAAAGCGCTGATGACGCAACAACGCCAACGCTTCTTAAAGATAATTGCAGAGGCGCGAAGAGCTCAGTTGGAACAGAATGATCCATTATGAGGGTCTTAGAGAGCTGGTAATTATCTACTTTATGGTAAATAGATAATTACGTTTAATAGACTGAAATCTTTGAAGAAAGTGGGTAATGACAGACGTAGTATAGTCAGATTTGGCGTAGCTGCATATCATATTTAACATAAGATAGATAATGCGCACTTAAAGGTGAGATGTAAATAGGATGAATTTAGGCTTTCTGCTGCCGCTTTGGGTGTGCTTTCCCGTTCAGCCTCGAGCTGCCTGCAACCCTAACTCATACTCACCACCCTCAACAAGGAAGCTACACGAATGCTGATTCACTCGTTTCGACACTTTTATTGGCAAAACTTCAACTCGTTAGACGAAGGCGCAGCGTATTTTCACGTTAAACCCATCACCGTTAAACGCTGGCTGGACGGCACCATTCCGCCCAATGCCATGGCCGAGAAACTACTTATTATAAGAGCCCGTGGCTATTTGCCCAACGACCTCAACTGGCAAGGTTTTAAGGTTAACGAACAGCGTAGCGTCATCATTACCCCCGAAGGCCGAGAATTTGCCCCCAGAGAGCTGGAAGCGTTTCCGCTCTGGCGTGACCAGTATTACGCCCTGAAAGCCCGTTTGCGCAGGCGTTGCTCATGGTCAGACAGTTTTCCCTCATCCAACGCATATCGACTTTGAGCGCAACAACCGTGAATGCGGACGATAGCGACAAAGACTAAACATGACATCTCCCCCAGATGCATGGCAGTTCGATACATCCAATTGCTTCAGTTCAGAGAATTCCTCGTAAAGATCTGAGACTGACCCGCTTCGTCTATGAACATCTCAGCCGACTTTAGATACTCTCGTCATGCGTTCTCAATAAACGGAAAACTGCCTTCAGGACATGTGAAACTATCAGGTTGTTTTTTCACAATGAATTCCGGGAGAGCGTCTATCTAACTATTTTAAATCAATAAGGGATAAACCAATGAAAGCAAGCAACCTTTGCATCATTACATTGGCTATGACAACGTCGTTCGGTGTGTTGGCAAAAGACGCAAACCCGCCGGTATCAGACGCTGTTATTTCTGAGCAACGTCAAGAACTGGCTGAAAACACAGAAGATGAAGGATTTGGTCCTCAATCGCCACGTGATATTGATTCTAAAGCAGGCAATAACACCACGTTGTTCAGCACTGCTCCGTCTTACACAGAAATGAACCTGTGCAACATCCACTTCCACAAAAATGCCGAGCATAAAGGCGGTGAATTTACGCTTTATGCTGGAAATGGCGACGGTGAAGGCTACCAGACCGGATATCGTTACGCTGGCAAGCTGTCAGACGCTGAACTCGCACCAGTGAAAAACAAGGTTTGCCCGAGCAAGCATGGCGATCTGAAACCGGGTGATACCATTGAAGTTCACTATGTTCACTCAACAGCGCAGGTTGAACCGGGCCCGACGCTTGGTGCGTGTTTGAGTGATGCCAACAAAAACCCGCAGCTTCGTGTAGAAACGCAGGTTTACGTGCTGGTGAACGACAAAAATGCTTACGACTTTGAAGAGCTGACAGAGCATGAAGTTCAGGATGGCGTGCATCAAGCGGTCGCAATTCCTGCTAACACGGGTAAGCCAATTCAATACATGGGTTCAACCACGGGCCCCGGCTACAACGAGAAAGGATCGCCATTCCAGGTGACTTGGAGCGTTCGTCCGAAAGTGGCGAAAGTGAATATCAAATCCGTTGGTGAATGGTGTGAAGGCAATGTCTTCGATGAAGACCACGCACATGGCGTGCGTAACCTTGTGGTGAACAAAGATCTGCTGTCTGAAATCGTGAACTAAGATTCTGACGCTGGGCGCGTAAGCAGTTATGCGCCCTATTCTCTTTTTAGTTATCACCTAGACCAGGCCGCTTGCGGCCAAAAGAAATGGCGCTGTTGCGCCATTTTTCTATTCGCAGCACACTGATTATCTGTCGTTCTCGACCAGAGTGATAACATCCCGCGCTTTGACGAAATGATCGAGTTCATGGGTTTTGATCCACCAAGTGGCGGCTTCCATGAGTAGTTCGGGGTCGTCATTCTTGTTCGCAAAGAAGGCATAGAAGGAGACATTTACGTTATCCCCTTTGGTCAGGATTTTCTTTTTGCAGACCTCGATAACTTTTTCGCGCAGTGAATCTCTCATGTTTTCCCTGAATATGGATCGCTAATAAGCGATACTGTATATAAATACAGCTTTCGATAAAAGTGGTACGTGTGAGAGTTTGAACCACCCTACACTTCTTTTGACTAAACAGAAGCGATACATTGAGTGACGGGTGGTTACGCTTCTAACAGGGAGATAAATATGGCGGGAATTGTTGAATTAGAGGCTCTTTTGTCATCGATGGAACCAGCTCTGATTGACGGGGAGTTTGTGTTTTGTACCGTATCAGGTGTGCTGTCGGATTACGTTGAGCTTGAGCCGTTGGCCACTTTCCGGGAAGCCGAAGGGTTAACCTTGCTGCTGGAGAAATCAGCGGCTGAATCTGCAAACATTGCGTTCGAAAGCGTCTATCGTCAAATTACCCTGACAGTCCATTCCAGCCTCGATGCTGTAGGTTTAACGGCTGCGGTATCAACTAAATTGGCGGAAAAAGGCATAAGCGCCAATGTACTCGCCGCCTACTATCACGATCATATCTTTGTGCAGGCGGAAAAAGCAGAAGCAGCGCTGAAAGCACTGCAGGAGTTTTCAGGCTGAATAGGCACCAAGCAGGAATGATTAAGATAAGCGTCTTGCGTCAGCTTAGCGGGCTTGTTTCACAATAACGCCGAAGTTCTTCACTCACATTCTGTTTGAAGCTTTGTGCCAAGTGGAAGTGCACTAACATCAACAGGTCACTGGCGAAGTATCTCTCAAAATCATCTGCTTCATTTTCAATGCATATTGCTTCACAACGCTCTGCGTGTGTTCGGGCGTCTTGATATTGACCTGCTTTTATTAAACTCATAGCTAATCGATATTCAGCGCGCTCTTCTTGCATCCAGCCACCTGCAACTCGCCAATACTGTAAAGCCAGTTGTGCTGCTTTGATCATTTGTTGGTCTTGTTCTAAGGTCCGTTCTTTCAATTCCTCAAACTGACAGGCTAGGTTATTACCAGTGATAGCAAGAGCCCGCGCTAGAGGTTTTGATACTGAGCTTTCGTTAACACCTTCCGCGGCCATCGTTAACCATTGTGAAGCTTGCGCTGTGTTTTGTAATGCGGTGTATTCATTGGCAATCTGAGCCAACACTCGGCGCTGTTCATCAGTTGTTAAGTGGCTCATGTCGGAGAGGTTGTTGGTATGAAAGTAATCAGCCACGACTTGCGCACGAAGGCTGGAAGGAAGGCTTGCTTGGTTAGGTGGCAATGATGACAGTAGGTGTAATAGCTTGTCAGGAGCGTTCAGGTGCCCTATTGCTGTATGGAGCAATAAGGTCATCGCAGATTCGGTTTGTTCTGGATCCAGGCAATCTAACATAGAGGCCATCGAATCAAAAACACTAACTGGTTCTGATTCGTGTTGTTGCCAGCCTTGGTTTAGCGTGGAAGTGAAGTTTTGCTGTTTACTGTTCGACATGCCGACTACCCTTGACCTAATTGTGCTCCTCATTATGGGAACATTCGGGGAATAGTCGACCGCGATAACGAGGCTCTGGAACCACTTCACTATTTTTGGCTATCGCCAAAAAGTGTTAATAAGCAAATATATAGCTAACAAGAAAGGTATTAATTTACTGAACCATAATGGGCTTTCCACCAGAGAGCACCACAAAGTACTCTCCTCGCATAAACACGCCCAAGACTTTATGACTGCTGATATCTTCCCACGTCACGCCATCATCAGAATGTGAAAACGCGTCAATGAACGTCAGTTTGACATACTGTTCATAGGTCAATACTTCGCGCCTGACGAAGCCGCCAAATGGATAGTAAATCAAGCTACCGTCTTTTAAATAAGCGGGGATCATTTGCCCCTTTCGGTGCTCGTCGGTGCCGCTCATGACAACGGCTTTATAATTGTGTCGGTATCGGATTGCAGGCATAACAACAACTACTGTTTATATATACAGTATAATTCTACTCTGTTTATGGAGAACGGCAAGCAGCTTTGATTGGACTGTTAACGGTAACGGTCTAAAAAATCAGTATCTGCTTACATAGGCTTGTAGTGAAGACTGGAGAGAAAGGCGGATAGTCACCCGCCTTGGTATGAAACTTTTTATTTGTGATTCAGCAGCATGATGATGTCATCTAACATCTCTTTCTCACCCAGTTTGTTCATTGGGTAATCCATGTCGACTTCCAGCTCTTTGGCGAACTTCTGGAAATACTTGGGTACATGGGAAAGGATATAGTCTGAGCATTCACCGTGTTTGTTGTGAATGAAATTACGAATAATATGCTCGTAATCAACGTCGACATCACTACCTGACACCTGTTCCATGAAAAACTCTTTTTTGTTGTCTTCAAGGAAACGGATGTATCGGTTTTCAGTAAGGTACTTGTCCAGTAGTGCTTGTCGAATACAAGCAAGTACAATACGCGATGCACGTTTTGGTTTGGTCTCGCCAGCCTCTTTGAGGGATTCGAGGATCCTCTCTTCGAGGTATGGTGTGTATTTCTTCTTATTAAAGAAGTCTTCCTCTACACGGGTGAAGAACTTCTCAAACTTCTTCTTGCGAATCCAGTTCGTTAGAATCCATTTCATAAGCTTTCAAGTCTTGGGTCTATCAACGACGCTAACCTACCACTCTTCCGTTCGTTTTGGTTAGGTCTATCAAAATTTTTTGCGCTTTAAGCTCCACTTTTTAAATTAATAAGCTCTTCGAGTATAAATAATCGTTCTCAAATTGATGTGATCTTCAACATGCATGTTGAAGAAGCATCCACATCAATATGCTACTGATTGATTATTTTTGAGATGTAGATTCAAATAACAATAGCTTCTATGAGGTTTAATGGTCTTTAGAACGTAATTGTCACAGTTATAAGAATAAAGGTGTCAGGAGGCATCATGACGACATTTGCGCTGGGCAGAAAAACCATTATTAATGAATGCTCTGTAGAGTATGACTGGATAAGGAGACAAGTCGAAGAAGGTACCGAAACAGAAGAGATCATCAACTCGATTCTTTGTTGTTTCGGAGGCGATGAAGAGATCGCTGTACTCTTCTACTCTATTGCTGTTGGAGAAAGTTCACCGGGCGTTTTGCTGACTCATTTGAGCTTGTCGGATTGGTCTCCCTCTCAAGGCGAAGACCAGCACTAGAATCAAAAAGAGGGTGGGTTCGCCATCCTCTTTCGAATCAATTACTGTTTGAAAACATCCATGACCAGCGGTACCACTTTGTACCAAACTGCCGCACCGATACCTATCCAAACCAGTAACCAAAACAGACGTGACAACCAGGTATTACGCGAGTGATAACGGGCTGGATCCGGCTCTCCGCATCCAGGACAAGACAGCGCGCGTTTGGAAACCTGCTTTTCACAAACCGGGCAAGCAACTAATGGCATTTCGACCTCTTATTCCTTTCTGAATCTTATAATGATCGCCACAGCAAAATGGCATTTAGCGTTACATATTATTACGACTCACTTAACCTAACTAGGCCGATAAGAAAGAAATCACAGAAACGATCAAGTTCCTAAGAGAATTCATGAAAAACACATACTTTCTACCGAAAATGGCGTGAAGGAGAAGCTGGGCAGCTTCTCCTTGAAAAGGGATCACGCTTGATTAGGTACGATTTGAACCTCTACGCGACGGTTCTCGGCGCGGCCTGATGAGGTTTCATTAGAGGCGATAGGTTGCGTTTCACCATAGCCAGTCACATACAAACGTTGTGCATTGACCGCCGAGCGAAGCAGATACCCTTTCACACTCTCAGCGCGTTTTTCAGACAAGGTCATATTATATGCAGCATCACCTGTGCTGTCCGTGTGCCCTTCTATGCTCAGGAAGGTTTTTTCATATTCGTTCATTACCCGCGCTACAGCGTCAAGAGATTGATAAAAACCTGGTGAGATACCACTTTGGTTTGAGCTGAATGTAATATTGGAAGGCATGACCAGACGGATGTTGTCACCTTCGCGCACAACTTCAATACCCGAGCCTGCCAACTCTTCACGTAATGCAGCCTCTTGCTGATCCATATATTGGCCCACAGCAGCGCCCGCCAAAGCACCAATGGCTGCACCAATAAAAATACGTTTGTCTTTGTGATTGCCAGTGGCTTTACCCAGTGCAGCGCCAGTAGCGGCACCAATGGCAGCGCCAGTGCCTGTGTTTGTAGCGCATCCTCCAAGTACCAGTGAGGCTGCAAATAACGTCATAACGGGAATAGACTTACGCATAAATTTTCTCCTTCTTTCTTTCCCTCACACTTCGAGGGTATTGTCCTGACGCATTACGCCAAAGTTATGCGTATTGATAAGGCGACCAATCTTAGGCTTCTGTAAAACGCTGATTGTCAGCGATTTGTAAAGTTAACCCATCAATTGAACACTGTTTTATATTGATAAGCATTATGACCGCGAATGACAAATATCATTCCCTAAGATTTGAAGAAATCTGTTAGTTAGATAAGCAATGATGGAATGCAGAGGAGCTAAAAATTTTTAAACACAATAACTTATTTGATTTTAAAACAGCAAATATAAAGTTATAGTGCATTAAGTTTTGGTTAAAAAGGAGCAGTATATGTCCTGCTCCTCCACCAGCGACGATTTAATCACCAAAGTCATGCACAGCCAACTGGAAGATATCGACGGGATCAACCCACTCTACCGTTCCACAAACTGTGCAAGTGCACTCAGTGTCATCTTTATAGTTATCACCCTTTGGAGGGGCAGTTAGCGCGCGAATAGCTGGATCATGGTGAGCTTGCTCACGTACTTCATGTCCAGTTTCTTTTTTGCAGTTAGCGCAATACCAAGTGTGTACACTCATCGTTATCTCCTTGCCAAAAACCTTGCTCCGTCGCGGTGAGTGTAATTTCATATAACTCCCAATTCGTGATGCAATATTGAGACAAAGAGCAATTTGTCGGAAATAGACTTTTTCCGGATGATTTTCGACATGGAAAACAGCATTACGTAAGGATTTTTAGGCACCTTCTTATCCAATAAAGAATTACGTTTATTCTTTATGTTCAACAGGTTGCTTCAGAGGGAGTCAGAAAAGATGTTCAAACAAGGAAACCTCTTAAAAACCCTGCCAAACGCCAGAAATCATGAAGTATTTGAAGATTTAATCAAACACCCGTTTGTCAGAATTGAGAGAATAGTGTCGCGAGGCCAAACGTCACCTGAAACAGGTTGGTATGATCAGGAAGAAAGCGAATGGGTAGTTGTATTGCAAGGCAACGCAGAGCTAACGTTTGAAAACGGTGAATCTGTATCTTTGGAGGCGGGTGACCATCTTAATATCCCAGCCCATACCAGGCATAAAGTCAGCTGGACTGATCCGGAGCGAGAAACTGTTTGGCTGGCGGTGTTCTACCCTTCTGGAGAGATCGAATAATCAATGGAGCTTGTCGGTGCATCGCCCAACACCTTTCACCTGCGCTTGAGGGCAAGGAGCATCACCATAGGCACAGAACACACAGCACATGCCTTCCTGCACGATCATTATCTCGCCACATCCTTCGCATTCATAGTGTTGCAAGGGCTTATCTATTGGCATGAGTTCTGACTTTATGTGACCGCATTTCGGGCAGGTTATGTTGGATTTCAGCAGCACTTTCATTAGCGACAGTAACCCCTCTATAAAGAAATCTATTAATAAGGGTGGAACACTCTTGGCACTCTTGCCACCACATCTCTGTATTTGCCATGGGAAATGTTGTCATTCCTACTCGTGTTGTCTTCCCCTTTTTGTCCTCTTGGGCGCAAAACACCTAATTTCTGAGGCAGCCTCAAGCAAATGAGGAAGCGCTTTTCATGCGAAAACTCTCTTTTTCTTCCATTGATAGTTATCAATACTGTTACCTGCTGTCAGCATACTGAAAACGTGAATTCAGAGGTTCACATGAAGCTATTTCCAAACAATTTTCTCTGGGGCGGTGCGATTGCCGCTAACCAGGTAGAAGGCTCTTACAATCACGATGGTAAGGGGCTTTCAACCTCAGACATGCTCCCTTCAGGTATTCTAAGTCCGCATCAAACCCGTGAAGAACGAACGCCAGGCATTAAAGATATGGCCATAGATTTCTATAACAGATACCCAGAGGACATTGCCCTTTTCAATGAAATGGGTTTCAACTGCCTGCGCCTTTCCATCGCTTGGAGCCGTATCTTCCCCAACGGTGATGAGGAATCGCCAAATGAAGCAGGCCTCGCTTATTACGACCGTATTTTCGATGAATTGGCCACACACAATATCCAACCATTTGTAACCCTGTCCCATTACGAAATGCCCTACTCACTAGTAGAAAACTATGGAGGCTGGGCAGACCGACAACTGATCGGCTTCTTTGAGCAGTATGTCAGCACCGTTTTCGAACGGTATAAAGACAAAGTTAAGCTCTGGCTGACATTCAATGAAATCAATATGTCGCTACATGCGCTTTTTACCGGCGTTGGGCTTCAGGAAGATGCCAGCGAGCAGGAAATCTATCAGGCAATTCACCATCAGCTGGTCGCCAATGCGAAAGCGGTGAAGCTCTGCCATCAAATTATTCCAGACGCCAGGATCGGTAATATGCTGCTGGGGGCAATCAATTATCCATTTACTTGCAACCCAGACGACGTCATCGCTGCTATGCATGAGAACAACAAATGGCTGTTCTTTGGTGATGTCCAGACGCGAGGAAAATACCCCGGCTACATGATTCGTTACTTCAAAGAAAATGGTATCGAAATCGCGATGGAAAACGGAGATCTGGATGCAATAGCCAGTGCTTCAGTCGATTTTATCTCGTTCAGTTATTACGCCAGCGGCTGTGCGAGTGCTGATCCTAAACAAAAAGAAGTCGGAAATATCGTCGCCAGCGTGCCAAACCCTTATTTGAAGAAGAGCCAATGGGGGTGGCTCATCGACCCGAAAGGCCTGCGTATTCTGCTGAATTTCCTCTATGACCGTTACCAGAAGCCTCTATTCATTGTGGAAAATGGACTGGGCGCAATCGACGAACTGGATGAAAACGGTGAGATTCAGGATGACTACCGCATTGCTTACCTTAATGACCATTTAGTTCAGGCACGTGAAGCTATGTTAGACGGTGTGGAATTAATGGGATTCACAACGTGGGGACCGATTGACCTTGTCGCCAATTCCACCGCGGAAATGCGTAAACGTTATGGTTTTATTTATGTTGACCGACAAGACGACTTCAGTGGCTCTCTAGAACGAAAACGTAAGAAAAGCTTTTTCTGGTATCAAGACGTGATTAAAACCCAAGGCGCTTCGCTGACAGTGAAATAATCCGTACCGCGCCATAAAGCTAAAAAGCCCTGCTGATGCAGGGCTTTCGTTTAAGGCGTTGTTTGTAATCAACCGACTTGAAGATTACCGTATAGGGTTTGATAAACCCCCTCTTCCTGCACCAGTTCGCTGTGGTTACCGCTTTGCGCAACCTTGCCATCTTCCAGTACATAAATCAGGTCAGCTTGTTTCACCGCAGACAAACGGTGCGCCACGATCAGTGTGGTTCGGCCTTGAAGCAAGTTATTCAGCGCCTCATGCAATGCTGCTTCTGTTGCAGTATCCAGTGCTGAGGTCGCTTCGTCCAAAATCACCAGCTTAGGATTGGTCAGGATCATACGGGCAATGGCTAAGCGCTGACGCTGTCCTCCAGAAAGCTTGAGGCCTTGTCGACCCAACTGGGATTCCAATCCGTTATCCAGCTTATCGACAACATCACTTAGCTGAGCAATTTCCAGAGATTGCCACAGCTGATCGTCAGAGAAGTCGGTTCGCCCTAATGTCAGGTTTTCACGCAATGTATCGTTGAAGATCATCGGTTGTTGCAAGACCACGGCCGTATGCTGTCGCAGGGTTTCGTACCCAATCTCTTCGACAGGTTTGCCATCAATCAGGATTTCACCGTCAGACTTGCGATAAAGCCCCAGCAGCAGCTGAATTAACGTCGATTTACCGCCACCTGATTATTGGTGCACGGTTTGTTGCAGCTGGTGGTTGGCTTGGCTCAGTACTATGGTGCGTTCCGTGACCTTTTCTTCCAAGTTTGTATTCATATTTGCTAATCGTGCTTTATTGACCAGCATTTGAAACCACGCTAAGGCTATTAGGCCAACGAGCGAATACAGCAAAAGGTAAATCACATCCGCTTGCAATACCGCAGCAAACACTTCTTGTTGGCTAATCAGAGCGACAACACGAAAACCTTTGTCTAATAAGTTTGTTGCGTAAGCGAGGTAGTTGGGTGAAACCAATAGTTGATGGTTTTTAAACTGCGTCGCGTCGCTTTGCCCAGTCAACTCGCCACGATATTGAGGCAAGGTATCACCGTATTGTTGAGTCTAGTTAAGCTCTCGTTTTCCCTGTTCAGACAATGGGAATAGGGCTCGGTAGCGCCAATCGGGCAAGTTGCTCATGAAGACGACATCGTGCACACCGGTAACCAGTAACCCACCATTTTCTTGGGTTAACCCTTTTTCGAGTTGCTCCAAGTTTACTTTAACCGTAATCACGCCTGCGACTTCGCCTCCAACCCAAAGCGGGGATGAGAAAAAGTAGCCGCGTTTATTGGAACGTACGCCAAGGGCAACGTACTGAGCTTTCTCCCCATTTAAAGCGTGTTGAAAGTATGGACGGAAGGCAAAGTTCGAGCCCACAAAGCTGTCGTCTTGCTGGTAGTTATCAGCGAGGCTTTGTACTAACCAATCGGCGAGCAATAAGTTGAGCGATTCTGATGGCTTACCTACTTTGACGGCTTCAAGCAATCTTGGATCATGGCTGAGTAAGTTCGGGATTTGCTCAAACTTTGCCAATTCATAATCGATTTCTTGGGCGACCTGTGAAGCTTGAGTTTGTAACTTGCTTTGCCACTGATCATGTTGATGCTGGGTTGCGTATTTATGGGTCAACATTAGCCCGACCAGACCGATGGCGAGCAAGACCAACAAAAAATGGCGC
Source organism: Grimontia kaedaensis (assembly GCF_023746615.1). Classification (NCBI taxonomy): domain Bacteria; kingdom Pseudomonadati; phylum Pseudomonadota; class Gammaproteobacteria; order Vibrionales; family Vibrionaceae; genus Grimontia; species Grimontia kaedaensis. The sequence continues at coordinate 830,204 of NZ_CP082276.1, read as the reverse complement.
AGAGCTTTGGGGTTAAGTAGGTTCACGATTGGCTCACTGGTTTTTAACGCCATGTTATCAAAAGGCATTTAATGATGTTGTGAGCTGCTGCGACAACGAGAAATCGATCTGCTTTTTAGAAGTAGTGTTCTGCGCCGATAGAGAAGTAACTGTCGTTTTCTAGGTAAGCAATGGGTTCGTTACTGGACATGGAAGAAAGATAGTAACCTTCTGCTATCCATTTCCAGTGTTCATTGATGCGCCCAGAGGCAGTCAGTTTGTAGATGGGTGAAGTCTGATCAAAGTCGAACAACCCAGACAGCAAAAACTCGGTATCTTGGACATCATTCGCTTGCCAACGCAAACCAAGAAAAGCATCGTTGTTGTAGATAGTAGGTGGCGCGTATGTATCCCTATTGTCCCATGCGTATTCGGCAATTAAACCAAGAGTACCTTGGCTAAAGGAAAAACCGTACACCGAATATTCAAACCCTGTGACTAGGGTAAAGTAGTCACTGCCTTCCCCAGATTTAAACGTCCCTTCCCATTTGAGTAAGAGGTCATCCTGTGTCCATTGTAACTCGGTACCGAGCTGGAATATTCGTGCGTATGAGGCTTGCCAGTCATTAGGACGTTCGACGAGCAAAGGTTCTCGGCTATTGCCGTAAAAAGCGCTAATGCCAACGTCTAATGCATCCTGCCAAAAACCAATCCGTATCGCGCTATCGAGGGTGTTCTCTCCATCAGAATAGATCGCATTATCGTCGACAGGCTTAATCAAGGTTCGGCGTTGATCTGGTTCTCTAAACTTACGAGGTTGGTGGAATGGCAACAACAGCATTTGCACATCTCCCCAGTCAGGTAACCAACGCGCTTGAAGCATGGGTTGCCCCATTTTCTCTTCATACCCCAAGGAGATGCGCCCATCATATTGATTTACTACGTTGACGGGTTGGTAGACTTCCGTGACACCCCAATAAACCACACCATAGCCAAGCAGCCATTCGATCGTTTCTCCCGCATAAGTGATATTGGCTTCGCGCAGATTGATGAACCCTTGTTCGGACTGAAACTCATATTCCACATAAGGACTGAAGGTTACTGCCCAGCCAGAATCGTTCCACCACAGTAGACGAGGAGCAATAAGAGCTCGATTGGCGAGTGTGTCACAGCATTGCCCCATTTGTGCCTCGTCTTTGTAGAGGTCTGCGGTTAACCCAACAAAACCCTCTGTCTGCCAATCGGCAAACCCTGCCGATGAGAAGGAAAGAGACAAACTGGTGAGTAGTAAGGTGCGCACTTTACTCATCAGTTTTGCCTGTATGCGTTACGGAGTTGTTTGGGTTCAAACTGGCTTTGTGGAACATCTACACCTAGCGTCATGTTTTTCCATGACAATGAAGAGGAACGCTTGTTTTTTAAGTTGTCCATTTGAGCAAACTTCGGACGCCAGTAGCGTTGGTTATGTTGCTCATAATCGGAGAGGGTTAGCTGCTTAAACAACGTGCCTTTTCGGTCGTAGTATTCGATTTTTCGTGGTTGATAAATGTCTTGATCAATCCAAGCGACAAGTTTCGAGTAGCCGGAATTTTCGTAGCGAGGGAAGCAAGCCAACAGCCAGTAACTTTGCCCATCTTGTGTTTTTTCTTCGACGAGCTCATAGCGATATTTGTCCAACTCCCACGAACTCATGTCTTCATAAGCAAACTCACTGCCCATAAATGGTCCTGAACGGTTGTTAGAAGAAATGCGTTTAACCCTTTTGATAGAAGGTAAAAACAGCCATTGATCATCCGCTTCGATGGCGTGGCTAAACGTAAGTAGGGCGGTTCCTGCAATGTCTCGTGGCGCTTGGAAGTAAGTGATGATCTTATCGCCATCGTTCTCCTGCTCGATACCTTTGATGGTCAATTGTCTGCGTACCGTGTCGCCATTGGCTGCGACGATCGACATTTCCACATCCGATGTATAGGAAACATATCCGGTATCTCGACTGATCATTTCCTTTGCTACATCGAACCCGGAGACACCCTCAGCGGCGGCCGTTGCTGAGAGTGTCATGAGCAATCCGAAAAACATCCTCATAGTTAACTCCTTGTTGAAGGACGAGTTTTGTTGTGCAAGTTACAAGAAATCAGACAGAGGTGAACCTGTACGAGTGGACAGTCTCAGCGGGTATTCGGACAGGATAAAAATAGAAACATAGGAGGTAGCATAAAAACTCCGCAACCAATGTGATTCGCACAAGGACTATTTGTTTTTATGGAGCTTAATCTTTCAGGTAAGGAAATTAACGAGGTAGTCACCAGTATTGATGACATTTTGGGCCCCTCGGAACAGCGCTACTTCGGTGAAGGCTACAAGCGCACTCAATATGAATGCAACATCAATTACGACACGGATTCTGCACAAGGATTAGTAAGTGTTGCGTATCGAACAGATTGGTCACAAAAGAAGACGCAATCTCGTCGGCCTCATCTTAGTACGATTGATGCGTTTCTGATTGCTGGTCGTGTCTCCTACGCGATCATCAAACGCCATTATCAGTTGTCAGCCCACCAGTCGTCTCAAGCGTGGATCCGCCACGTGTCGATTAAAGCTGGCGCAGAAGCGTTAGAGGATCTTGATGCGGTGCGCCTTTCTGCCCAGTTACTTGATACCGGCAGTTCACAAGACAGTTTGTTTGGCACCTTAACTCGTGTCAAAACCAAGCTCGACAGTATGGAAATTGAAGTGATCATCGATCATGAGACGGAAGCGGATCACTCGCAATCTGTCGTGTCATTTTCGGATGAGGATGAGTACTTCAACAGCGATTTCCGTTTGCGTCATTGCCACCTTGCGAACAACACCTTTTGTGACGCCATTTGTGCAGTCTCCAGTGACTTGCTGTTTCAATGCCCAGGCAAACCATCAACGGGCGCGATGGGGCATTACCCCAATGCACTGATGATGGTGGATTGGCTGACTTGTTTTGCTCAGCTGTCGCAGTTGTTGATGTATCGCCTCGATAAGCTAGATCGTAATGAGACTCACAACTTGTGGATGCGCTCTGTTACGGTCACAACGCCGTACCCCATCATCCCTCGTCGTAAACACACACTCACACTTCGCAGCATGAAGAGTTCTTTAGTGAAAAAGAAAGACTCTTCATGGCGACTTGCCACCGTAAACGGCTCGGTTTCCGGCCATCCAGAGTTCAATATAACTGCAAAACTATGCCATCAATTACCACAAGGAGAACCAGCGTGAAAATTGCCATTTCAGGAACGTACTCAACCGGAAAAACGACATTAACGGAAGCGCTGGCGATCGCGACTCAAGTTCCACGAACTCAAGCGCGCACCATGCGTGAGATTCTACCAGATGCGGTGCCGGGTAAAACCTTAGAGCAGTGTAATCCTGCGGAGCTGCTGAACTTGGGGCTTAGTCGTTTGAGTGAGCGTGTTGTGAATGAAGAGCGATGTGGTGATCGCTTTTTCTCTGATGGTTCTTGTTTGCATGAATGGGTGTATGGGGCAGCTCGCTTGGAAACAGGGATTAACCCAAATGACAGCGACTTGGTTTTGGCTATGAAAAGACTGATAGGCAAACCGTATGCGTCAATTCACCGTGGTTACATTGATGCTTTTGGCAACGTTGCAAAGCGTCATGCGAAAAAGACTTACAGCAAGTTTGTGCACCTGCCGATTGAATTTGATTTGGTGGAAGATGGCCACCGTCCTGTGTCTGAAAGTTTTAGAACGCTCTCCAATGATCTTCTGCTCTCTACTGTGAAAGAACTCAACATCCCTTACATCACGGTTGGCGGTGATTTGCGTCATCGATTGATTACCATCGCGGAACACTTTGAGTTGCCTTTGTATGTCGACCCAGATGAAGCGATCGAAAAAGCGGTGAATAAGGTGAAAGCAGAAGCGATAGAAATAGAAAACCACCGCCTGTCTGTGTTGGCGACTCAGTAGGCTTAATTCAAAGGAAGTCTCGAATAATGAAAAAATGGACAAAACCCAGAGCTTTGCTCGCCCTTGTGGGGTGGCTCTGCATCATGGCCCTAGCGTTTGTTGGCTTAGGGAAACTCGGCTTAAACAATGACTATAAAGTGTTCTTTAGCGACGACAATCCAGATTTGATCGCGTTTGAGAGCATCGAAGAAAAATACAACAGCAATGACAGCGTATTGATTGTCTTGCACCCGAAATCGGGCGATGTCTTTCAGGAAAATGTGCTGAAAGCGGTCATGGAACTGACGGAATATGCGTGGCAAACACCTCACTCATATCGTGTGGATTCATTGACCAACTACCAATATACCCATGCTCAAAATGATGACCTGATCGTCGAAGATTTTGTGAACACAAACCAACTCATTGATACCGAGCTGCTTGCAGAGAAGAAAGCCTATGCGCTTAAACAACCTGAGCTGGTTAATCGTTACTTAGCTCAAGACGCGAACTCGACGGCAATCAATGTGTTGGTGCGTTTGACGACGGAAGGTCAGTCCGAAGAAGTGCGTGAAATCGCGCAGTTCTGGCAAGACAAGATTGCTGAAACTCAAACACGTTACCCTGATGTGCAGTTTTATCTGACGGGGCAGGTGATGCAAAATGACGCGTTTGGTGAGGCGACACAGCGAGATATGGGCAGTTTGGTGCCGGGCGCATTGCTGCTGATTGTCATCGGCACGGGCATTTATCTGCGTAGCTTGTGGAGTTCGGTGGTAGTGACATTAACCATCATCTCTTCAATCTTCATCGCGCTTGGTGCTGCAGGTTGGCTCGGCATGGCAATTACCTCTCCGTCTGCATCTGCACCGCTTATCATTTTGACCATGGCGGTAGCCGACTGCATTCACTATTTGCAAGGCTATAAACACGCGCTGAACAAAGGCGAAACCAAGCTGGTGGCTTTGCAGCAATCGATGGAGAAACATCGTTTACCCATTATTCTGACCAGTTTGACTACTGCGGTTGGTTTCTTGTCGATGAACTTCAGTGACTCCCCTCCGTTTAACGATTTGGGCAACATCACCGCGATGGGCGTGATTGCTGCTATGTTCCTGACGTTGTTCTTCGTACCTGCGCTTTTGGCCGTGTTACCAGCAAGAAAGAGTAAAGTAGTGAAGCGCTCAGGGCTTGCTAAGCCACTTGAAGCCATCGCTCGCTGGGCCATGGTGAAACCTGGATTAAAGATTGCTGTAGTTGTACTTGGTGGTGGCGTCATTGCTGCAAACTTGGTTCGAAACGATATAGATGACACCTTGTTTGAGTATTTCGATGAATCCTATGCGGTGCGTCAAGCGAACGATTTCACCTACGCTAACTTAACGGGTGTGGCGAGTATTCAATATGCGATTCGACCAGAACAAGGTGAACTGATTACCTCTCCTGATTTCCTGCATAAGTTGGATCAGTTTGTTCAACAGGCTCGCCAAACCGAAGGCGTGTATCACATTCAATCGCTGACTGACATCATGAAGCGCTTGAACAGCAGCTTGCATAACGATGAAGCAGGTGAATATCGTCTCACCAGTGATCCTGAGTTGTCTGCTCAAACACTTTTGCTTTATGACATGTCGCTTCCTTACGGATTGAACCTCAGCAACCAAGTCGCGTTGGATAAAAAAGAACTGCGCGTTATCGTAACGGCGAAGAAGATGTCGTCCAATGATTTGATTGCTCTAGAATCGACGTTACGCAGCCAGTTGTTAGGCTTATTTCCTGAAAGCAGCGTTAGTCCTGGAGTGAGTGCTGACATCATGTTTGCGCACATTGGTTATCGCAACAACGTGAGCATGTTGACGGCGTCTGCCGCGGCACTATTGGTGATTTCCTTCCTCATTGGTTTGATTCTGCGCTCGGTTCGCCTTGGTGTGATTAGCATCTTGCCAAACATCTTGCCGGCCTCCATTGCCTTTGGTTTGTGGGGACTGAGCATTGGTGAAGTTGGCTTGAGTCTTTCCGTCATTGCGAGTATGACGCTAGGTATCGTCGTGGATGACACCATTCACTTGCTCTACCGTTATCACACGTCTCGTAAGGAAGGGAAGTCGGAAGAAGAATCGATTGTTACCGCCGTTCGAGAGACTGGCTTGGCAATCATAGGTACCACCATAGTGCTCAGTGCAGGCTTCTTTGTGTTGGCGAGCAGTTCCTTCAAGATGAATGCGGACATGGGCCTGATGACCGCAATCACCATCATTATCGCGCTTGTGCTTGATTTGTTGTTGATTCCTGCCTTGCTTAAAGTGACTGGGAAATCAGCCAAAGCGGCACAACACAAACCACAAACCACAAACCGCCTAATTTACTGACACTCTTGGCTTGTACCACTTGGCTTAGGATATTCGTCCTAAGCCTTTTTTAATCCTCGTACCAGCCTAACTCGATCGCTTTTGACACGGCATGCGTTCGGTTATGTACGTCCAACTTACGATAAATATTTTGTAGGTGGTATTTGACGGTACGTTCACTGATGTTGAGTAAGCGGCTGATTTCCCAATTACTCTTACCCAGTTTTAACCAAGGAAGCAACTCACATTCTCGAGTCGTCAGTTGGCTCTCTGGAGCAGGTAGCGTTTCCACTCGGATGTTACGATCACAGACATAACTTGAAGCCATATAGAGGTGGGGCGTTAAAAGATATAACGCGTCGATCTCTTCGCTGGAAGGTTGGCGGTCACCAAAGGAGGTGAGGTAAATGGCCTTCTTGTCGCCATGATATCCGGCCAGCAGTAAGCGCTTACCGTAATCTGGATGGGTATGTGAGTCCATCAGAGCCATGATGCCGTGATTGGATTGTTGTAATGCCGCGATTAACGGGTCACTTTCGGCGGTTTTTTTACTAAAACAGTTGGCAAATTGATCGGTAGAGAAACCATAACAGACAGGGTCTGGGGCGTAATCATCACCAAATAAACCGAGGATACTGAATTCAAAATCAATTTCGTTTTGTAGTTCTCCAAACCAAGCATGAATAGCGTCAGAGCTTCCGGCGCACCTGAGCTGGTTGGAGAGTTCGAACAGTCTTAGCTTGTCCATAAGCAAATGCCTTTCCTAGCAACGTTGTTTAATGTGTTGTGGTTATCCACTTTTATTATGCATGTCTTTTAGTATACCCAAGCGGCCTCAAAAAAGGGATTGAGAGTCCGGCTTTCAGAGCGATATCAAATGGGTCAGCCTGTCCACGTTCGCGGCCTTCAATATCGGCGCCACTGCCGTGGGTCGCTGTTTCGTGACCATCGCGATGTGTGAAAATTAACAGGGTTTCCAGATCGCCAGTACGGTTTGCCAAAGTTGCAGTCGCTTTGTAGCTCTCATCAGCACTGTAGTAACCGCCTTTAACGCTGGCATGCTTGTTTTTCTTGATAGTCATAATGTCCACTCTTTGAAGTGCCTAAGAGTTCCTAATCAGTTTTCTTCAGGCAAAAGAAACCTACTCACACTGGTTTCCGTGTGATTTTTATCGTTATGGGATAACTCAGATCAGGCCCTCAGAATAAGGGCCTGCTAAACGCGCGATTAGGCGTTTTCTTCTTTCATCGTCTTCACGTGACCTTCATTCAGGTGGATCACGGAAAGCATGTCTTCACCCGACACATCAAATGCCTGACCGAAGCCTTTCACGTAACGGCCGATGACTGGATTCAAACGGTATAGGTTGAAATCGCCAAGTTGGCTGAGGTTGTCGATCATCTCGCCCAGACGATCACTCATTACCTGAATTGCCGTTTTCCAGTGCTCTGAATCTCGCTCAATCAGTTCTGCATTGGTGTCAAACGACAGGCAGCGACGCGCAAAGATCGATCGCGCCTCGCTTTCGTCTTCGATCATCATGATAGAGACGGCTGTGCGGTGCTTGAGGTTTTGACCATGGGTAGCGAGATCTGATACCAGAATGTAGTAACCCATCTCAGAGAACGCGAAAGGTGCATAGCTGGTATGTGGCTTACCTTCTTTGTCTACCGTGCCCAATTGAAGCGTATTGCGAGAAATACCCGGGCTACATGCTTCGTTACTTCAGAGAAAATGACATTGATATCGCGATGGAAAATGGCGACCTGGAAGTCATTGCCAGCGCTTCAGTCGATTTTATCTCGTTCAGTTATTACGCCAGTGGCTGTGCAAGTGCTGACCCAAAGCAAAAAGAGGTCGGAAATATCGTTGCCAGTGTGCCAAACCCTTATCTGGACAAGAGCCAATGGGGCTGGCTCATCGACCCGAAAGGCCTGCGTATTTTGCTGAATTTCCTCTATGACCGTTACCAGAAGCCTCTGTTCATCGTTGAAAATGGGCTGGGCGAAATCGACGAACTGGATGAAAAGGGTGAGATTCAGGATGACTACCGCATTGCTTACCTTAATGACCATTTAGTTCAGGCCAGTGAAGCCATGTTAGACGGTGTGGAGTTAATGGGATTCACAACGTGGGGACCGATTGATCTCGTCGCGAATTCCACCGCGGAAATGCGGAAACGTTATGGTTTTATATATGTCGACCGAAACGACGACTTTACCGGCACATTGGAACGCAAACGTAAGAAGAGCTTCTTCTGGTACCAGGATGTGATTAAAACCCAGGGTGCTTCGCTGACAGTGAAATAATCCGTACCGCTCAAGAAAGTAAAAAGCCCTGCTGATGCAGGGCTTCGATTTATGTTTTGTTTGTTATCAACCAACTTGAAGGTTGCCATACAGGGTTTGATAAACCCCCTCTTCTTGCACCAGTTCACTGTGGTTACCGCTTTGTGCAACCTTGCCATCTTCCAGCACATAAATCAGGTCGGCCTGTTTCACTGCAGACAAACGGTGCGCCACAATCAGTGTGGTTCGGCCTTGCAGGAAGTTATTCAGTGCTTCATGCAATGCGGCTTCTGTTGCGGTATCCAGCGCTGAGGTTGCTTCGTCCAAAATAACCAATTTCGGGTTGGTCAGGATCATACGCGCAATCGCTAGGCGTTGACGTTGTCCGCCCGAAAGCTTGAGACCTTGTCGACCCAACTGGGATTCCAATCCGTTATCCAGCTTATCGACAACATCACTTAGCTGAGCAATTTCCAGAGATTGCCACAGCTGATCGTCAGAGAAGTCGGTTCGCCCTAATGTCAGGTTTTCACGCAATGTATCGTTGAAGATCATCGGTTGTTGCAATACCACGGCCGTATGCTGGCGCAGGGTTTCGTAACCAATCTCTTCGACAGGTTTACCATCAATCAGGATTTCACCGTCAGACTTGCGATAAAGCCCCAGCAGCAGTTGAATTAACGTCGATTTACCGCCACCTGATGCGCCAACCAGCGCCACACGCTTGCCTTGAGGAATGTTCAGAGAAAGACCGTTCAACACCGTTTTTTCACTGTCATAACTGAAGGTCAGGTCGCGACATTCCACGCCAAAGGTTTCTTTGCATTCCAACGGATCTTTCTCGGATGCGTTGCGTGGCTCTTCATCCAATGCAAGCAGACCGTTCAAACGTTTCATTGCTGCAGAAGCACTGAACCATGCATATTGAATACCGAGCAGTTCTTGAATCGGGCTGAGCATAAACCATAGGTAGCCAAATACTGCGAAGATCTGGCCAATGGTCAGGTCGCTGAACAGCACCATCAGCATCGCCGCCGCACGGAATAGCTCAAAACCGATCAGGAACATTAGGAAGGAAACACGCCCTGCCGCTTCTGACTGCCAGGCGTACTTATCAGCATCGTGGCGAATCGCTTCGGCATCTGTCTTCAGAACATCAAGATAAGCACGTTCACGGTTAGCAGCACGAAGCTGATAGATGCCATCCAGCGTCTCTACCAGACGTTGCTGGAAGCGCTCAAAAGATTGGTTCTCGGCCTTCTTCAGGTGCTTAACGCGTTGGCCCATCTTGCGGGAGAGGTAAATGACTAATGGGTTAACCAGCAAAATGAACAAGCCAAGCGCCCAGTCGAGCCATAATAGGATAATTGCGGTACCAAAGACCGTCAGAACACCCACCACAAAACGGCTCAAACTGTTGCCGAGGAAAGAGTCGATAGTCTCGATGTCCGTCACCAGATGAGAACTCACTCCCCCGCTGCCACGCTCTTCGTATTCTTTCATACTGATGCGGCCAAGCTTATCGAGGAGTTGCTGGCGAATATTGCAAGTGATGGATTTGGACACTAGGGTAAACTGACGGCTTTGCCATATATTCAGCGCCTGGCTGACAATCCTCATCACAATCACCAGTATCAGCACCATGACGATATAACTGGCTGGTTGCTGCAGTGACTCAGGCAAAATCTGGTTGAAGAAATTCACCCCACCGGCAGGTTTGTTTAGCAGCACCTCGTCGACCATTAGCGGCATAAACAGAGGAATTGGCACGCTGATGAGCGTCGCACAGATAGCGATAAGGTTGGCGGTAATCAGGCGTTTCTTGTGCTTTTTCGCCTGATCAATCAACCAACGTGTCGAAATGGTTGTTAGCGTACTGCTAGTCACTGTATCTCCAGAATTCTTTGTCATTTTTATTATCATGTACCTTCTGAGCATAACTCAGGCTAGAACCGAAAACACCCCAGAGAAATCCGGGGTGTTTATCTTCAGAGGGTATTCTGCGTTTAGAACACGTATTCGGCTTCTATACCCCAGTTACGTCCTGGTTGCGTGCGACGATCAAGTCCGTCTGTGGTTGATTCCGCACCAATCAGGTCGTTGTAGTCCCAATATTTCTTATCAAAGGCATTAAACAGACCGGCACGCAGCGTCAGATCTGTCACCGGGCGGTAGAACGCTGTCACATCTGTTACAGCGTAACCTGGTGCACCCACGTTTTCAGTTCCGTTTGAGTTACTCCAATCAGAGCCGGATTTACCCGCAACAGCTTTCACTGACAACTTACCACCGTAAGTGTTTTCAACGTCGGCATAGCCCAGCGCAAAGTAACCAGAAAGTGGAGCGACAGTATCCAGCGCTTCACCGTTTTCTTTGTCTTCACCTTGGGTGTAAGCCACGCTCATGTCACTAAATAGACCTGTAGGGGCGCCAAACAGCACATCCAACGCCAAATGTGTTTTCAGTTCAGCACCATAGATTTCTGCTTTGCTGATGTTTTCTTTGGTCCAAAGTTCTTTACCCTGGCCGTTGTCATCAGCCAATTTGTGCGTTTCGATAAAGTTTTTGTAGTCGTTGTAATAGACCGAGAACTCAATACGACCGAAGTCCTGAGTGAAGCGCAGACCAGTTTCGTAACCAATGCTCTCTTCCGGCTTCAGGTTCGGGTTTGCCTCGAATACCGCACCACTTGCCGCGTCAGTTTCATAGAAGTAGTAAAGGTCTTGAAGTGTTGGTGCTTTGTAACCCTGACTGATATTACCGTAGCTGCTCAGACTTTCGGTCCAGTGATAAACCGCACCCAGTTTCGCCGTTAACGCATCACTTTTGGACTTTGGATTATCTTCTGAAGCTTGTTTTGGCTCTGCGGTAAACTTGTCATAGCGAAGACCCGCATTCACTACCAGTCGTTCTTCCAGGAAGAAAGCTTGATCCTGTATAAAGATACCCCATTTCACTGAATCTGCGTTTGGCACTTCACCGGTTTTATCTACTGACGTACCCGCTTTGTAACCCTCTAGGTAATAATCGCGGTAATCCAGATCAAACTCGTTAGTGATGTAATTCACGCCATAGCTGATTTCGTGGAAGCTGTTCTCAAGTTCAATGGCCTTGTCGAACTGGGCATCAAACTGGGCGCTCTTATCTACACCGTTACGCATGCGCTGACGGTATCCATGACCAAATGACGTTGGCGGCTGTGGCGTTTCATCAAAGGTGTTGTGATTACTTTCACTTTCCAGGGCGGTCACTTGCCATTTCAGGTGGTCGAACGCGACGTTGTTCGCTTGCCATTCATGCTCGAAGGTGACGCGCTTGCGTTTGTCTTCATCACTGGCGCTGTTACGCGTATATACGAAGCCTGGTATGATTTCATAGCCTTCGTTAGACAGCACCAGGCCACCTGCTTCCCGGTTATAAATCTCACCCGTCAAGCCAATTCGATGCGCATCATTCAACTGATAGAAAGCTTTCAGCAAAAGGTTGTCTGAGTTGATATCAAATGGGTCAGCCTGTCCACGTTCGCGGCCTTCAATATCAGCGCCACTGCCGTGGGTCGCTGTTTCGTGACCATCGCGATGTGTGAAAATTAACAAGGTTTCCAGATCGCCAGTACGGTTTGCCAAAGTTGCAGTCGCTTTGTAGCTCTCATCAGCACTGTAGTAACCGCCTTTAACGCTGGCATAGGTGTCATCACCCTCAGCGACCAGAAGGTCGCCCGGGTTCTTGGTGCGGATGATCACCGCACCGGCCAGTGCATCACTGCCGTATAGGCTGGAGGCAGGACCTTTGCTTATCTCAACACGCTGCAAGGTGTCGGTCTCAACGGTGTTGTTGTATTTGCGCATCACATCTGCGCCTGGGTTGAACGATGAAGGTTGTTCAACGCCATCCACCATGGTTTTTACGTAGTTGTCGCTCAAACCACGAATATTAAAGCCTGAGTTACCGAAGCGACCCGTGCCCGGCATCGACACGCCCGGCTCATTCGCAATCGCCTGCTCAAGATCTTGAGCAAGGTTCTCTTCGATTGTTTCGCTGTTCACTACATCAACAGAAGCGGCTACATCACTGATGTTTTGCTCACTTCGGGTTGCAGAGACAACCACTTCGTCAAAGGTATAAACGTCTTGGGCTGAAGCACTGCCCGCACAGAGAAGGCCGACCAAAATCGCCAGCTTGTTTTTCTTGATAGTCATAATTTCCACTCTTTAAAGCGCCTGAGAAATCCCAATTAGTTTTCTTCAGGCAAAAGAAACCTACTCACACTGGTTTCCGTGCGATTTTTCTAGTTATGGGAGGTGATATCAGGCCCTCAGAATAAGGGCCTGATAAAAGAGATTAAGCGTTCTCTTCTTTCATCTTCTTCACGTGACCTTCATTCAGGTGGATCACGGAAAGCATGTCTTCACCCGACACATCAAATGCCTGACCGAAGCCTTTCACGTAACGGCCGATGACTGGATTCAAACGGTATAGGTTGAAATCGCCAAGTTGGCTGAGGTTGTCGATCATCTCGCCCAGACGATCACTCATTACCTGAATTGCCGTTTTCCAGTGTTCTGAATCACGCTCAATCAGTTCGGCATTGGTGTCAAATGACAGGCGGCGACGCGCAAAGATCGAGCGCGCCTCGCTTTCGTCTTCGATCATCATGATAGAGACGGCTTTGCGATGCTTGAGGTTTTGACCATGGGTAGCAAGATCTGAAACCAGAATGTAGTAACCCATTTCAGAGAAAGCGAAAGGCGCATAGCTGGTATGTGGTTTACCTTCTTTGTCTACAGTGCCCAATTGAAGCGTGTTGCGAGAATCACGAAACTCCTGGATTTCTGGGCCTAGACGGTTTTGTAAACGTTCTGCTTTGTCACTCATTTTGCCAACTCCTGCTTCATGGCGTTAAACAGTTCAATTTGTTCTGGGAATAGCTGACGCTTTTTGTCACGGCCAAGGTAAATCTTAAATACACAGTGACCAGTGTTGTCGAAGAAACCAATGTAGTGGCTCTCAGCACCACGGAATGGCTTACTGACAAATGCAATGTCAGAGACCAAATCCAGACGAAGATGACCATGTAACTGGCCTTCGCGCCCCATCAGGTTATAGTAACCGTGTGCAACTTTTCCTTTCGGAAAGGCCGCTTTAAATTCAAAGACAGAGCCACCAGAATGTACGATGGTGGTCACCTTGCCCCATAGTGGCATTGCTTCCAGAATGGTCTGTGCAAGTTCACCCTTCACGTGGGAAATCATACTTTCTGGGAGTGCCAGCGTAATTTCACCTTCCGTCAGTTTCAGTGAATCCACCATGTTTGATACTGGTGTGTGCTCATCCTGGGCCAGATATTCAGCCACGCGCTTTTTGGTTTCTTCCGTCACGATGATCGCTTGTTGCATCGTTTAACTACTCCTAAGCTGCGACGTTTGCCGCTTTTCTTTGCACTTTCTGCGCTGTTTGGTTTTGTAATACTTCAATCAGGTTTTGGGCCAGTGTGACCGCCCAGAACTGTCCGGCGAGAGTCAGCGTGAGATAACTTCTGCCATTTTCATTCTTTTCAAGATAGACCAGACCGTTTTCCTGCCACGCTTCGAATAAGGGAGACAGCGCTTCAAACGAGCCTTGTCCAGCCACTGAATCCAACTTGTGTTGAGCCAGCACACCGTCATCAAAACCGCTTTTCACTTCAGCAGATACACCTCTATTAGCAGGCGCTAGCGTCATCATAGTGACAGGGTAACGGAAATCATTGATCGCTGAGATGTAGGTATCCATATCGCGGGTCTGCATCATCTGGCATCCATTGACATTGCCACCAGCCCCGGCCCCTAAAGGCATGATCTCCGCAGTTGTTTTCGCTAACGAGTTGTAAATACTGCGTTCACGGTTGTCTGAAGACCAGTGGTTAACGCTGAGACGTTTCTGATGGTGCTTCGCCATGAAGTTCACGCCCATCTCAAACATACTGGCCTTCATTTGTGTATCTGCCGGATACGGCAATTTGCCCTGCTCAACCAACTTTGCCATTGGCAAGCCCTGCATTTCGATGAGCTGATACAGGTCGACACCATGAGCACCGGACTCAAGATAGTCATTCAAGTCCTGCTGCCAGATATCCAGAGTTTGGTGAGGCAAGCCATAAAGCAAATCGAGAACAATAGGTGCCGCGTTGTATTTGGCTAATTGCTGGATTTTGTCCAACACCACTTCCCGGTCATCAAGGCGCTTCGCACTGCGACGGACCTGAGTGTTGAAGCTCTGAACGCCGAACGAGAAGCGGTTAACGCCTCCTTCCAGTGCCGCTTCAAATTTGTCCAATCCAAAACGGTTGATACGACCTTCGAGTGTGATTTCGCAGTCCGGTGTCAGCGGAAATTGGCTGCGGATATCAGAGACGATCATTCGGATTTGTTCGCCACTGAGATCGGTTGGGGTTCCCCCGCCAATGTATACCGCTTGGAACGGCGCTGACTGACTCCAGACTTGCGAGGCTTTCCATCGAATTTCTGCGCGCAGTGCTTCAACGTAACCTTCAAACAATGACTTGCTGGATGCGTATTGGAAGAAGTTGCAGTAGGTACAACGCACGCGACAAAACGGAATGTGAATGTACAGGCAGCGCGGTGCATGCGCCGATGACGCTGGGATTGCATGTGCTTTTTCAAGCGTAGTTTGGATATCTTCAGAATTAACTGAACGCATCATGCCACCGGCATGCGCACTCTTCTTGCGTTGAAAAGCAAAACGAAGTGGATCAGGTGTTCTTAGCCCGACCAATTCCGGATTGTGAAGATCAACATTCATCTCATTTTGCAACCTTTAACATTAACAGCGTCAAACTGCGAGCTGTTTCCTTGTGATTTCAATCATATTCATAAAAGATAATAATGCAACTGATAATTGATCTCATTAGCATTTCATGCATAATGCACCTAATCACTTATTAAAATCAGTTCTTCAGGAGTACGTGTGAACACTCGACGGTACGTAGTTTGTGGTGTCGTTTCAGTTGCACTGCATAGTTTGGCGATTTGGGCTCAACCGCCCTCGCCTCAATTCACAATTAACGATGCCAATGCGGGAAATCGTGTGGCTATCCAGCTCATTGCGTCGACGAAACAGGTACCAAAAGAGCCAGAACCCGCTCCTGTCGAAGATCCTCCACAGCAAGAAACGCCACAGCCAGAACCTAAACCGGTTAAATCTCCTTCAGTAAAAAAGGAGCCACCTAAGAAGGCAGAAGTCGAAACTCAGAAAAAGGTGAAGCCTGAGGTCAACCCGCCAAAAGAAACCAGGAAAAAGCCACTTGAGAAGGTGACGAAGAAGGAAAGCAAAGAAGAGAAAACAAAGCCTCTTCCACCGAAAAAAACAATAGAAAAACCTGAGGAAAAACCGAAAGAAATTGCTGAAAAGATGAGTGAAGAAAGTCAAATGACTCAAGCGAAATCATCTTCTCCCATGTTGGTCGAAAGGCCCACATTTAAAGTCCGCCCTTCCCAACCTAAATACCCGAGAATGGCAAAACGTAAAGGGATGGAAGGCACAGTGCTTATAGAAGTCTGGCTGGACGAAGAAGGCAATCAAACCAATCGCTCCTTACTGAAGAGTTCAGGGTTTGAATTGCTTGATGGCGCTGCAATGGATGCGGTGAAAAAGTGGCGCTTCAACGGCCACGAAGAAAACGGTGTCGCCCTGGCGCACAGAGTAAGAATTCCTGTTCGTTTTAATTTGGATTAATCATGTTCGACTTACAATTTTTCACGTCAATCCACGCTCAGCTGGGCATCATGACCTGGCCTTTGACACTGCTTTCCGCACTCATGTTGATGCTCATCTTTGAGCGCATCGTTTTCGTTGTTATGAATACCAAAACGGGCAGCAAACCTTTGCAAAAAGAGATCTACTCACTTTCGCTGACCAATGATAAACAGCTAGAAACGTATGTAGAGCGTCATCAGCAGGACAAAAGCACCCTATCCCAAGGGATCTGCATGCTGATCAATCATCGTCATTTCACTAAATCTTTGCGTGAAGAAGCTGTTTCTATCTGGCTGCAAAAGAAACGCCGTCAATTCACTGCAGGTCTCAAATTGCTGAACATTATTGGCGTGCTGAGTCCTTTGATTGGTCTGCTGGGAACCGTTGTCGGCCTGATAGAAATGTTTAAAGGACTTTCAGCCACACAAGGTGGTATTTCACCTGCAGAATTGGCCGATGGCTTGGGATTGGCGATGTCTACAACAGCCGCGGGGTTGCTGATTGCCCTGCCAGCTATTGCTTCATCACAAGTTTTTGCGCTGTGGGCAGATCGCACACTAGCAAAAATTGAATACGTGCTGAACCACTTCAACCTGCATCTCGCCGGTGTGTCATTCGATGAAAGCGCGGACTGTCCGAAGCATTGCAAACCTTGCGCTGGTTCTAGCTCAGAGTCACCGAGGGAAAGCGCCGCATGATCCGCTCTCAACCAGAAAGTGAATCAACATCATTCACTCCGGATCTCACGCCGTTGCTGGACATTATTTTTATCGTGATGGTGTTTTTGCTGCTTACGGCAAACATCCAAATTAAAACCATGGATATCGCGATTCCCCAAACCAATGATTCAGAAGTTCTGGAATCTCCAAACCGTGAAGTTATCGCCATCAACGTGTTGAGCGGTTCACCTTCGTGGGCACTTCAAGGTGAACCTCTTCACGACTGGGAATCCTTTACGGCACAGCTTCTGGAAGCTATTCACCAAGCCCCTGATAAACCGGTGGTGATCGCTGCGGACAAACAAGCCAATGTGGAAAGCATGCTTAAAGTCCTCGCCTTCATGCAAAACAACAATATCAACGCCACCAATATTGTGATGGAAGAACAATGAAAAAGAATTTCAAACTTGGCGCTGCTGCGCTGCTTTTTACTGGCTTATTTACTTCATCGGCGTTCGCCCAGGATGCAAGAATCATCAGCGCTGGCTCAACCGTCACTGAACTTTTGTTTGCACTAGGCGCAGAAAAAGAAGTGGTTGCAGTAGATTTAACCAGCCGCCATTACCTTGATGGCAGAGAAATTCCCGTACTGGGCTATCATCGCCAGTTGTCAGCGGAAGGCCTATTGGCGCTAAGCCCTACCCATCTCGTGGGCTCGCCAGAGATGGGTCCGGAAAGCACGTTGAACCTATTGAAATCGGCAAAAGTCGATGTTCAAAAACTGCCAACAGGCACTTCCATTGAAGACTTTAATCAGCGCGTGGATTCAGTCGCGTCGATTACTGGTACTGAAGACAAAGGTGCTGAAATTAAAGCGGATGTTGCTGAGAAAATAGGAAAGTTGAACGCCTCAGCACCTGAAAAACGCCCTTCAGTGATGTTCATGATGATGTCTGATGGCCGCCCACTGACCGTCGCGGGTGATGAAACCACAGTGAACACAGTGATCGAGTTGGCTGGCGGAGTTAACCCTGCGGCAAAAGAAACCACCAGCTACAAGCCGCTGTCTACCGAGTCTATCGTAGAAATGCAGCCTGAATACATTCTGGTATCCGAACGCACCCTTTCGCAGGTTGGCGGTATTGAAGGTATGGTGAAGCAACAGCCTTTATTGAGGGCAACACCTGCATTCAAGAACGACAACATAATCCCTATTTCTGGCTACGCAATTCTGGGTGGCTTTGGTTTGGCGAGCCTAAATCTCGCTAACGACCTTAACAAACGCATTGTGGCTGGTGAGTAGTACATTTCCATGAATGATTTGCTGACTCGCCGCGTCTCAGCGCGGTGGATGATGATCGTATCTTCGATCTTGTTGTACATCACTGTCGTGAGCTCAATTACTTTGGGGCCGATGAATATCGGCTTCTTCGACAGTTTGAAAGCATTACTTCCCGTTCAATCGGACCTTCCTGACTATGTTTCTGTGATCATTCAGGAAGTCCGTTTACCACGCACACTTCTGGCTATCGCTGTAGGCGGTATTCTTGCGATGTGCGGGACCGTCATGCAGGGGCTTTTCAGAAACCCATTGGCAGATCCCGGTATTATCGGGGTGTCTGCCGGTGCTTCCCTTGGAGCAGCCATTGCGATTGTTCTATTTGGTGGCGTGATTACCCATACGGCATTTCTGGTGCTGGGCACGGTACCGGTATTTGCTTTTCTGGGCGGTGCGCTAACGACCTTTGCCATCTATTACATGGGCACCAGTAGTAATGGCACTTCAGTCACGATCATGTTACTCGCAGGCGTTGCGCTTGGCGCGATTGCTGGCGCTGGCATGGGGCTTCTAAACTATTTTGCTGACGATCAGGAGCTTCGCGACCTTTCTCTTTGGACGATGGGCTCTTTAGCCGGCGCTTCATGGGATGCGATTGGGTTGGCTTTTGTTTCATTAACCGTATTGGGCTTCCTGTTCCAACGCTATGCAAAACCTCTAAATGCTTTGCTGCTGGGTGAAGCTGAAGCCCGTCATCTCGGCATTAACGTACAATCGCTCAAGCGCAATCTCATCCTTCTCACTGCTGCAGGCGTCGGCGTGACAGTTGCCCTTTCCGGCATGATTGGTTTTATTGGCCTTGTTGTTCCCCATATCGGACGCATGCTGACTGGCCCAGATCATCGTACCCTCATTCCGGTTTCAGCGATTTTAGGTGGTTTGGTACTGCTAGCATCCGACATGATTGCTCGCACCATTGTTGCACCACTTGAAATCCCGGTAGGCATTATCACAGCGGCTCTAGGGGCGCCTTTCTTCCTGGCGTTGCTGCTTAAACAAAAAGGTCGTTTGGCATAATGGGTATTGATATTCGACATGCGTCGCTAACGCTGGGTAACAAGGTTCTACTGGATAACTTCAGCACGTCTTTCAAAATGGGTGAGCTAACTATTATTCTTGGGCCAAACGGAACCGGTAAAAGTAGCCTGCTTAAATTGATTAGCCGCGAATGGCCATGTAATGGCGAACTTCGCTTCTATGGAAAATCCGCAAAAGATTGGAAACCTGAACACCTCGCCGCATCAATGGGGATACTCCCGCAGTCCAGTAGCCTGACATTTGCCTTCACCGCTCGAGAAGTGGTTGAACTTGGTGGGCTGGCGTTGAGTGCATCCCAAGCTGAACTCGCTGAGATCGCATCTGACAACATGGCAAAGACCGATGTACTCCATCTTGCTGACAGGCTTTACCCGAGTCTTTCCGGGGGCGAGAAACAGCGCGTACACCTTGCCCGCGTGCTAACTCAAATAGCAAAATCTCCAAGAGACACCATATTGATGCTGGATGAACCAACGAGTGCGCTGGATATTGGCCACCAACACAAGACATTAAGCTTGGCGAAAGAGATGGCACAAGCCGGATCGGCGGTGATCGCCGTGATCCATGATCTCAACCTTGCTGCACAGTATGCAGACCGTATCTTAATATTAAATAAAGGAAAAATAGCGGCAAATGGCATCCCAACAGATGTGCTGACGCCTGAAATAATCGAGGAAGTCTACGGCTGGCCCGTGTCTGTTATGCCTCATCCAACGGGTGATTATCCTGTTGTACTGGCTTGACGTTAGCAAACTCTGTAAGCGGCCCTCTGATGAGGGCTTTTTTATATCTGCTCACGTATACTAGCGCTAAACGAACACAAAACAAGGAACGACAAATGATTCGTACTGGCATCGTAGGATTTGGCTTTGCTGCCCAGACTTTCCACCTTCCTTTTCTCTCTATTCATCCGGATTTCGAGCCTGTCGCGGTTGTTTCTTCAAATCATGATTTAGTGGCAGAGAAACTCCCCTCCGCGGCGTACTACTCAAACATAGAAGAAATGCTTCGAGATGCGGAATTGGATTTGGTCATTATCACCACGCCAAATCACACGCACTTCGACCTTGCCAAACAATCGCTGGAAGCAGATTGCCACGTGTTGCTCGAAAAACCTTTCGTGGTAAACAGCGGACAAGGTTTAGAGCTGATCAAAATCGCCAATGCTCGCGGTAAAATTCTTTGTCCTTACCAGAATCGACGCTGGGATGGTGACTTCCTTACAGTAAAAGCGTTGATTGAATCTGACGAACTAGGACAAGTTCGTGTTTTCGAGTCGAACTTCGACCGTTTTCGTCCTGAGGTTCGCCAGCGCTGGCGTGAACAGGCTGGCGAAGGATCGGGCATTCTTTATGACTTGGGTTCACATCTAGTCGACCAAGCGCTTCACTTGTTCGGCTCTCCCTTAGCTGTCACCGCTCATTGCAAAGCTATGCGTCCACAATCTCAAGCTACCGACTACTTCAAGATGACGCTGCATTACGCTGACAAAGAAGTGGTGTTGAATTCCAGTCCATACCGTTCAGGCAAAGGATCTCGCTTTGTCGTACAAGGAGACAAAGCCACTTTCTCATGCGCCGGTTTGGATATTCAGGAACAACAACTACGTGACGGCGTCACGGTGACAAATTCAGAATTTGGCCGCCAGCAACATATTGGCAAGCTCGAAATCGGTGACAACGTCACTGAAAAAGATATCGAATTGGAACATGGCTGCTACTCTGAGCTCTTTGCCAGCCTGGCATCAGCTATTTTGAATGGCACCACACCGCCAATCGACCCCTATGACGCAGTAAAAGGTATTTACACCTTAGAACTTGCTCAACACGCTTCAGAGGCAGGTAAGACTGAGCGATGGGAGTTTTAGGCTTTTACCAGAGCCAAAGCGCCGAGAAGCTTCGGCGCTTTTATACTTCTCGAGAGTCGTTTTGTCTTTGTCCCTGCCCAAGAAAGCCCACTCAAATTCATAAAGTAGCACCATTGCCGAACTGTCAATTAATACGCAAAGACAAATAGTTATAGTGCGTTATGATGGATGGATGTTTCCCGTAAAAGCAAAAAAGCCCGCATTTGCGGGCTCAATAATGAGTGACCAATTTAGTGTTACATCATGCTCTTAGCAATGGCGTAAACCAGCATACCTGCAAGCAGCCAGAATACTGACAAATTAAACTTACGCAGAACCGCAAAGCCAACAATGACTGCCACGACATCAGAAACACCATGAACGGCTGACATCCAAACTGGTTGATAGAATGCTGCAACCAGAAGACCAACCACTGCCGCATTAATCAGTACTACAGAACCTGCAAACTTATGATGGTTCATTACAGCCTGCCAAACGGGAATGGCAGCAAACAATAGCAATGCCCCAGGAAGGAATATTGCAATGGTTGCTACTGCACTACCGAGGATTGGATTGATCCCTTCCATTGAAGCACCAATGTAGCTCGCAATAGTAAACATCGGCCCCGGAACCAACTGTGCTGCTGCGTAACCTTCAACCAAAGCATCACCAGAAACCGAGTCACCAATCAAAGGTTGCAAAAGTGGAAGCACAACGTGGCCACCACCAAATACAAAGCTTCCTGCTTGATAAAAGTGGTTAAACAAGCTGATAACCGGTTCACTGCTGAGAGCAGGAAGTATTAATAGCGCAGCAAACACGCCGAAAAGAATGGCTGTTTGCTTAATACCTGTTGGCTCTTTGGCTTCAGTCGCTACTTCTGGCTTACGAATAAACAACCAACCAAGAATACCAGCGGCAAGTATTGGCATCAGTTGAGCCACGAGGCCAGTCTGCCAAAGGATCCAAGCAGCAGAAGCTATACAAACAACAAATGTGACAGCGTCACTGATGAACTTGCGGGCCATCGTCCAGATAGCATCAGCCACGACAATCACTGCAAGCAGCTTTGCAGCAGAGATAAGCAAAGTGAGCGCCGAAGATTCGCCTAGACTGGCGCTGTACATGGCCGCTGCCGTCAATAAGGCAAAAGATGGGAAGGTAAAGCCAATAAAAGCGGCCATTGCACCAATGTAGCCCGCGCGATGGTAACCAATAAACATCCCCAACTGACTGCTTGCAGGCCCAGGTAAGAACTGACATAGGCTTAACGCCATCGAAAACTTTTCTTCTTCAATCCACTTACGTTTTTCAACAAACTCTCTTTGAAAATAGCCAATATGAGCGACAGGACCACCAAAGCTCATGCATCCCAGCACAAAGAAACGAAACAGTACTTCTAACATCCGAAAACAAACCTCCTTAATGAACCAGGCCATTGATGAGTTTCACATCAAATACCTGAATTTCTGCCGCAATTTTAAATCTCATTCCCCATCAATAGAAACAATTCTTATCAATCCTTCAAATCGATTTGATTCATTCTCCATTTAGTCATGTTCACGATCTATTCAAAGTAACGACAAAAGATCCTCTAGATCTGTAGGTTTACAACAAATGTATGTTAGTGCTTACTTACACTTATTCATATTGTTTCCACTTGAAAACAAATCATATAAAATATTGTTATAAAAGGATTTATTGAGGTTTTTATCAATGCTATAGCGTTTAACGCTTTTCGTAATTCCCTTTCATAAAACGATCTGGAACCTGATTTGTGCAGATTCAGAACTAGAGTGCGGATCATTGAACACAATCCTTACGCAGCTACTTCTAGCCTTTTGCTTGAATGAATTTTTGATGACAAATGCGCAGAGAAAATGTTTTTCAAGCTCCTGCTCTCTCCTCATTGAAGGAATGTTGGCAGTATCAAATTTAAATAAATGAGTTTCACTTCTTTGTGACAACGTCACTCAGTGAATTGGGAAGAGATGTGATACGCTATCCTCCTCTCGATAACTAACGAAAATTCCATATGTTAGATAACCTTCAGCAAATGGTAGTCCTGGCGACTGTGGCGCATGAACAACACTTCACCCGCGCGGCCGAGTACCTTGGGATTTCAAAGTCTCAAGTCAGTAAGCAAATTCGCTATCTCGAAGAACGATTAGGTGTTCAACTGGTTCAACGAAATACCCGCTCTGTTGCCCTAACCGAAGCCGGCGAACAATATGCAGCCTTCGGGCGCCAGATTGTCGAAACCATGCAAGACGCTGAAGCCATGGTTGCAGGTTTTAGGAATGAGGTTTCCGGAAGATTAAAGGTTGGTGTTGCTCAGTCGTTTGGTAATGCTCAAATCACAAAATTGCTCTCAGCATTTCAAACACAGTTCCCAGCGCTCGAATTAGAAATACACTTGTTCGATCACCGCCCGAACTTGGTAGAGGATGGATTTGATTGTTGGTTAGCGATTCATGAAGCACCGCCGGAAGGCATGGTTGCCAGGAAACTTGGTGATTGCCAATTTAAGCTTGTTGCCTCTCCCTCTTATCTCGAAGCACATGGATCACCAAAGCATCCCTCTGATCTTCGCGAACACAATTGTATTACCTATCAAAGTGTCCAGCGCACTTATGATCAATGGCCATTCAAACGAGATGGTAGCGAGCAATCAGTGACTGTCAGAGGCTCATACCGCATTAACAATGCCCCGGCAGTTTTGGAGGCGACCAAGTCAGGCGTAGGCATCGCTTATATCGCTACTTATCTATTGGATAGTGAAATTGAGAATGGCGAATTGACGATATTGATGAAGGATTGGAAGCCGACATTGAAGCTGCCCGTTTATGCCGTATACCCTCGTAGAGAGTATTTAGCACCGAAGGTCAGACACTTTGTAGACTTCCTTTCTGAAAATATTCGAGTCATTTAAGCTGATAAAGAAAAAGGGGATGTGACAATGTCACATCCCCTTTTCGTTCTATAAATCAATATTATGCGTCAGCTTTTTTATCGGTCGGCATCGCGTACATTGCCTTAACAATCTGAGCTACACCTTCTGGCAATGACGAAAGCTTGCTATCAAACTGGGCGCGGTCACTATCGGTGATTGAGCTGTGCTCTTTGCCCGCAGCAATATAGTTTGCTGGGAACAAGTGATAGTTTTGATAAATCTGGCGATCAATCTCTACAGCCAGCGCTTCAGGTGAATCGAACTCGTTACCAATCACGTCACCAAACGCGACATGGATTCTGCGTTTCTGGCCAACAATGCCTTGAACGATGCTTTCGATATCTTCAAACTCACCCTTTTCGTATCCACCTTCTTGCTGCTTGCGGTAAAGCTCGTTCGCTTTTGCTGCATCACATGGATCGTTTTCATAAGAGATTGTCACCGGAACTATACGCAGCGAAGCCACATAGTCAGCAAATTCAATTTTCTGACGACGCCCCTCCATGAAGAACATTTTTAAAATCGCAGGATCTGTTTTATCGTTGCCGTCTTTCGCACGACCTTCTCTCTGCGCAATCCAAATAGACTGCTTTTCATCCAAAGAGGCTTTGATGTAAGCAGATAACTGACCCAACGCCTTCATCATTTCTCGTGGGCCTTTCGCAGAGCGCTTAACGATAAAACTCTTATTCAGTTTCATCAGTTCAGTTGCGCAAGGCTTTTTAAGCAGGTTGTCACCAATGGCGATGCGAACCGTATCAAACTGATTCTCATGCAGACACCAGTTGACCATCGCTGGGTCCATCGCTATATCGCGGTGATTAGAAACAAACAAATAGCTGTTGTTAGGATCCAACTTGTCCAAACCACTTGTCGTCAAACCTTCCGACGTGCTTTTTATCATTGAATCCATGTATGTGGCAATATGGAGTTGAACGTCACGAACAGTTTTGATTTTATTCCACTTGGAATGTAGGTATCGCTTCAAAATCGGCTTAAGAAGCCAGCCAGCAATGCCAGAAAACTGTGGGAAGCGGTACTTTAAAATGGCTGAGATGAATTCTTCGTCTTCGATGAGACGATCAATCGCACCAGGCACCTCATCGTTATTGTAAGGACGAATTTCTAAGAAAGGATCATTATTTTGTTGCACGTGATTCTACTTGCTCCGATAAAAACTGCGCCATTTTACGCAGATATGGGATTTCGAACATTGTTTTAATCGCCATTATACAGAGGTTGGAGGTCTTACCTCACTTTAGTTACTAATGATTGTAACAACTCGATGTATTTTTAGACAACAAGCCATACTTGACGATTCACCGCGCTTGATCTCCCCTTGAAAACCAAAGACTATGTGCGCCTTGCAATGAGAGAAGGTTAACATGAAACAAGCCATAGAGTTTTTGCACCAAAAAGCAGACCATCTCATCGTCGGCCCTCGAAAAAAGCAGCCTCAGTCTTCTTACATCCTGGTCCACGAGGGATTGGCCCTGATCCGTCTTGGAAAATTGGAACTACCTGTTTGTAAAGGCCAAGGGTTCTGGCTGCCCACAGGCTGCTTGAGCGCCGTTACCATTCTGCAAGGCTCCGTCGTTTCAACGCTTGATTTCTCTGTGCGTTCAACTGTCGTGCTGCCAAATTCCGCAGGTTATGTTTTACCATCTCTACTCCTCCAAGGTATAGCACAGCAACTAAATCTGGAAACCAATGGAAGTTGGTCTGGTTCTCATGGTCGCCTTTTAAGATGTGCCAGAGATTATCTTTCGACGGTGTCACCAAACGACAGGTACGATGCAAACACCTTAAAATTGGCTGAAGCCATTACAAAGCTTGAAAACTTGAATGATAAAAAAAAGCAAAAGGACCAGAGCATTTTTCAACTGACTGGCTTTTCTGGAGAACAAATTGCACTCCAGCTCAGTATTAGGGATTGTGTGAAAAAACTGAAGTCAGGCCAGAAATTGGCGAAAATCGCGCAGCAAGCATCAATAACTGAACAGGAATTGATGCTACAGATTGAAAAAACGATTGGAGCTATTTAATAGGCACCTGCATTTGAAGCAAGAACTCGGTATTGGTTTCTTCATGCCAGCGCATATCAAATCGGTATCGGGTATCTCTGCTGTTTGATTCCGTGGTAAAGCTGAAATTCAGACCATGGTTCAGTAACCAGTCTTCCATCCCCACCTCAGTCAAGCTTTGCTGCTGATACTCTTCCGGCTTCCATACTCCAAATCCATAGTACGAAGCGCCAGTTTGCGTGGAGAGGAAATGCGGAATATCCCAGTCATGTTTCCAACTGTCCCAAACAGTCGGAAGAACCTGGTCTTTTACTTGCCACTCAATCACACTGCGATCTTGCGATTGTGAAAAATTAATAGAGTTGGCGACATCTACACCGTCAATGACAGTGCTTGTTTCAATAAATGCGGCCGTAGAAAGTGACGGCGTAACAAAGAATGTCGCCGCAATGAGTCTGGGTATTATTATAGAAATCAAGATTATGCATCTTCCCTAGCTTTATCAAACGCCTCCAAAGTGCCTTTGCGCGTCGGGATCACGCCAAAGGGTCTATCAAAATACTGCGCTGATAAAGTCGTTGTTTCTTTTATTGGCTGAAGTCGTCAGACGTCAATTTGTTAGCCAGTGCTGGCGTAGTTAGGTCATCGATAGATTTCCCTGCCAGTAAACGCTCCCTGATCGCCGTACTTCTGACGGGTAAAGTTTCAGGGCAAGCAAGTACGTTCCACCTTTGCAAAATCTCTGCCGATTTGTGGAACTTTGAAAAGTTTAGAAGATTATCTGGCCCTAGTACGAAGGTGAGATCAGAATTGGGATATTGCTGCTGAATATGATTAAGTAGAGTCCATGTGGTCACCGACTCTTCCTCACAAAGGGTTTCCTCTTCACGGTAAAGCGTTAAATTTTCGCATTTTGCTTCGCGAATAAATTCGTTGACCCACTCACAACGCAGAGCAAAATCCGCCATCTGCTTACCCCATGCATGGGCAAAGCTTGGCACCAATAGTACTTGATCGAAATGGTGGAGCCGTTGCACAACACTCAGGTGCCCCAAACTCGGCGGATTAAATGCGCTGCCAAAGATGGCAATGTTTTGCCGTAATTCCGTTTTACTCATTTTTTCTTATGTATTTTTGCATCCATAATCTATTGATAACCGATTCACTCTATCACCTTCAATCAATTTGCAGTCAAAGCGGGATTAGATGAACAAGAAACCATCTACCAAGTCTGTTATTGCATCAATATGGTGAGAAAGTACGGTGACTTGCGCGCTTAAAGAGTGAAATCTTCACCAACTACAACTTGAGGCAATATTGATCATGATTTTGAGCTTAGGATGTTGCAGAATAAACGAAACACGTCAAAAGGGTCTGTCTTGAAATGGAACAAGCTATCCGCGAAGAAATGCGAGTATTGCCAACAATCGATGCTGAGTTTGAAGTTCAACGTCGCATCACTTTCATCAAAAACCGATTGAAGGCCTCTGGTACTAAATCTTTGGTTTTGGGCATCAGTGGTGGCGTCGACTCCTCTACCTGTGGTCGTCTAGCACAATTAGCCGTTGAGCAACTGAATGAAGAAACAGGTTCATCTGATTACCAATTCATTGCAGTACGCTTGCCTTATGGCGTTCAGAAAGATGAAGACGAAGCCCAGTTAGCGCTCAGCTTTGTCCAACCTACACACTCTGTCAGCGTGAACATTAAAGATGGTGTAGATGGCTTGCATGCTTCAACGCTTTCTGCACTTGATGGTACTGGTCTTATCCCAACAGACAATGCCAAGGTCGATTTCGTTAAGGGTAATGTTAAAGCACGTGCCCGTATGGTAGCCCAATATGAAATCGCAGGCATGGTTGGTGGCTTGGTGCTAGGTACCGATCACTCAGCCGAAAACATCACCGGCTTCTACACAAAATTTGGTGACGGCGCATGCGATTTGGCACCACTGTTTGGTTTGAGCAAGCGTCAGGTCCGCCAACTTGCTGCGCACATGGGTGCACCTGAACTTCTTGTTGTGAAAACCCCTACAGCAGACCTCGAAGAACTATCTCCACAGAAAGCAGATGAAGATGCCCTTCAGCTGACTTACGACGAGATTGATGATTTTCTTGAAGGCAAAGCCGTTGAAGAACGTGTTAAAGATAGATTGGTGGCTATCTACAATGCCACTCAGCATAAGCGCCAACCCATTCCTACCATCTATGACGATGAGTAAACTTAGCGACTAGTGAGAGAAAAGCGCTCAAGGTGAGCGCTTTTTTATATATTGCTAGGGTCTGATGACATCCCACCTTAGTAGCGGGCTATCTTGTCTCCGACTTCAATCAACATATCCAGCTCCCACCAGATCATCTCACACAAGCCATAACGATAAGCTGCTTTGCGAAATTCTGGATGCTCACCTTGATACATAGCGAATTTTTCGGGATGGAAAAGTCGGCAGGCTTTAACGTTGGATAATCGATCGCAAGCTTTGACGATTAAGGCCAATCTTGCTGCTTCATCGGATTCATCAAGCTGAAGAAACCTTTGGTTAAGCTGCCGCTTCTTCTCACTTCTGTTCCCCGAGACAGGATCGGTGAGGTAACTGACTGACAGAGCAATTTTATCGCCAAAGTCATGGACTAATTCGTCCACACTTGTTGTTGTGTCTTCAAGCACATCGTGCAGTTGCGCCACAATCATTGCGTTGATACCAAAAGGTTGCGCCAGTTTCTCCACATCATCCAGATGAACGTAATAGGGAAACTCTCCATATCTCTGCCCTTCATGACGGGCACGAGCGAATGTTTTTGCCAGAATTAGCCGATCGTTCAACGTCGCCCCTTTAATCTAATAATTCCCTTCGCTATGCAGGGTTAAATTTACAGTCTTTAGGATAACGTTAGGAAATAAAAAGAAAACGGCCAAATATTGGCCGCTTTCACATTAATCATCTTTTTTGGACGCTTCGCGTTCGCGAATCTCGTTGGCCACCAGCATAATGGCTTCTCCGCTACTCATGCCCTGAGCCATCAATGCATGAATTCGCTCTGCTGCTTCTTGTTGCTCAGCATGGCTCAGCGTTGGCATATCGTTCATTTACGACCTCAAAATCAACCTGTTCAGAAGCCGCATATTCTACTGCCAATTGCCTTAGAAGGTAAATGCCAGTTGAGCAGAACCACCGTAGCTGTTGCTATCTATGAGTTGGGCCGCAAGGTCGAAGTGAACCGTATTGAACGGCGATAGGCCAAGACCTAACGTCACGGTGCCATCCAGCGTATTTTCAAGATCGTTGATGTAACCTGCTCTCAATTGCGCCCAACCAAAAGCATTAAATTCAGCGCCTAGACGCACTAGCTGAGTATTGTCGACAATAGCTGGACCACTTGGCGCTGAGAAGCGTTTTTGTTCATTCAGATCCACATCAATCGCTGCAACAAAAAGATCCGTCACAAATGCTCCACCAACGGTATAAACCGGCTCAATATGGTAAGTGTATTCACGCGTTCGGTTAACCGTTTTGATTTCCTGTGAAATCAGATTTTTGGCGGCGAAGCCAACACGGAATGGACCAGTCTGCCATGCTGCGCCCAGGTCAACGTTGAACGCACTCTCTTCCGTGCGGTTCGCATCAGAATCCCAGTCGTCTCCTTCGAAGTTCTCAACTGAGACTTGGTAGTGATAGGTATAGTAATTCTGTGATTTTGGCGTTACACCAACAGCAAAGCGCTGCCCTGCTAATTCAAGATTCCCCGCCAATGCTAATCCTACGTCAACAACACCGAATGCCAACACACGGCCTTGAGAGGTCAAACTATAATCCCCGTTAGGATCAAGTGCAGGGTTCTCTATGTTCGATATGTCATTATCCGAGACTTCTGGCATCACCACGGCTTCGGTATAACCTTTTACGAAGAAGTTGCCTGATATCGTAGAGGTTGGAAGCGCAATCGCACCACCAATACCACCGCTTACATAAGCGAGCTTATTTTGTAAGTTTCTTAGTGCATTAGCAGCGTTAGTGCGGTTATCACTATTTGTTGGGTCAGCTTGAAACGTATCAAATACTCCGCCGAAATCTTCGAGTCCATCAACCAATTTATCTGGATCGCGATACTGTAAGCCGATAACAGGAAACAACACACCAAAAGAGCTGTCTGGATCCATAGCGACTAACGCAGGGTTATGGAAACCAGCAGATAGGAAATCTGCTGCGGCAGTACCCGCGCCACCCATGGCATCAATTCGGGTATCAATACTGTAATTAGCAGCCAGTGCGGGCATAGAAATCAGCGCAATACTGAATGCGAGTAAACTCTTTTTCATGGTAAGAATTCCATCTCTGTGGTTCAAAAGGCGGGAGACACTGCGAGTTTTGTACTTTAAAACGGCATTGTGTCTACTTTCTCTACAGAGGGTAGTAGAAGCCTTTTAGCAATAAAGAGACAATTCTTGAAGGTGTGACATCACTCAAACCAATGAGTGGTGTTATTGATAGAAGATCAAAGAAATTATGTTAACAGGCTTATTCTTGACCGGGTTTAAGTGAAAGCTCCCTCAGGTCCACATCAGGTAAATCAATAAATCTGGCAATTCGTTGGACATCTTCAAACAATATAGCTCCTTGCCAACGCCTTTCGATAAGCGCTACAGAAAACCAGTATTGTCCGTTTGGTACGTCAATAACTGGCAGCGATGTAGGCAAATTCTTATCTTTTTCCTCAGACCAGATTGGCGCATCCTCACCGACATCGGTTTGATACAGGTTCATTGACAAGAAAGGCCTAGGACACGTGCTTTTCAAATCTGTGGGTGGCGCGATACGCCAGCTTCGACTGTCTTTCCAACTGATCTTCTGAATTGGCTCTGGCTGAGAAACCAACACCCAGGATGACCAGCTCTCACTTTCAGTCGACATCACATCAAGCTTGTAGAGACCAGCGTGAACGGCGCCTGAGAGACCACCTATATCCAGCTTGAAACTGTTTGAATTTTCAGACGTTAGGTTCGCATTCAGGAGTTTCCTTTCAGGCCACTCAGAAAAGGTAACGTTGGAAATGCCCGCGTCAGAAGAACCATAGATCGAGAATTGGTAATACACACGGTTCGGGGTTTGTACTGTTTCGCGGCGAATAACCATCGCTTGAAGCCAGTTTGGAAGAGAAAGTGTACTCAAACTTCTCCCGCAATCCTCACTGATGGCCAGCGAAAGCAGCTCAGTCAGGTGACGTTGCTCTGTATCTGTTTTGTCCTGTTGCCATGCTTCAACCATGGCATCAAAACTCTGAGCGGTATTCCCTTCCAGTAAACGTTGGTGAGCAGATGTTAGTGCGTCTGATCCGCTGAACCATGCTGCTGTGCTTCCAAATGGAACAATCGATGCTATTAAAAGGAATACCGAGGGTTTCATTAGTACATTTTCATCCGATAACCAACACCACGAAGAGTTTCGATTTCACACTCAGGTAATTTTTGGCGAAGCTGCAACACGTGGGTATCGACCGTTCGTGTGGTTGGGTAATGGTTATAGCCCCAAACCTGGTCAAGTAGCTCATCACGGGTGAAAACACGACCAGCATTCTTTGCCAGAAATGCCAGCAAATCAAACTCAGTACGTGTGAGGATAACTTCGCTCTCTGAACAAATCACAGAGCGCGTAGATAGATTGATGCGAAGCTTACCGACCACAATGTCATCAACGGCAGCCGTGTCGCCCTCAGTCAGGGGACGACGCAGATGCACACGGATACGTGCCAGAAGTTCGGCTTCCGCGAATGGTTTGGTCATGTAGTCCGTTGCACCGGAATCAAGGCCTCCTACGCGGTCTCGTACAGAGACCATCGCAGTGAGCATGATGACTGGAACTTCTTTAATTTTTCTCCAGGCAGGAAGCCATTCCATAGAATCGCCTTCCGGAAGCTGACGGTCGAGAACGACTAAATCAGCTTGCGCCCATAGCGCCTCTACTCTTCCGGCGCAATCGGCGTAAAGGCATTTATAACCGTTCTGTTCCAAACTGGCGAGAAGACCATCTGCCAGGTTTGCATCATCCTCAACCAGCAACAGAGTCGTTTGTTGGGTCACAAGGTATCTCCAAAGTAAATGTGGTAGGCGGCCCAAACAAAGTCAGTCTGCCCCCCATCCTTTCTATCATTGCTTCCACAATTGTCAGTCCAAGCCCCAGGCCTTTTTCGCTGACAAAAGGTTTTCGAATCGTTTTCCAATCCTTGGCGGTCAGTCTTCCCTGATCCTGAACACGAATCGATAACATGTCGTCGTTTATTTCGGCGTATACCATCACAGGTGTTACACCGTACTTTTTGGCATTGCTTATAAGGTTGTCGAGTGAAGTCGTCAACCAATAAATATTGACAGTAATCGGTCCGTCTTCTTTCACCTCCAATTTTACCTGACGCTCTTCGCACAGGTAACCAAGCCAATCCTCCAGAGAAGGAATATCTTCCTTTACCAGTTGTTGCTGGTTGGATTGCAGGTAGTCTTTGCTCGCCTCGGCAAGTTGTTTTAGTCGCATGGAATCTTCACAAAGGCGACGAAACTCATCATAAAGGGGCTCTGGCAAGCTGTCGAATTTACGGCGAAACCCTTCTACCGTCATCCCTAAACTGGCTATTGGTGTGCGAAGCTCGTGGGTCAGGATCTGCAAGACCAGCATCCGCTCCTGCATCAAACGACGTTTTACCGTCCAACGGTTAAACACCCATCCTGCAATCCATAGAATGTTGATGACTGCCAACGCGATAACAAGCTGAGACCAATAAGACGGTGCCTGCTTCTGATTCCAACAGACATTACCTATACGTGAGAGACAGAACCCATTTTCGTCAATCGGCGAAGCCATGAGGTTTTGCTTTTCAAGAAGCGGCAACCAAGCTTCAGTGTTGTAAAGCTTGTATTGGCTACCTTCGCGAACCCAAAGGTCTTCTCCTGACAAGATTGATTCCGCACCACCGTTCAATGCATTGATGCCATTTTCAGGCATACGTTGTAAGCGACCGAGCAAGGTATCCGGCGGTGACAGCAACCTTTCTTTTATGTGGAAAAAACGAAGTAGCTCATCGCGGCGATCAGGAAACTTCTCTACGTACTTTGCCGCATAGCTCCCCCCGCCCGGGTGAATAAGATTAGAGCGAGAAAACCATACAGAAGGCAGTTGTGTGTTGAAGCACATCGCACGGGTAAATACCAAAGGATCCGTCACCAGAGGACTCACAGGCCATGGTCCTTTGCATTTTTCTGATGACTGATAGAGACGCTTAAGATCTTTCAACGGGTAGTTCGAAGATTGCGGTAGAAGACTGTCAGGCACTAACAGTGCCTTTGGGTACTCGCTGTGAATGGCATTAAGAGCATAAGTAGCGATTGGTCGTTCAGCCAATAGCGATAGCCTGAACGCACTCAGCTGTTCAGGAAACGACGCGTTTGCCCAGCCGTGCGAACTGAACAATGTAAAACAAACAATCAGGAACTTTTGCATGGGGTGAGATTACCATCAAAATATTTCACAATGTCAGTGGTTTGTAAGAGTCTCGGCAAGAAAAGTTGCTATCTGCGGCTTTCTCGCACGAAAAAGGCCAGCAACTTGCTGGCCTGATTCATTCGTTTTACTGGATTAGATAGCTTTCGAGATCGCGTCAACGCTCTCTTTCGCATCACCGAACAGCATTGCCGTGTTGTCTTTAAAGAACAGTGGGTTCTGAACGCCAGCATAACCTGTATTCATAGAGCGCTTGAATACGATAACGTTCTTCGCATTCCAAACTTCCAGAACCGGCATGCCTGCGATTGGGCTGTTTGGATCTTCCATCGCCGCCGGGTTTACGGTGTCGTTAGCACCGATAACCAGAACGGTATCTGTTTCTGGGAAATCATCATTGATCTCGTCCATTTCCAGAACGATGTCATAAGGTACTTTTGCTTCAGCAAGCAGTACGTTCATGTGGCCTGGCAGACGCCCCGCAACAGGGTGGATACCAAAGCGAACATCAACGCCTTTCGCACGCAGCTTTTCAGTGATTTCATGTACTGGGTACTGTGCCTGAGCAACCGCCATACCGTATCCAGGGGTGATGATCACAGAGCGAGAATCTTTCAGCATCTCCGCAACTTCATCAGCAGACACTTCGCGGTGTTCGCCGTACTCAACATCTGAAGACACAGAGATTTCCTGGCCGAAGCCACCAGCAATAACACTGACGAAAGAACGGTTCATGGCTTTACACATGATGTAAGACAGAATCGCACCAGACGAACCTACCAGTGCACCAGTAACGATCAAGAGATCGTTTGCCAGCATGAAACCTGCCGCCGCTGCTGCCCAACCTGAATACGAGTTCAGCATTGAAACGACCACCGGCATATCCGCACCACCAATTGAGGCAACCAAGTGATAACCGAAAGCAAAAGCAATCAGCGTCATCACAAGCAGTGCAAACGTGCTGCCGTCTGCCTTCACGAAGTAAACCATTAGCAAAGTTGAAATAACAACTGCTGCCAGATTCATCTTGTGCTTGTGTGGTAAGTTCAAAGGAGAAGACGAAATGATACCACGTAGCTTACCAAACGCGACAATCGAACCAGTGAAAGTAACAGCACCAATGAACACACCCAAGAACACCTCCACCATGTGAATAACGTGTTCAGTGTGTGCAAACTCGCCAGCATATACTGGTGGCTCTAAGTAGCTGTTGTAACCCACCAAAACGGCAGCCATACCTACAAAGCTATGTAGGATCGCAACCAGTTCTGGCATTTCAGTCATTTCTACGCGTTTGGCGTAGTAGATACCGATAGCACCACCAATGACCATCGCAATAAAGATCCAAGAAAGACCTTCAGAATATGGGCCAAAGATGGTCGCGATGAGCGCGATGCTCATACCAGCGATACCAAAGTAATTACCTGATCTTGCTGAAGTTTGCTTTGATAGGCCAGCAAGGCTCAAGATGAAAAACAATGCAGCAACGATGTAGGCTGCTTGTGCTAGTCCTGCAGACATTCTTTGCTACTCCTATTAATCTTTACGGAACATTTCAAGCATGCGTTTGGTAACAGTAAAGCCACCAAAGATATTTATGCTTGCAATGAGAACGGCAATAAAGGCGAGGAAAGAAACCACACCATTACCCTGACCAATCTGAAGTAGCGCGCCCACAACAATAATGCCTGAAATAGCATTAGTAACCGACATCAGTGGGGTATGCAGAGCATGTGTCACGTTCCAAACTACGTAGTAACCAACAACACAAGCCAGTACGAATACCGTGAAATGTGAGAGGAAAGCTGGTGGTGCAACAGAAGCCACCCAGCCAAATGCACCAAGACCCACTGCCAGTGCAGCAATTTTCTTCACTGGTGATGTTGGTTCTTCGACTTTCTCTTCTTTAGGCGCAATTGGTTCTGCTTTAGCTTGTGGCTGCGCAGACACTTGAATTGGTGGCGCTGGCCAGGTGATTTCACCGTCTTTAACAACAGTTACACCACGCAGAACCACGTCTTCAAAATCGATATCGATGTTGCCATCTTTTTCTTTGCACAGCAGCTTCATCAGGTTAACCAGATTGGTACCATAAAGCTGTGACGATTGTGTTGGCAGACGACCAACCATGTCGGTATAACCAATAATTTTCACGCCATTATCAGTCACAACAACTTTGTCAGCTTCTGTGTATTCGCAGTTACCACCGTTCGCAGCAGCAAGGTCAACAATTACGCTGCCTGCTTTCATCGAATCGACCATCTCTTTGGTCACCAGCTTCGGTGCCGGGCGGCCTGGGATCAATGCTGTTGTAATGATGATATCAACGTCTTTGGCTTGTTCAGCATAGAGCTCAGCAGCTTTTTTATTGAAGTCATCAGACATCTCTTTTGCGTAGCCATCGCCACTGCCCGCCTGTTCCTGAAAATCGACTTGCAGGAACTCAGCGCCCATACTTTCAACCTGCTCTTTTACTTCAGGACGAACGTCGAACGCGCGAACAATTGCACCAAGGCTACCCGCTGCACCAATGGCTGCCAGACCAGCAACGCCAGCCCCGGCTACAAATACTTTTGCTGGCGGTACTTTGCCTGCTGCAGTGATTTGGCCTGTGAAAAAGCGACCAAACTCGTGTGCGGCTTCAACCACTGCACGATAACCAGCAATGTTTGCCATGGAGCTCAATGCGTCCAGCGCTTGTGCACGAGAAATGCGCGGCACAGAATCCATCGCTAGAACATTGATTTTTTTTGTGGTGAGCTCTTGCATCAAGGCTTCATTCTGGGCTGGCCAGATAAAGCTAATGAGCGTTGCGCCCTCTTTGATGAGATTGATTTCGTCAATACCTGCTGCTTCATCTCTGTGCGGCGCATTGACCTTGAAGATAATGTCGGACTGCCAAACAGCGTCGGCATCAACAATTTTCGCTCCGGCCTGCTCGAAAGCAGCGTTATCAAAACTCGCCAGTTGCCCAGCATCCTTTTCGACAACAACTTCGAAGCCCATTTTTAATAACTGCTCAACCGTTTTCGGTGTGGCAGCAACTCGCGTTTCGTGCGCAAGTATTTCTTTTGGTACACCAATTTGCATAGTTAGTCCCTGACTATTGGCAGTGTAAGTAAATTGTTTGTAGCGAACTGAAAAAGCTTAATCAACACTTTTGTAGGAAAAAAACCAAAATAATTCATTATCAAGCTCATAACGAGGCAATTTTAATGACTTTTAGTAATAAAATAACGCCATTTGTTTAAGGCCAGAGGTCAGACCTGATGTAACGCGCTACTACTAACGTTCTGATTTAAATCTTATTAACTTTCAATTAGCTCACATATCTGCGACGTTCCGTATCCTTACGAACTTCTGATGTACTTTTTGACCTAAATCCTTGCTTTTGCTTATCTGGGTCATTTCCGACAAATCTATCTGTTATGAACATAAGAGTCTGATCAATCAAAACATTCTGTCGCCCATTTGATCGATAAATAGTTGAGACTTCTTCAACATCAACTCATTGGCACTGTCTTCAGAAGGCAATAAATCTGAACGGATGAAACTGTGCGTTTTAAGTTCACCATCCAATTCTTTACAAATGCGCCCATTAATTCGGAATTGACCGCCTTCTGATTTAGCTTCTGCGTAAATCAGAAAACCTTTGTATTCGTTTGGCTCTGTTTCTTTAGTCGGTTTTTCTTTACTACTGAATAACCAATCAAAAAGTCCCACGTTAAGTCACTCTCAATAATTGAACTAGTTCGGTAGTTCATAGTGACGAAACGCCCAGTTTTTGTCCAGAGAATAGAGGGGGAAAGTTGAAGTTAGATTGATATAAATTCTTGGTGTACGCCAAAATTAAAAAGCGTTGACTTTAACGCCAACGCTTTTTATCTATTAGCAAATCTAGATATACTTTTAGCGGATCAGCCCGATATCGCGCTTGATGTGTTCTGGAAGTTCATTCGTCGAACGAATCGCTTTATTCAGATCACGTTTGCGCACTAGGTCCATCGCATGGGCAATCAATCCTTTGAAAGAAACCGCATAGTTTTTCTGCACTTTTTCTACAGAAGCAACTGCTGGAGCGAAGTTAACTGCCTGTGTCATAACGGCCTCACTATGTGATTGTCTTTACTGAGCAAATTGTATCCATTCGGTGTATGTTAATAAAATGACTTAATTTGCTTTTTAGGATTAGATTTATTAATCCGAATGAAAAACCATCTTCATTATGAAAGGCCATAAAAAATGAGGATTTAAGGGTTCCTCTCTAAATTCATCACAATAAAACTCATTATTAATATTTATTTATCAAAACCATTTCAGTTTGTTAACATCTGGTTTTAACAATACACGCCTGAGGCTCCCTTGCTTTCACTTTTAAGTAAACATTCCTCTATCCTGCTCATAGTGGCTGGTTTTGTAGGCTTTGCTTTCCCCGACCTTTCATCATCTGCTCTGCCGTTTCTCCCCTACATACTTTTTACTTTGATGCTGTTCACGTTGATTGGCATTGACCAAAGAGCGTTGGTTAAAGCGATTATTGACCCGAGCGCGTGGGTATACGCCTTCGTTCACTGTGGTTTGACGACGATTGTTGTCTCGATTTTCGGTATCGGTTTTGGTGCCAGTACAGAGTTGTTAATGGCTGCTACCGCAGTATGCGCCACAGGAACACTTTTCGCTACGCCTGCTATCGTCCGCTCTGTTGGTTTTGAGCCACTAAAAGCTATGGCATTTACCATAACCAGCACACTGATGATGCCAGTGGCGCTTTACATCAACCTTACGATGCTAAGTACTGATGAGTTTTCACTCGACCTTCAAGACTATTGCCTAAGGTTATCCATCTTTATTTTCGGCCCGATGCTTTTTTCTTACACGATCCATAAGCTAGTACCAGAACATCGTCTTTCTCGCATTCATGGAAAGCTGGCGCAA
This sequence comes from Grimontia kaedaensis, assembly GCF_023746615.1. Taxonomy (NCBI): domain Bacteria; kingdom Pseudomonadati; phylum Pseudomonadota; class Gammaproteobacteria; order Vibrionales; family Vibrionaceae; genus Grimontia; species Grimontia kaedaensis. The sequence goes on along the minus strand of NZ_CP082276.1, from coordinate 791,609 downwards.
TTTACCATTATCCTGGTGTTCAGTTTTCCGTTTGGATTAACTGGTCAATACCGATGGCTTTGGGATAGCGACCGCTCTTTTGCTATCACAATGCTATTTATCGCATTTGCAATTTGTATTTTGTTTTTCGTCATTGGTTTAGCGTTTTATTGGCGTAAGGGGCGCTCAGAGGCGTATGTCGCGGCAATCACATCAGGAAACAGGAATGTCCTACTTACTTACTCTGTTGCTGGTGCATTTTTAGGACCTTTGTATCTACCTTTAATTGGCGCGCTTCAGTTACCAATATATATGCAGCCGGTGCTGGTAAAATTCTTTTTGAGGAGAGACAGGAAGAGTACCGCTAAAGCATAAATGCTCTAGTCGTAAAGCAAACCTACACGCAAATACCTGAATGGGCCCTGATTCAGGTAGTTTTTTTAAATTTTGTTGCCTCTCTACCGCTTAAAGGCCTGCTGCTGGCACAAAGTAAACCAGCGATGCCCAAGCGGCAATCCAGAAAGCGATAAGTCCGAAATCAAGCCAATCACGCTTTTCCACCATGATTTCCCCCTTTTAAACAACTTCGTTGTATATATATCGGTAAACGGATAAAGAAATTGAGTTTTATCTTAGCTGTTTTCATAGACGGCAAATTTCCGCCATGTATCCGTGGTGATGCAAATATTGGGCACAAATTTTAGGAAAATGTGAATTGAGGCAGTATTTGAGGTGATTAGTATAAAAATAGGCGGCAAATTTGCCACCTAACTGTCGGATTTGTCACAATTAATATTTCGAACAAAACGCCGTCAGCTCAAGCTGAAATAGTTTTGCAACGATTGCTCTGGCGCCAATAGAACTTCTTTAGAACGGGCAAACTCGATAAAACTGTCTGCGAGTGTCACGTAAATCGAAGATGGGCACTCGCTCATGTTCTTGAGCGAGTCATAACCTTCTTTACCCTGTGAAGTGTATGCAGAAGAAACCGCTATGTAATGCTTATCCAGCTCGATTGCGTGCCATGTACCTTCCAGTGTCTGATATTCTAGCTGCGTAATGCGGCTTCCCTTTGGTTTGTTGCTTTCATAGGTATATCGCATACTTGATGTATATGGAAAGCTACCATCGCCTGTTCCTTCAACGCTGTTATTTGTCGCGTTATTAATAGCACCTTCCAGTGCCTGCATCACCTGAAGGCCTGTTGGTTTATATAGCATCAGGTCAATGGCAAACGGCAACAACCTGCCAGCAACTTCAGCAGCTGTCAGCTTGCCTTGCTCAAGGCTTATCCTTACGCCGCCGGCATTATGAATGGCAAAGTCAACAGCATGGCCGCGTGTTCTAGATGAATAAATCATTGCGTCGCAGACTAAAGGGGCTATTTCACTTCCGCCTTTTTCATCAGGCACCCGAATGTGACGTAATCTGGCCGGCAACTTAGCGACAACGTCACTCTTAAGTTTTTCCACAGCTGGACGGTACCTTTCTGTAATAACTTCTTTGATTGCATCATCACCACGGCAATGAATGACGTTGGGTTGCTCTAGAAGATAAGCCTTTGCCGCCTGAAAGACTTCATCCGGAAGGCTTTGATCCCACGAGGCATCCATAGCAAGGCTTCGACCAAGCATAAGGAAGTTCCCACCATTGTGGGAAATGACGCGACCTTTATCATCAAGCGAAACCTTCAACTTCCCCAGCGCCAGGGAGTGACAGCCAGCTTGAACCACCAGCGTGTTATTAATCTGACGCCCATATGGCCCCATGTCACCTAATCCGAGATTACTAAAGTCACCCTGTAACACATGGCTATGGCCGCCAACAATAACCGACAAGCCTTCTACCTCTTCCGCCATTTTAAGGTCCTGGTCATACCCCAAATGACTAAGCAGGATGATGTGAGGAGTGCCGATTTCCTCATGAATGTATTTCACCGTGTTGATGATCGTTTCTTTCGAATTCACAAATGGCGTGTCAGGGTCCGGCATCGCGATATCGGCCATCTTATCTAGCGCCACACTAAAGATAGCCACTTTCTTACCGCCAAATTCTTTCGTTAACACACTGGCAATTTTTAGCTCTGAATCGTAAGGCAGCAAAGGCGCTTTGCCTTTTACCGGAAATTCTTTGTTTGGCAATTCCCTACTGACATCCCAGTTTCCGGCCAAGAATGGAAATGTAATTTGATCGAGGAATTTCGAAACTGCCGCATTCCCTAGATCTAGTTCATGATTCCCCAATGCCATCGCATCGAGGTTCAACATATTAAGGAGAGTGGCGTTAGCCTCACCTTTAAACAGGCTGTAATAAAGGGTGCCTTGAAAACAGTCCCCCGCATGAAGAAAGAGGAATCCATCCGTGTCGTTTTCTGCTTCTTGTTTGAATGATTTAACGACAGATGAGATACGTGCAAAACCGCCAACATTGGCGTATATGCGATCTTCCAAGTCTTTTACAGCCAGCGAAATGGGGGTCGGCTCGAAGTGAGAGTGTGTATCGTTGATGTGCGCAATTGATAGCGTGATTGGTGTGACGTTGGGCATGATTTCCTTTTATGCGATACACAAAATCGGAGTGTACCAGAGTTTAATCCTAGTTCACACACATCACATTTTTATTGCAAGGTTTGTTAAGTAAAAAGAACCATAGTGAGAACTCTGATAATACCGCCCAGTATCAAGCTGAACATTGCGATATACCACCACTTCATTTCTTCCCTGGAAAGACTCTGCACGTGGAACAGAACAACATTGAGCTGATGCCAGTTTTCTGTTCGGGATGCGTATTGAAAAGCGCAGCGAATAAGCGCTACAACACCTGTCACAAGCAAGACAGTTTCAATCGCATGTGCAATAACCACTAACAAGGGGGGGAACTCCATTTGTTTTGTTATCTAGAAATAAAACAAAAGAGTTAAAGCTATTCAACATTTTGTTTACTTTGGCGCCTGTAATCGTGAAGCATCATATACTCACGTAAAAAAGGGAGCGCTAAGCTCCCTTCTATCCGTCGACTTAAATCAATCAGTCAACACACCATTTTGGTAGTCGGTTATAGCCTGATTAATCTCATCCATTGAATTCATGACAAACGGACCATAGTGTACGACTGGCTCATCTATCGGCAAACCTGAAAGAATCAATAAGCCTGTTTCTTCATTTGCCCTCATAGATAGACTTTCACCACCTGAAAGTTGAACAAAATGGCTTTGCTTGACCGACTCCCCGGCAATCTCTACTTCTCCTTTATAAACGTAAAGGTTTGCCTGATAGTTGCTTGGAAGTTTGATCTCACTTGACTGCCCGGCCTCTGCACGCCAATCGGCAACAAAAACCTCAATACTGGTTTGTTGTAATGGGCCTTCAACAGGTACGCCGTTACTAATTGCATGACCACCTATCACCCGCAGTAAGTTTTCAGTTTCACCATACTCATTAATTTCAGGTGACTGAAAATCGTGGTACTGTGCAGGGCGCATTTTCTTGGCTGCCGGCATGTTTATCCAGATTTGAAACCCGTGAAGTTCGCCATCACTCATGATAGGCATTTCACTGTGAATGACCCCCTTCCCAGCAGACATCCATTGTGCCCCGCCAGATTTAAGTTCACCCACATTACCCATATGATCGCGATGTTGAAAGTGTCCCTTCAACATGTACGTCAGCGTCTCAATACCTCGGTGCGGGTGCGGCGGAAAGCCACCAATGTAATCATCCGGATTTTCACTTTTCAGCTCATCAATCATCAAAAATGGACTGAATTTAGGGTCATTGAATCCATGTGCACGACTGATTTTCACACCGTCGCCATCTTGCGAAGCGTGAGAGCGAATAACACGATGTACAGTTCGAATAGTCATACTTAACTCCTTAGTTGCAGCCAGTTTAGGCAAGCCAGTCACGAGTTAACACCACCTTAAACCTAACAAGTCATTCAATTTTTTCGAACAAGAGTTTAAACGTGGATGACAAAGAGGATTAGAACTAAAAAAGAAATGCTTTTCGAATGTCATGCGTTCTGATATTGATCTGACTAATCGACATTCATGGATGACTTTTAATGATCGAATGGCACGCCAATACAACATGGCACCATACAGAGTCTTATTGCCGCTTTGGCGTCAATGTAGGACAAAGAATGACGGTTTTCCGCCTCAATGATAACTCGCTTCTTGTTCACAATCCGACAAGCCTTACACCTCATTTGCAGGAGCAGCTAAAACGTATTGGCAAAATTAGCTGTATAACGACAGCCAACCTTCATCTGCACCAACACTTGTCAGATTGGTGGCTCACTTATCCCGAAGCTCGTTTTTTTGCTGCACCAGGTTTATACAACAAGCGCACTGATTTAGGGTTTGATGGCGTGCTTAATTCCACCACTTCAACACTTTGGCGCAACCAGCTATATCAAACGGTATTGCGCGGTAATGACGCCTGCGAAGAAGTGATCTTCTGCGATCCCAAAAGTCGCACATTGGTATTAGGTGAAAGCCTTTTGTTACTTCGGGAAGGTAGCGTGTTAAGGCAGTTTATCGGTTGCCTACTAGGATGCCACAAAGAAGCCTGTGTTCCGCTTACCTACCAAGTACAGATAAAGGAATCGAAGTTGCTGCGTCAGTCTTTGCAAGAGATCCTGACATGGCCTTTCGATCATATTCTTCCGATTCACGGCGATCCCATCGTTTTTAACGGAAAGGAGAAGCTTGCTGCCGCTTACTTGTGGGCTTTTCACGGAGATAGGAATTCATAGCCCTTTCTAATTGAGCAGTAATATACCTAAACAACCTAAAGATGCCGGATTCAGCGAGCTTGACTGGTGCTGTGATCGCGGCGTCCCTTTGTAGGTGTAGTCACCTAAAAGGGACAACAAAGGGCACGACGCCAGCCAACTCGCCCGAAGGGAGGCCTCAATACGCCCACTTGTTCGTTAAATTCCAAGGAAATAGGACGACTATTCCTCACGAAATTTGCCTCGAATTGAACGCATTGATGACCTCTGAATGCGAGCATCTTCAGGTTATTTGGGTATAATGGCCAGTCTCTTATAAACATGGCTAGTTATTCACGCAATGAAGCAAAATATTCTCACCTTTTTCAAAGGAATGGCGATGGGTGCGGCAGACGTCGTTCCGGGTGTCTCTGGTGGTACCATCGCATTCATCACCGGCATTTATGACACACTTCTCGAGAGCATTCGTCGGGTAAACCCATCAATTTTTTCGCTGTGGCGCCGTGAAGGCTTTGCAGCAGTTTGGCAGCATATTAATGGTACTTTCCTCGCCTCTTTACTTACTGGTATTCTGACCGCGATTCTTACCTTGGCTAAAGCGGTTTCTTACACCCTCGAAAACCATCCTATTGTTATTTGGTCGTTTTTCTTTGGCTTGATCATCGCTTCTGCTATTCACATGATTAAGCAGGTAGAAAAATGGTCTGTGGTTGAACTTATTCTGGCAGTTGCCGGCGCCATCTTTGCCTATGGCATCACAGTAACCAACCCTATCAGCATGGAATTCAATATGCTGACAGTGTTTATTGCTGGCTCAATCGCTATCTGTGCCATGATTCTCCCAGGCATCTCAGGCAGCTTTATTCTACTTTTACTTGGCATGTATGCCCCGGTATTGGACGCTGTAAAAAGCCTGAATATTCCTATTCTCGCGTTGTTCGCTGTAGGCTGTCTTGCCGGAATCCTGTCATTCTCTCACGTGCTTTCCTGGCTACTGAACAAGTACCGCAGTGTCACCATAGCTTTCCTGACTGGTCTACTGATTGGCGCTTTGGGTAAAGTATGGCCCTGGAAAGAAGCCATCAGTTTCCGCGTAAACTCTTCAGGTGAGCAAGTGCCATTGATCGAGAAAGTCTTGTCGCCGAGCGCTTTTGAAGTTGCAACAGGACAACCTGCTCTTCTGGGCACTGCAATTGTCATGATGATTGTTGGTTTTGTACTGGTGATTGGCCTGGAAAAAGTGTCAGAAAAACTCGCTGACTAATTTATCTCCGCCTTGATCAATTAGGCCTTTTCATGAGGCCTTATTTCGTTATTTGTCATATCAATATGAGCACGATTGCTTTCATTTCAAGAGGTTTCTCACAACCTCAACATATATGAGATGATAAGCTGCCCACTCTTTGTTTTGTTTGTAGTTCTTTTATGAATTTAACTGGCACAGGACGCCGACGCGGTGTCGAATTCATGGGTCTAGCGCTTGTTGTTGCCTTTGGCTACTTCTTTGCAGATAAAACCCTATTTGATGAAGCAACCCCCGCCATGCCTTCACTCGCATCAAATTGCACTATCGGCACTACACCTTGTTCGTTTGACAGTGCAACCGTCTCTATGGCATCAGCCACGGCCGCTCCTCTTATTCCGACCGAAATCCGTGTAGAAGTCTCCAATGCAAATATCGACCACCTCATGTTAGAGCTTCAAGGCGTTGAGATGAACATGGGAATTTACAAACTCAAACTCTCTTCAGTAGGCAATAACGTGTACACAGGAGACTTGATGCTCCCTATCTGCATGGAAGATGAAATGACGTGGCGAGGCGTAATCAAAAGCCCAGATAACGCTCTCACTTTACCCATTGACGTAAGGATGGCTCGATGAAAGTAAAAGCTCTGGTTGTTGTCGCTGCACTGATAGCAGGTTTTGGTGCACGGTACCTCGTTGACCAAAACGACAAACCTGCTGCTGCCCCATCAGAAATAGGTCTACTTCAAAGCGGAACAGAAACCATCAATTTGTTTGATGATAAAGATGGCCGAGTCCGGGTAGTTTATTTTGGTTATACACATTGTCCCGATGTTTGCCCCACCTCTCTCGCAATTATGTCAGCAGCATTGAAATCTTTGCCGGAAGAAAAGCTTAAGGACATAAGGCCTGTCTTCATTACGCTGGATCCAGAACGCGACGATGGAGAAGCGGCACAACAATATGCAGGATACTTCCACCCAAGTATTGAAGGAGCCAGCACCTCCAAAGCGAAAACAGACGCACTAGCACAAAAATATGGTGTGCTTTACCAAATCACTCAAATGGAAGATTCAGCGATGAAATATGCCGTGGACCACAGTTCTTACTTCTATTTCCTCAATCCAAATGGCGAGCTTCTTGAGAAAGTCCCGCATACGTTAAATCCAAACATGGTGTCAGACGCAATTCTTCGTCTCACCACACAAACCCAATAAATACTAAAAGCAATAAAGTACTCGGTGGAGACCGATTGCTTTCAAATTAACAGGAGTTTTCGATGAACTTTCGCACCTCATTAATTGCCGCTGCATTTAGCGCTGTTTCTTTCTCTTCTTTTGCAGCAATTGATGTATCAGAGCCCTATGCACGTGCAACGCCACCCCATGCCCCTAACAGCGCTGCTTTTATGACCCTGAAAAATAGTGGAGACGAATTGGTTTCTCTCGTAGAGGCAGCAACCCCGGTAGCAGGAACAGTTGAACTGCACACACACGCAATGCATGACGGCATGATGAAAATGAGACAGGTGGAAACCATCGATGTGCCAGCTCAAGGAATGACCGAATTAAAGCCTGGTGGTTTACACGTTATGCTGTTTGATTTGCAGAAACCGCTCAAAGAGGGTGAATCGCTTACCCTTACCCTAACCTTCTCAGATGGTTCAGAAATAACCAAAGAGATACCCGTCAAAAAGGTCATGTCTGGCGCACATATGAAACATAAGCACTGAAATGGTCATTAATTTGCCAAAGTTCTAATCTATTATGCTGATGAGATGCTTAGTTTTTTAAGCTGTATCAACATTGAGGCGGATAAGCCTGCGACCAAGCGGCAGAATACTAAAACGCAGTCTATTGTTATACTGCAGCCAGTTGTTTGTATAACAGGTAAATATAAAGCAGTAAGGCAACCCAACAAAAACGAAGAGGTTTTTACTATGAAAATTCGTCTCCTAGCAGTAGCAGCAATCGCTTCCAGTGCATTACTGGCTGGTTGTTCAAGCAATAAAGGTCTTGAGCAAAGCGTAGCTGACCTGTCGTCTAAAGTGGACTCTCTGTCTAACCAAGTTTCAGCTCTACAAGGCGACGTAGCAGACGTAGCAGCGGCATCAGCGCTTTCTTATGATGAAGCGGCTCGTGCAAATGAGCGCATTGACAACATGGCGCAGTCTTACAGCAAGTAAGAACTGCACCATTTTCCTCCTATAATTCTGCGGCTCCCTCGGGAGCCGTAGCATTTTGTGCGAAAGCGTTTCCTACCTCTATTGGCACACCGGATTGCACAGCAAGTGCTGCGCGATACCGGCTAAAATTCATCTGGTTCGATTTCAACCAATGCGTGATACGCGGATCAGGTTGAGTCAGAACTCGTTTACCTACTTCTGTTTCATCAACAGAAAGCGGTCTATGTGCTTCAACAAACACGGCACCATCTGGCTCATAACTGGTTTTTACCGGTTCATTGATAATTCGAACCTTTTCACCCAATGCGACTTTCTCAAATAACCAAACAATATCGCTCGGTCTCATGCGAATGCAGCCAGCACTGACCCGAAGCCCAATACCGAAATCCTTATTTGTACCATGAATGAGGTAAGAGCCGGTACCATATGCCAATCTCAGCGCGTGAGTACCCAACGGATTTTCGGGGCCAGCAGGTACCACATCTGGCAGCACGATATTGCGCTCTTCCAAATACTCTTTTCTCAGGCTTATAGGTGGTGTCCAAGTCGGGTTTTCGCGCTTCTGGCTAATTTTAGTTGTCATAATCGGCGTTTCACGACCAACACTACCAATACCAATCGGGAATATATGAACTTTTCGGTTTTCCGTATCAAAATAGTAGAGGCGCAATTCCGCCAGATTAATAACAATACCTTCGTAATCAACTTCAGGAAGGATCAGTTGCTGTGGAATGGTGACAAAAATTCCCGGTTTTGGCAGATAAGGATCAACGCCCGGGTTTGCAGAAAGCAAGGCCAAAAAACCCACGTTGTAGTCTTTGGCAATCAATTCAAGGTGTTCACCAGGCTTAACAATATGGACAGGGTTGTCCCCTATCAGGCGTGTTTCGGCCTCTGGCCAGGCATACTCGTTCGCCATCGATAACGTCGGAAGAAGGCCAGCAAACAAGACAGGGATAAGTTTACACGCGAATTTCATCTCGCTTTTTTCTCTCGCATTTATGAGTTTTTAGAATCTAGTTAAAAGATAACACGAGATATGACCTTTGCTATCTGCTATGCCTTTCAATATCCGTGATTATTCGCTCTTGTTTCTCATGGCCGACACATAAAGATAAAGAGCGCCTGTCAGCGCTCTTTTAACGAAATAGTACTTTGCTCACAATGTGCTCAGAAGAACATACGTAGACCAAAGGAGCCTTCAAACTTAAAGGCTGCATCTTCCTGCCAATACCAGGTTGAACCCGCTTCACCGTATAGTTCAATGTTTCCATGTCCCATAGGGACAGCGATACCCAGGCCCGCTCTCGGTCCCCACTCGTGGTGTTTGTCATCTACCCACTGCGCACCCGTGTACGCATACATTGGAGAAAACTCAGGACGGGCTAACCAATCTCCGAGGTTCCACAATCCATCCACCGCGACGCCTGTTTCTTCAATACCGAGAGAAACACGCAGATTGTTTTGACCAATAGAGACTCCCGACATAGGGGTACCAAAAAATACGCCCGCAGAAAGGCCTTGTGCAGAAGCTGGCAGTGCAGTTGCAGCAAGTGCGAACATCAAAATATAACGTTTCATTAGAAATTCCATTCCCGAAGTGCTTTTTGGAAACTGGCGGCTAATTAACCACTTAATTAATACCTGACCGTTGGGGGCTCACTCTACCCATCATCGATGACAACTACCATACTGTAATGAACGTTTTTTCATAAAAACGTAGGGTCTGATGACCTTTTGTTATGAATTTTGCAGCTGTTTGTGGGTGCTTTGTTCAAGTAGAGGTTTTGATGTATAGCTCTCCTGCTTGAAACAACCGATAACGCAGAAGAAAGGAGTCACAAAAGCTGTCCGATGGGTTCGACTTCTCTTCCCGTGCTAAAAGCGTTTTATTCTTTGTTGAGCCCTGTTTGCTTAGAAACACTGGGCGTCACAAACCTCGCCGCGCCTAAAACGCTTTTCGCTAGAACAATATTTAACAAAAAAGGTCAACAGGCCCTAATCTCCTGAAAGATTTTTAACGTTATATAGGTCTGATAAGTAAGTGACATGCTTTTGCACAAATTGAAAAACGGAGTAACCCGATGCTGATCCGAGTGACAAAGAAATCAGAAATAAAAGAAAACGAACTCACCCCGGAAAGTGTTTACAAGTCCCGTCGTGAAATTCTGAAAAAACTCGGAATCGTGACAGCGAGCCTCCCCTTCGCCGCCCAATCTCAGGCCAATATTTTTGGTATTTTCGGTAGTGATGATGACAAAGCGCCTGATGGCACAACGTTTGTTAGATCTCCGCTGGTTTCAGAGAAAACACCTTATGGCAAAGGGCTCGAAACAACGCCTGAGTCAAAAGTGCTGACCTATAACAACTTCTATGAATTCGGCACAGGAAAAGGTGACCCCGTAGAAAACAGCCAAAATTTCGTGGTTAATCCATGGACACTAGAAGTCGATGGCTTAGTGAACAACCCCATGAAGCTGAGCTATGACGACTTGCTTAAAAAATTCCCGCTCGAAGACCGCTTCTACCGCATGCGCTGTGTTGAAGCCTGGTCCATGAATATTCCTTGGGTAGGCTTCTCTCTCGCTGCACTATTGAAAGAAGCGGATCCAATGGGAAGCGCAAAATATGTGGCATTCGAAACCCTTCATGACCCGAAGCAAATGCCAGGACAACGTTCTCAGTTTGTAGGTGGTGGTATTGATTACCCTTACGTAGAAGGCTTGAGACTGGATGAAGCCATGAATCCACTGACCTTGCTTAGCGTCGGACTATTTGGTCAAACACTTGCACCGCAGAATGGCGCACCAGTGCGCTTGGTTGTACCGTGGAAATATGGTTTCAAGAGCATCAAATCCATTGTGAAGATTCACCTTCTGGAAGCGCAACCAGCGACAACTTGGAATTTGTTGGCTTCACACGAATACGGATTCTATGCCAACGTCAATCCTCAGGTTGACCACCCTCGTTGGAGCCAAGCTTCAGAGCGATTTATAGGTGAGGGTTCCATTTTCAGCTCGCGTCGTCAGCCCACCGCGATGTTTAATGGCTATCAGGAAGAAGTCGCTCACCTATATACGGACATGAACCTGAAGGCGAATTATTAATGCGTTTAACGCCCACGCACATCACGCTGATCAAAACGATTGTTCACCTTGTTAGTCTTGGGTTTGCGGTCAACTTGGTGAACTTGGCTTTATCGGGTCGGTTTGGTGCAGATCCGGTCGATGGCATCACTCATTACACAGGCATCGCTGCGCTGAATACCTTGGTGGTGACTATGTTGGTCAGCCCGATCGCCCGCTTTACTAAAAACGGTTTGCTGGTTCGTTGTCGTCGCGTCGTCGGCCTTTATGCGTTCTTTTGGGCAACATTACATATGCTGACCTATTTTGCGCTGGATCTGACCTTCAATTTCTCACTACTTGGGACAGAAATCCTGTCGCGACCATATCTGACATTTGGTGCAATTGGCTGGCTAATTCTGTTTGCACTGACAATTACATCAACTGCAAAAATCCAACGCCGTATGGGCGCGAAATGGCAGAAGTTACATAACCTAGTTTATCTAGCACTTATTCTTGCACCAGTTCATTTCTACTGGTCCTCAAAATCAGAACTTATTGAACCGACGATTTACATACTTTTGGCGCTCACGCTGCTAGCGATTCGTTGGAAAACCCTAAAAAGAATCGTTGCGAGACCAGTATTTAGAAGGACATAGCCTCACTTTTGAACAGCTCTGCACAATTAGCGCATCCAGATATAGCAAATTTCAAATTTTTGCCATACTTTAAGGAACCTTGACGCAACCCTATGTTGTAGTGTTGATTTTTTGGAGTAGGCGTTTTTGCTGGACGAACTCATTTCGCAGAGCTTGAGAGATTTTCAATCTGACTGTGTCAGCTTCTGCGAACACCATTATCCGACGATCCACAACCGTGGGATGAAAGAGAGCCATTTAGGCAAAGCCTTGGCGCGTCGTTTAATACACTCCTATGACAACCTTAAAATCGCTGCCATATACACACAGCTCGATGAAACAGCCACGCTCAAACACCCTGCGTTTCGAATTGAGAGCCCTGAACATCAAATCTATATAGTCGCACACCGCTTAATCAGCGCGAATGTTGCCTGCCGAAAAGGTCTTGTAAAAGATACCCAGTGGACCTTAGAGCATCTAGATAGGGCAAGTGGTAAAGAAAAACGACTAATCATTGTTGCCGATCACTGGGTCGACCGCTCCAGCGCAAGTAAGTCTGTACCGAGTTGGTGGCTCGGTCACCAACCTATACATAAAGAAGAGTATGCCGCACAAGGGATCCGATTAGTCGACGCAGATCGCAGCCTTTCGGAGGATATTGAGCAAGAATGCAACCTAAGTGACGGTCGACACCGAATATTTCATCCTCTTTTCCGGCATCGCGATGGATTGCCACTGTTCAAATACATGCTACTCACCGCTGCCTACACGCTGTAACTAATCCACCCTGAACGGAATATCATGACCACAGAAGTTCACGCTAACGATGCGGTGTTGCGCGACGCACCATTGTTACGCCTTTTCCTTCGCTATTCACTACCTACCATTACTGCCATGCTGGTAACCGGAATTTACGTTGCGGTCGATGGTATGTTTATCGGCCATTTCGTTGGCGAAGAAGGTCTGGCCGCAATTATGCTCGCCTATCCCATTGGATCAGTGCTTTATGCTCTCGGCAACCTGATTGGCATGGGTGCAGCATCTCTTGTTTCTATCAATCTTGGACAAGGGAAAGCAAACGTCGCGCAACATATTGTCGGGAACGCATTGTCCTTCTCTCTGATTGTCAGTCTTTTTATCTCAATAGTCGGAGTGGCGTTTTGCCAAGATGTTATTCTCGCACTCGGTGCAGAAGGTCGGGTTGCAGAAATGGCTGTCACTTATCTTCGGTGGTATTTCGGGATGGGCGTATTTGCACTGGTATCCATGGCATTCTCTATTTTGCTAAGAAATGATGGAGAACCAAATCGCGTCACTTTCATTATGATCTTCGGCGGTGTACTGAACATCATCCTAGATTGGGTCTTTATCGTCTTGATCCCTTGGGAGTTGAAAGGCGCAGCGATTGCGACCATGCTGTCGCAAGCCGCAACTGCATTGCTTTGTTTGCGCCACTTCTTCAAACCAACCACCCGGCTACGCTTTACACTAAATTCCATTGCCATTGGGGCCAAAACGGTCACAGACATTATTCAACTCGGCATTCCGGGTTTTCTGATGTACCTGTATCTGTCTGTTGTGCTCACTTTTCACAATATGGCGTTTCTCGCCTCTGGAGCTCCGATCAATGTCGCTGCCTATGCCATAGTCAGTTATACGGAAGCCTTTTTCTATTTAGCTTTTGAAGGTATCGCTTTGGGCATGCAGCCAATCACCAGTTTTAACCTGGGTGCAGGCCAAATTCAGCGTGTTAAAACCAGCCGGAATATCGCCTTTGCTGCGACCATAATTGTCGCCGCTTTTGGATTGTTTATCGTATACGGATTTCCTGAAGCTATTATCTATGCCTTTGCTGGTGATAACCCCGAACTGGCAGGTGTTACGCAGAAAGGAATGTATCTCTATTTTTGGGGATTACCGATGGAAGGTTTGCTTTTAGTCGGAGCCATTTATTTTCAATCAATCAACCAAGCAAGCATTGCCAATTGGCTGACTGGCGGTAAACTGGTCATTATTGCCGCAATGCTGTATTGCATGACGAAACTACTCGGCGCAACAGGCACTTGGATTTCTCTCGCCTGTACAAGCACTCTACTCACTGCATGGATGCTGTGGAAGCTATATCAAACGCAGTCCGTTACGGAGTCACAGGGAAATCAACCACTATAAGAGGCAAGGATGCTCGAAAAAGTCATTAGCATACTATTTCCGGTATTTGCCGTCGTCGTCGCTGGCTTTTTTGTAGGCAAGGCATTCAAACCGGATATGCGCCATATCAACCGAATCAACATAGATTTAATGGTGCCGTGTCTGGTGTTCACCACCCTTTCTGTCATGCCTATGGGCGGCCAACAAAACTCGCTCATCGCCGCAGCAGTTCTCGCTGTTTTACTCCCAGGTGTTTTAATGTTCGGCATCGGAAAAGTAATGTCACTACCTTTTAAAACCTGGGGACCACCTCAAATGTTCCGCAATAGCGGGAACCTTGCCATACCTCTTTTTGGCTATGCATTTGGGGTTAATGCAGAGGCTCCTGCTGTCTTGCTATTTGTGGTTTCCGTCATTCTCCATATTACTGTGGGCATGGCTTTGCTAAGCAACAGCGAATATCGCTTCACCAAAGTCCTTAGAATGCCATTGCTATGGGCGGCTATGCTCGCGCTGGTTTTCAATTTCAATGGCTGGACCGTTTGGAATCCACTCAAAGAAGGTATGACGCTCGTTGGAAATGCAGCGGTTCCTGTTATGCTGATTTCGCTTGGCGTTCAGCTTACTGCCATTAAGTGGTCTGGGATTCGTGTTGGGATTTTGAGCACGGTACTGAGCTTGGTGACAGGAGCAACCAGTTTTACTCTGATCTACTTTTTTATTCCTCTTCCGTCAGAACACATGCGAATGATGCTTTTGTTCGCCATGTTACCACCAGCCGTCATGAATTTTCTTTACGCCCAGCGCTTTAAAGTGGGCGCAGACGAGGTAGCGTCAATGGTGCTGTTTGGAAATGGATTTACCGTATTGACGCTGCCTTTATTGCTTATCGCGGCTTTTGCATGGTTGTGAAGCATTAAAGAGAGGGCTTCTTCCAAACTGATTTGAAATCAAACCAGCCGACGCGGTTTGAGGCAACATCTTCCAGTTCCTGCCCATCTACAACGCCCTGCCAGATATGGAAAAGTGGGACGATCTGTGAGGATTCAACCAACAAACGTCCTAATGACTCTGCGTTGAAGGTTTCGCTTTTTTGGGCGCGCCACGCCACCATTTTCTCAACCAATGCCGCAAACTCTCCCTCTGGCATTGCTGATGAGATATGATCAAAATTCATCAACCAGGGCAGAATAGCATCATGCTTCTTGCTACCCAAACTCATCCCACAAAGCCAGATATCCACTTTTTTCGGATTGGTCGGCTGCATCATCTCTTCGTATGGCACAGTATGAATTTCTAGCTCGACGCCATCCTCTTCCAACATCTCTTTTAGTGCTGCAGCAAGAAGTGGAAAGAGAGGATTATCGGCCTGATGAGCCAGCCTAAGCTTTGATTTTGCAGGGGGCAATACATCTTGTCTCGCCGTTTTGGTATGTATCCATCCTGGAACTAAACCATAGGCATTAGTAAGACGGTATTCACCGATGCCTCTTTCAGCTAAGTGAGGCAACAAGAAAAGAGATGAAACGCGCTGACAAAGGTAATCCGCCCAGCGCTTGTCCTTCGCAATGCCCGTTTTTCTATTCAACAAAAGGTAATCACAACCTTCGTCAATCTCCAGTCGCTCGTTAGCGGCGCTTTGAAGCGCACCTTGTCGAGAATCCAACGCGGTAGGATCAAGTGACGCTGTGGGCTGTAGATAACACATTGCCGCGCTATCAAGCACCCATATTTCAATTTCATCAGTCAGTGCACGAAAACCAAAATACTGGTCGTGTGCCTTTAGCACTAGATGCCGTCTGTTGTTTTCGACGATTCGATATGGACCTGTCCCTACAGGAAAAGCGTCAGCATCTTTATTTTTTGCCGCCTTGTGGGATTGAATCGATGCCATAGGAACAGCCAAAGTTTCAGCAAACCTCACATCGGGTCGGCTCAAAATGAAATCCACGACGTTCTCTGCTGGCGCTTCAATGTGCTTAATATGAGAAAAGTAAGGACTGCCGGACATGGTATTGATTGACCAAATCACATCTTCTGCACTCAGTAGCGTGCCATCATGAAATTTGACTGCAGGGCGCAAATAGAATCGCCAATGGGTATCTGTGATGGATTCCCAGTGATGTGCCAAGTCTGCCTCGACTTTCTCATTAGCTTCGCTCAGTCGTGTCAATCCATTGAAAATTTGAGAGACCAAGTGCTGCTCGGAACGGCGCAAAGGTTTGGCTGGGTTTAGCGTAGGGAATGAGCGGTAATAGGGAAGGCGGATGATCTGCTTACCTTCTTGTGTAGAGACGCCCAACTGTTCCTGGATCAGTCTTGCCAATTTGGCGGCGTCGTTATCCAGCTCTTCTAGTGCAGCGTCCAGTTTGCCTTCCTGAACCCACTTTCTAACACGGCGCATTTGAAGATCGGAATCACTGCGGTGGAACGTCAGGCGACTCTGCTTTCCTCGGCCGACAGCGGGTTCCCAGGTCAACCAGCCCTGCTCCGCCATCTTGTTGAGGACCATTCTTGCGTTACGACGTGTACAACAAAAGATGTCCGCCATGGTCTCAAGATTGGTATCAGCGTCTTTACCGTCGAAACGGTTATAAATCATTGAAAACTGTGTTTGAAGGCGTTGTCCGGACATAAAAAGGGGAACCTGAGTAGTCAGCGATTATCGAATTCATTTCCTATTTTATACCTAAAATCATGATTCTCCAGCAATGGTTAGCTGCTCAACTTATCGCCACTCAGCATTGGTACTTCCTCATTTTGTCGGTGAGCCATTGTTATTTCATCTAACAGCGCTATTATCGAAGCACGATTGAAGATTGCCTTCACGCTGCCGAGAGGTTTAGTTCTCGGACATTCTAGATTCCGGAGTTCTTATGAGCGAATCCACCGTTCTTTCCCACTTCCACAAAAAACAGGCCTGGATGGCAAGCCACGTAGAGAGTGCACAATTTCCAACGGCTGAAAGCAAAGAAGGTTTGCGTTTGTATAACGCAGCGGAATCAGAGCCCATCTCAACGGAGAAATCTACTGGCAGCGCAACAGAAGGCTTTACATTTTACGAGGTTGATTGCCACCCACTGATGGTTCGCTACGCAAAAACGCTCGCACAAAAATGGCCAGAATCAGAACGCGAAACCATCATGGAGTTCCTCTCTCAACTTTCGCTTACAGATCTGCCGACGCCTGACGGCATGCATGTCGAACTGTATGTCGCAATGCAAGACGGCACGCCAGCGGCAACGGGAATGTTATTTAGCTCAGAAGAGTCTGATGGAAAAGTCATCGGAATTTACGATGTATACGGACTGACGACTCACGCTTCAAACGCCATCAAACAGCACCTTATTTCACTCGCAGGTGATGGAAACGTTGTTAGCGAATAGCGTAATGCACTCCCAGAAACACAAAAGCAGAGCTCAGGCTCTGCTTTTTTCCGCTTTAGCGCTTTTATTTTACTTGTCGACTGGAAAATGGGCTTTCAAAAAAGAATCAAACAGTCGTAGCTAGGCAATTACGAACGGCAAGCACGCTCTTTTTTGACGATAAAGAATGCTGCAACGATAAATGCGACGACCAGAATAGTTTCCACGTTTCTCTCCTAAAAAGTTTTGCTCTGCGTTTCGTAGCACCGCCAAAACTACTGCCACGTCTTGCTTTTGCGAATTGATGATTTTTTATTCGGCGCGAATTATAACCAAAACCTGTCAGCAAATCTCGTGATTTGTTAACTTTTAAGGTGGAAAATTCACACACTCAATAAAATACGTGAATTGACTCCATAACCAATCATTCATATTAAATATAAATAAGCACTATTTCATTGATATAACTCAACAAAAAAATAAAGCCACCCCATAGTGGAGCGGCCAATTATTCACATAAAAATATCAAATCTTATTGAATGTGAGCACCACCTTCCGCCCACTTACCAATCAATTCGCGCTCTTCCTGTGTCATTTGCGTCAGATTACCAAGAGGCATGATATTGGTGGTGACTGTCTGTGCCACAATCCGGGACACTTCTAGCTTCATTTGCTCCGGCGTATCTAAAATCACACCGGCAGGAGCGGTGGCAAAAGCTGGATGAGTCGGCGCTTGAGAGTGACAAACCGTACAACGCTCCATAATGATGCCTTTTACGGATACAAACATTGTTTCTTCGCCACCAGCGGTCGCAGCCATATCATGAGAATGAGCGGCAGACGCTGTCGGTGCATTTGACTGAGGCGCTGAGACAAATGCCAGACAAACCAAACCTAACGCAGCAGTTGGGATTGTCCACGCATACTTTTGGCTTCCATGACGTGTATTGAAATAGTGACGAACCAATACGCTGATCACTGAAAGACCCGCCAAAATTGCCCAGTTGTATTCGTTGCCATAAGTACTGGGGAAATGGTTACTGATCATAATGAACAGCACGGGCAGCGTGAGATAGTTGTTATGACGTGAACGCAACAGGCCTTTAGCAGGAAGCTCAGGATCCGGCTCTGTACCCTCTTCAATCGCTTTCACCAATCCACGCTGTGCAGGCATGATGATACGGAACACATTACCAACCATAATGGTACCGATAATGGCGCCAACATGAATGTAAGCGCCACGGCCACTAAAGACCAAACTCAGCGCCCAGGCAGCAAAGACTAAGAAAGCAAACAACACCAACCCAAGCAACATGGGCCTTTTGCCCAATGGGGAGTCACACAGAAAATCGTAAACAAACCAGCCTGAAACCAAAGATCCAACACCGATCGCCACCGCTGTCATTGGCTCTATACCCGACCCCGGTTTAACGAGGTAAATGTCCGCATTGGAGTAAAAAACAATAGTGAGCAGTGCAACACCCGTGATCCAGGTGAAGTAAGCCTCCCACTTGAACCAATGAAGTGTTTCAGGCATTTTAGGCGGCGCTAGTTTGTATTTCTCGAGGTGATAGATACCACCACCGTGTATCGCCCATAAATCGCCGGACAACCCCTCTTTGGGGTTCGATCTGTTTAAGTTGTTTTCCAGCCATACAAAGTAGAAAGATGCACCGATCCAGGCAACACCAGTAATCATGTGTACCCAGCGCACTGCCAGATTGAGCCATTCCGTGAAATACGGATCCATAACAACCTCCTGTACGGACGCCGTCGCTAAATTTGTCTGCTACAAAAAAGCTTACGTCGTCCCTTCCTGTTTTTCTCAGATATCGGCCTGTTCATTAACCAAAGCAACAAATCGCTTACGTTAATATGATGACGTTATCAATTGGGCGCCAATATCACACGTATCTGTTCTGAAAAGAAAAACTCGTCACAGTTATTACCCACACCGTCCCTGTCGACCACCAGAAACTGATCGTTAGGTGTTAATGCAAGAACAGGATGATGCCAAACACCCCTATGGTAATTCACGCCCTGGCTAGCTTTCGCATGAAAAGCGCGGATCGAATCTGGCTCCGGCACTTCTCCCGGCGGCGCGACAACCACCAGATAGTCATTGCCTAGCAAAGGCATAAAAGCCTGTGAGCCCTTGGGATGACGTTCCAACATCATGATGTGCAAAGGATAGGAAAGAGGCGTCGCCTGAAAGATATTGATGATAACGCCGCTGCCCTCATCAACTTGGGTCGTTGCGAGCTTATGGTAGCGACGTGTAGAGCCGTTATTAATCATGAAGTAGTCACGATTTTCGGCTTCAATCACATCACCAAAAGGCGTAAACGATTCTTTCGTCAGCGGTTCCGGTTTTAACATCAATTCCGTGACTGGCACTCTTCCTTCTCCTTTGTCTTTTTCTCACTGTAACGGGTAATCAGCTCAGCCAGATTTCCTGCCAAATAGGCGTACACGACTTATGCCGCCATCTGGGAAAATGTTGACCCTGACGTGGGAGATCGCACCCAAATTATTCACCTGCTCAGCAAACTCATGGATGGCGTCTGCAGACAGCTTCTGACTTGGCAAGAGCTCACGCCAGAAGAGGCTTTGCGTGGCAATTTGCTCGTCAGTGCCACCTTCTACAAAAGCCGCTTGAATCGAGACGCTATCTGGGAAATTTCCTTTGAAATGGGCTGTATCAATAACAATCCGCTCTACCAATCCCGCATGCCCCATAGAAAGGATGACCCAGTCATTCCCAGGCACGCGACGACGCGCTGTTTCCCAGCCGTCTCCCATATTGACACCGCGACCAGGCATGATCAGGTTACTCATGTGACCGAAGTGTTGGTCATTACATGCCAGAGCGCGTCCGCCGTTTTCTACAGCGACTAGGTCGAGTTCGCTTTCCGGGTTAACGCGTTCCCAATCAATTTCAGGATGACCATAAACACGAAGCCTTGCTACCCCACCGTCTGGATAGATATGAAAGCGGACATGGGTGAAGGGTCGGTCAGAATAAATATCTGCAAAGTGGTGGCTGTCTCCCTGAAGATTCATTGAAGGCAGAAGTTCTTCCCAAGTCTGTTCGTCGGTTGGATTACCATCAGGGCAGTAACAACCTTCCAGTGATGCTGAAGGAGGATAGTTTCCAGTGAAGTGAGAGGTGTCGATATCTACGCCGATGATCTTGCCCGGCAAACCAAGGCGAATCACACAGTAGTCGTGGCCTTCTTCACGCTTGCGTCGCGATTCCCAGCCATCCATCCATTTACCGTTATCATCGTAAACGTCTTCTTTCCATTCCGGAGGCGCATCATCAACAAGACGTTGTTTGTCTGCGAAGAAGTCATCTGTCGCGTAGATCGCTTCAGTACCGAGCCGGCTACTGGCGAGATTAACGAGCTTGACGAAGTCAGGACGATTATCCATTTCCATTGCTTCCTTTATCACATATATCTGAGACACCGGATGACGTTAAAGCTGTGGTGTCGGTGGATACAAAAGGTCGCGTCTTTTCCCCTTTCACTGTAGCTGGAAGCATCGAGTGTGCTTCCGGCGAGCTTCAATTTGCGAGACGCTGAATTCGTCGACAAGCCCTGAAATAGGATTGATATGTCGACGGCCAGAGAGCTACAAATCACGTAGCCTGAACAGTGCGATTTTGTTGATTTCAGCAATCGCAGTGTTGAATTCAGTTGTTACATCGTTTTCTAAACGTTTTTCGAACGCTTCAAGAATCAAGTGTCTGTTTGCCCCTTTCACCGCCATGATAAAAGGAAACTGGAACTTTTCTTTGTAGCGATCGTTGAAATCGGTGAAACGGGCAAACTCTTCTGGGGTACATTGATCGATACCTGCACTTGCCTGTTCTGACGTTGACTCTGCCGTTAATTCACCAGCCTGAGCTGCTCGACCGGCAAGGTCGGGGTGAGCAAGAACGACCTGCATTTTTGAAGAGTCTTCCGCATTGTTGAGCACATCTGCCATGCGGGAGTGAAGCGTCTCCTGTTCATCAAACGCTGCATCAAGCCCAGCACCATAAGCTTGCTCTGCTACCCAGGGACTGTGCTCGTAAACCCCGCCAAACGTATCGACAAACTCTTCTTTCGTTTGCTCGCTGGGGCGACAGGTTGAAAATCGTGCCATTACTATGCCTTTCCTTAGACCTGTTTAGTCATGCTTGGATGTGGGTGATGCTTGTGCCAGTGTTTGGCGATATCAATTCGACGGGTGATCCATACCCTGTCATGTTGCTTCACGTATTCTATAAACCGCTTAAGCGCAGCCAGTCTTCCCGGTCTGCCAATCAAGCGGCAATGCAAACCGATAGAAAGCATTTTCGGTTCGTCCTGTCCCTCTTCATACAGCACATCAAAACTGTCTTTGAGATACTGAAAAAATTGCTCGCCAGAATTGAAGCCCTGAGCGGTAGAGAAGCGCATATCGTTTGTATCCAAGGCATACGGAATAACGAGCTGAGGCTTACCTGGTTTGGTTCCATCTTCATGCCAGTACGGAAGATCATCGTCATAAGCATCAGAGTCATAAAGAAAACCACCTTCTTCAGCGACCAGTCTACGTGTGTTTGGGCTGGTTCTGCCCGTGTACCATCCTAATGGCCGCTCTCCTGTGACCGCTTTAATCGCCGCGATAGCTTTTTGCATGTCTTCCCGTTCGTCTTCTTCACGAACATATTGATAGTCAATCCAACGGTATCCGTGGCTACAAATTTCGTGACCTTCTTCTGCCATCGCCTGAATGGCCTCTGGATACCTTTCTGCGGCCATCCCAACGGCAAATACCGTCAAGGGAATCTCATGTTGTCGGAGAAGTTTTAAAGTCCGCCAAAGTCCAGCACGCGTGCCGTATTCGTAGATTGACTCCATGCTGATGTGCCTGACACCCGCTAAGGGTTGTGCGGAAGGAATTTCAGATAAAAATGCTTCTGACTCCCTGTCCCCATGCAATACACAGCGTTCGCCGCCCTCTTCAAAATTCAGTACAAACGAAACCGCAATCCGAGCCTCCCCCGGCCATCTTGGATGAGGGGGACGAGCACCATAGCCTTTCAAATCCCGAGGATAGTCACTACTCATCGCGCCATTCCTATCATTAATCCTTGCATTAAAAGCCTGAGGCTCACCGTTTTTCTTTATCAGTTTATTAGGAGCAATCAAAGGAAGATCTTTCTCCTAGCTGGTAAGCACATTTTTAGTATTACATTTTGTATACAATTTACAAGAACAAGTTGACGAAATGTTGTCGCCTTCATATTTCTAGAAATCCATCTCATGCGAGTTTTGCATCAAATTCCTGCGTTAACCCCTTTAGATAACGGCTTTCTTATAGGATTCCCACTATTGATACTGCGCATTTTTCGACCTTTACAAGAATTAAGTATTGTGTACATTTTAATTTATTAGATGTGCACACGTAATGAAATGTATCGGATCATATGTATGTTATTCGCTCTCGAAATCACGATCATCCTTGCTAGATACAAGAAAGCACGAAGGAATAAACCATAAAGAAAAGGACAGAGGTAAATGGGAAAGCTCACAACGCATGTGCTCGACACGGCCAAAGGTAAGCCGGGGGCGGAGATTAAAGTGTCGTTATTCCGTTTAGACGGAAACAATCTTCAACATGTCATCACCATGACTACCAATCACGACGGGCGTACCAATGAGCCATTGCTGGAAGAGACAGACTTCCAACGAGGAAAATACCAATTGCAGTTTAATACTGCCGAATATTTCAAAAATAGCGGTGTAGCCCTAAGTGATATCCCTTTTCTTGACGATGTCGTTATCCGGTTTGGCATCGATGACGAGAAAGCGCATTACCACGTCCCTTTACTGGTTTCTCCCTATAGCTTTTCAACATACAGAGGTAGCTAGCTGACTGGCCTACGAATGCTCATTTAAATAAACAGAATCAATGCGAAAAGGAAAAACTCGCAGTAACTCCTAGAAGGAATATATCAATGGATAAGCAAAGCACTGCTGAACAACCCATAGGAAAGAGTGGCTTTCTTGAACGCTACTTTAAATTGAGCCAACACGGCACATCGGTTAAGAACGAACTCATAGGTGGGGTCACCACTTTTGCCACTATGGCGTATATCATTTTTGTGAACCCCAACATTATGTCTGCGTCCGGTATGGATCCAGGCGCGCTGTTTGTTGCTACCTGTGTTGGTGCCGCAATCGGTACCCTGATGATGGGGCTATTTGCAAACTGGCCGGTGGGGCTTGCTCCGGGCATGGGCTTGAACGCTTTCTTCGCATTTACCGTGGTAGGTGAAATGGGATATAGCTGGCAAGTTGCCCTTGGCGCGGTGTTTATTTCCGGGGTCATTTTTGTTGGTTTGAGTGTCTCCCGAGTTCGCGAATGGATCATCAACAGCATACCCTCTTCACTGCGCTACGCCATGACGGCTGGCGTCGGTTTATTCCTTGGTATTATCGGTTTAAAAAGCGCTGGGATCGTTGTTGGCAGCCCCGCCACTTTGGTCACACTTGGCGACTTTACTCAGCCACCTGCCATTCTCGCTGCCGTATGCTTCTTCATCATTTCTATATTGGCAGTTAAACAAGTGTTCGGTGCTGTTCTGATCGGTATTTTCGGTACCACGCTGATCGGTTTAGGTCTTGGTCTCTTCGAATACGGCGGCATCTTTTCAGCGCCACCAAGCATCGCGCCAACCTTCATGGCAATGGACATTGCTGGCGCACTGAATGTCGGCATGATCAGCATTATTCTCGCCTTCCTGTTTGTGAACATGTTTGACACCGCAGGCACACTGATGGGCGTAGCAGAACGTGCAAACCTTATCAACAATGAAACAGGACAGATTGATGGTCTTCCGAGAGCCCTGAAAGCAGACAGTATGTCGAGCGTTATCGGCGCATGTTTCGGCTGTCCACCCGTCACAAGTTACGTGGAAAGTGCCTCTGGTGTATCAGCAGGCGCAAGAACAGGTTTGTCTGCTATCGTGGTTGGTCTGCTGTTTCTGGCCGCTATTTTCCTCGCGCCGCTGGCAGGGATGATCCCAGCATACGCTACAGCAGGTGCGCTTATTTACGTTGCTTTCCTGATGATGAGCAGTATCCGCCACGTGAACTGGGATGATTTTACTGACTCCGTTCCAGCCGCAGTTACCGCTTTAATGATGCCGCTGACCTTCTCCATCTCAAACGGTATCGCACTTGGCTTTATCACCTACACCGTACTCAAAGCGGGTACCGGAAAGTTCTCAGATATTTCGATTGCAATGTATGTATTGAGCATCCTCTTTGTGTTCAAACTGATCATTCTCGGATAACTAATAAAAGGGGCCCAAAGAGGCCGCTAATTTTTAATTTTTCGTTTCAAAAGGACCAACGACGTCCCAAGGGTAATTCGATATTCACCACTAACGCTGCCGCATTAAAAAAGGAACGCCGGCAGCTTAAAGGAAGAAGTTATGAAACTGCTCTATGAATTAAACGATAAACCACCTGCAGGCTCCACAGTCCTGCTAGCCATACAACACATGCTTGCCTCTATCGGCGGTATTATTGCTGTACCACTCATTGTTGGCACTGCCATTGGCCTACCAACCAGTGACGTTGTCACTCTTATTAATGCTGCACTATTCATCTCAGGTGCTTTTACCATAATACAGTGTATTGGCGTAGGGCCTGTGGGCATCAGACTGCCAGTCGTCATGGGTTCCAGCTTTGCATTTCTAGGGATAGCTATCGGCATAGGTAAGGCTGACGGTGTTTCTGGGATTATGGGCGCTGCACTGGTTGGCGCGTGCATGGTGATCGTCTCCGCCTTTTTTATGGAGCAAATCCGTAAACTATTTCCACCGGTTGTCAGTGGTGTTGTCGTTACGCTGATTGGTTTAACCATATTGCCCGTTGCCATGAACTGGGTGGGTGATGCACCGGCAGGAAGCGAACATTTTGCAACGCTACCCAAGCTTTTCCTTGCTGCCATTTCTCTTTTGGTTGTTTTGCTCGTTGCGACTTACGCAAAAGGCTCAGTAGCTGCATCAGCGATTGTCATCGGCTTGGCTGGCGGGTACTTGGTGGCACTGAGTATGGGCATGGTTGACATGAAACAAATCGGCGAAGCAAGTTGGTTCGCGACACCTGACCCTCTCAAGTTTGGACTCAGCTTTTCATGGCCAGCCATCGTGAGTATGTGTCTTGCCTATATTGTCGTGATCGCAGAAGCTACAGGCGATTTCCTTGCACTTGCTAGCAATTGTCACCGTACGATTTCAGGTAAAGACCTCAAGCGCGGTCTACTGGGCGATGGCATTGGTAGTGCGGTAGGGTCATTATTTGGTGCCATGCCATTGGCTTCATTCAGCCAGAATGTCGGCATCGTTGGTATCACTGGCGTAGCAAGCCGTTACGTGGTGGGCACCGCAGGTGCTCTATTGATCCTTGCTGGACTTTTCCCGAAATTCGGGGCACTCGCGGTGACAGTACCAAAACCAGTGCTGGGTGGTGTTGGATTCATCATGTTCGGCATGATTGCCTATGCGGGTATCCGTATGTTGGTAAAAGCCGCTGACACACGCCGCAATGCTCTTGTCATTTGTGTCTCCTTGGCAGCAGGTCTTGCAGTCACTATCAAGCCTTCTCTACTTCAGCATCTGCATCATGATGTCGCTCAGCTTCTTCACTCAGGTATTACCACAGGTACTATCGTGGCTGTTGTTCTGAATCTGGTGCTTCCTAAATCAAAAGAAGATGTTCATGCGGAAAAACAGGCAGAAGAAGAGGAAATGAACAGCGATCATTCGATCCCGCTCAGTGAAGACACCGCGGAGCCAGCGATGACTAGCACTTCTTCTCATAGTGATACGTCAACAGATCAAACCTCTAAACCGACTTAAAGTCCCTCAGCGCCAGCCCCGAGTTTTTAAAAGCTCGGGGCTGTTTATTTTCCAGCAAAGGATGTAGACACATGGCAACAACCTGGATTAAAAATCCGCTCGCGATATGGACAGGTACAAATGATGACGCCACTGGCGGTATTGTTGTTCAAGGAAACACCATTATAGAGGTAGTCGCCAAAGGCGCAGTTCCCACCCAACCATTCGACCATACCCTGGATGCTTCAGAGCACGTCGTGTTACCCGGCTTGGTTAACGCCCATCACCATTTCTACCAGACGCTCACCCGTGCTTATCCAGATGCATTGGACAAAGAGTTATTTCATTGGCTAAAGGCGCTATATCCAGTATGGGCAGGCCTTGATGAAGAAATGATGCAGCTTGGTACAGAGCTCGCTAGCGCTGAACTGCTGCTCTCCGGGTGCACTACAGCTTCCGACCACCATTACTTAATCCCTGTTGGTTTGGAGCATGCCATTGATATTCAAGTAGAGGCCACAAGAAAACTCGGTTTGCGCACTGTGCTTACACGAGGATCAATGAGCCTTGGTGAAGATCAGGGCGGGTTACCCCCAAGGCACACCATCCAAACTGAACAAACCATCATTGATGATAGCGTTCGCCTAATCCGCGAATATCATCAATCTGAATTTGGCGGCATGACCCAAATTGCCCTCGCCCCCTGCTCCCCTTTTTCTGTCACCACAGAGCTCATGAAAGAAACGGCTCACGTTGCCAAACAACACAATGTGATGCTTCATACCCATCTTTGCGAGACCATAGACGAAGAGAACTTCTGTCTGGAGCGTTTCGGTTATCGCCCCGTTGATTATCTGGAAGAAGTCGGCTGGCTGAATGACAGAACCTGGCTGGCACACGGTATACATTTCAACGACGAAGAGATTAGCAGGCTTGGACAATCTGGTATTGGAATTTGTCATTGCCCAAGTTCTAACATGATGCTCGCCTCAGGTATTTGCCGAAATCTAGAGCTAGAAGAAGCCGGCGCTTCTGTCGGGCTTGGCGTGGATGGCTCAGCATCAAATGATGGTTCCAATCTGGTAAATGAACTACGAATGGCGACTTACATTCAACGGCTGAGATACGGTTCTGCCGAAGTCAGTCACTTTGATGCTTTTCGCTGGGCGACACAGGGCTCAGCGAGAAATATCGGCCGAAAAGACATCGGCAAGCTGGACAAAGGTATGTTGGCAGATATTGCTATGTTCAAGCTAGATGAAATTCAATTCTCTGGCAGCCACGATCCTCTCGCTGCGCTAGTACTTTGTGGACACCATCGTGCAGACCGTGTCATGGTTAATGGTGATTGGCGCGTAGTTGATGGCGAATTGGTCGATGTTGATAAGCAAGAGTTGATGGTAAGACACCGTGCAGCTGCAAGAAGGTTGGCTGATAAAGCTCAAAAATTAAGGCGCTAAAAAGCGCCTTAATTTTTTTGTCTTTGCCATACTAATTATCAGCGCGCTTAACCGATTTCTTGCCGCTCAAGCTTTGCGCGTTGATCTCTTTGCCGGTGACATAGTTGAACGACGAAACCACCAGCGCGTAAACAACATCGACTTCAGTTTGAGTAGAAGGTGTGTAGATCATGACAAAGCCCTCCCAACCCAAACGTTTAGATGACCAAGGATGAAAGGTTGCCCAGTTGTTTTTTACCGCTTCTTTGGCTAATTCTGGCGGTAGTGAAGCATGGAGACTGCCGTCGGGGTGTAAATGCGCGAATTCTCTGCCACCGACGATGGCCTGAGGGTTCGCAAGCGGAACACCGTCGCGAATCCAAAAGCCTTCCGCACCTGGAAGAGAAAGCATTGAGCCTTGCAAAAATACATCAGGGATCTTTGCTACCTTGTTTCTGAGTTCAGCAATCAGGCTAGTATCTGTTTTCACATTCAACTGCACATGAGGAACGCTATCTGTTGTATCCGGAATGGCCGTTTCTCTTGGAGAAAGGTCGCCAGCCAAATTGGCATGCGCATTTAATGTTGTAGCAAGCAAAACTGTTGAAAACCAACACACGCTTTTCACTCTGAACTTCATAAGCTTTCTCTCCCAACCGTATTAGAAACGATAACGCAACCCAAGAGCCACTTCGTGGGCAGTAGCGCGGTCTATTTGGAAGCCATCAGTAAAGGAGTCCTGATAAGTTTGAGCATCACCCAGCGAGACATACTGATACTCCCCGACGACTGTAAAACTTTCATTGAGGGAATAGCTTGCTCCCAGGCCGACATTCCAGGTGAATTCGGTTTCCGTTTTGTCTGGATAGTCATCGTAGAACCCATCCACCGTACCATCCAGGCTATCAAAAAAGCCTTGAACTCCTTGGCCACCTAACTTTGCACTGTACTTGTTACGGGCGATACCCAAGCCACCTTTGATATAGGGCGATAAACCAGTGCCTGTATCGATATCATAAAAGCCTTCCACCGTTAGCGTTGTGCTCTCAAGTTTTCCGACCAGGGCATACTCCTCCCCATTTCTCGCTCCGCTGCCAAAACGTGTGCTGTTAAAATCGCTTTCGCGGTAACCCAATCGCCCTTCGATTCGGAATGACTCATTAACGACATAGCCCAAGCCAATCGTGCCTACCTCACCATCACCGGAATCAAAGTCATTCGGAAAATCCGCATCAACAGCAATGTTATTGCCATAGGCTTCGCTGTCTGTCGCTTGATAGCTTTTACCCGCCAGCACAGTGACATACACACCTTCTGCAAAAGTCGAAGTAGAGAATACAGTCGCGGCCAATACCGCAAGCGAGAACCTGGTTTTCTTTGAAATCATCTTCATGTCCCTTTGTTTGTGTACGCCATGTCGCACACAAACAATGTACAAGAAGATGTTTATTTGTATTATCGTGTATTAACGGACTTCATAATTCGCTCAGGAAGAACAATGATTGAATACCTCAAACATATGGCTATTTTTGTCCGTGTTGTCGACGGTGGATCATTCCGAGCTGCCGCCAAACAGCTAAATCTTGCTCCTTCCCGAGTGAGCCAAACCATTTCAGACCTTGAAGATTACCTAGGGAGGACGCTGCTCTACCGCACTACAAGAAAGCTTTCCCTGACCAATGAGGGGCGAATGTTTTACCCTCGAGTGGTAGAAATGCTCAATCAGGCAGAGTTAGGTTTAAACGAGCTCAATGCTATCTCGGTGGAACCCGTCGGAGAATTGCGGATCTCGCTTCCGGCATTTCTTGCTTCCTCTGACGTATCCACTGCACTTGCGGCATTTACCCGACAATACCCACGAGTTTCTCTCTCGATTTCTTACACAGATAAACCCGTCAGTCTGATTGACGATGGGTATGATTTGAACGTACGGATTGGTTGGCTAGACGACAGTTCCATGCTTTCAAGAAAGCTCGGTGAATACCAGCGCGTTCTGGTTGCTGGTGCTGATTATGCGGCTTCAAACCCCGCACCAAAACACCCGGAGGATCTTGTTAACCTTGAATGGATAAGCTTCAAGCACCGCAAGGACAGAATGGAGTTTATGTCTGGCGATAAATCAGTGAATGTCGTATTCACTCACTTTCAATTGAGAGTCGACACGATAGAGGCACTCTGTCATCTCGCCCACCAAAATGCAGGAATTGCGATCTTGCCTCAGCACATCGCTGAACCAGGATTGAAGTCAGGCGCGCTTGTTCAACTTCTTCCAGATTGGTCCTTGCGGAAGCTTGGGAGATATGCGGTTTGGCCCGATAAAGCAAGAAGGGAAAACTTAACGCTATTACTGGCGAGGTTTTTGGCGGAGCAGCTCGCAGATTAATGACTATACAAATAACAAAACGCCCCAAAAATAGGGGCGTTTTGTTATTTGTATAGTCATTGATGTCTCTATTGCTTAGCGAGGCAATTTTCCTAAAGCTTCAGCGACCATATCCACATTGCCAATACCACAAGATGGCAGAGAACCACTCCCAGAGAACCCTGTAAACGCAGACGGTGCTTCACCGATAAGCTGGCTAATGGTCGTACCCGACTTCGCCACAACAAGTACGTTCGGGCCCGCTGTCTCAGTGAGCGTCTGATCCGTCACTAAATTGCTTAGCGCTGAAATGCGTTTTTTGCGGTCAACACTCCACCAGTTCGCCACAAAGTTCGTCCCCCCAGGATGGTATTCGGCGGTGGCTTCAACGACTTCGCCGAAAATGCTAAATGAATAATCATGACTACCCGGCACGCCCACACTGAGCTGTGCAACATCACAGGTACCCGGCGTGGTATCAACCTGCGCGTTCATCATGTGCTTACTAAACATCTCAGTTTTCATGCCCATTCTTTTCATCGCGCCGTAATATCCTAGGGAAGAGGTTTGGTAGCTCAATGCGAATATATTGAAATCTGCGCCGTTCGAACCGTCGCTATTAAACGACGTCGCAGGTAGATTGGAAGTATTGATTGGTGTGCCCACAAGAGCAAACGCGACATTCTCATCAGTGAATACTCGACCCTTCGCATCTGTCACTTGAATGACTTAGCACTGCAATGACCGAATAATCAGCATGCCGAGGTTGTCTGGCCCCTCAAATACAAGCCCCATGTCAGTTAGGCTATTTACTGAAACGCCATTTGGGACCAGTGCTTACTTTGAGTAGTATCTTGATCTGCAAAAACACGTTTGCTATCACTAGACCTATCTTTTGCATCAACATTCGATGAGATTGTAATAACGGTTAATAGCGCTATAGCCTGTGTCAATCGATTGTATTTCATCCTTTTCTTCTTATACGTATGTCGTAATGTCTAACAGACAACCTCAATCTACGACGGTTTAATTATCTCTATAGTCGCGCATTAAATAAATTAATAGTGACGCTATGTTGCGGTAATCAAATGGTCTTTTTCGTACTACAGAACGGAAAAATCCCATGCATTGAGATAGGATTTTTCCCCCTTTTGTCTACAGTCTATTTCTATAACCGTCTAATTAGACAGCATGTTCTCGCTGGCAAAAATCAATGCTGTATCAATTCTCTTATAGAGTTTATCTAAGTGCCCACCTTCGAAAAGGGATTCTTTTACTTCATAGCCTTTGGCTTGATATAGCTTTGTGAAGTTAGTGAAATCTCTCACCGCTTCTTCACCTTCCTTAACTCCAAGCTCTGTGTAAATAGGCATAGAAAAGCTCTCATCTTCATAACGTTCTAACTTGTTACTCAGAGCTAAACCACTAAGTTTTTCAAATGCCACACGGTTAATACTCTCTGGAAGGTAGGTAGGCTTATAGTTTTCGTCTGCAGTAAACAGCGCTGCCATCGAAATGATGGCCTGTCCAAAATGTGGAAGTTCATCAAACGACTCAACGCTCACCATTTGCTGCTTTTGTGCATCATAAAATTGTTTAAAAAGTGCATAGTCTCCAGGCTGAAGCAGCCCAGTAGGTGGGCTAAGCGCTATTACGCTACCAAAAATATCTGGATTAGCCAGACCTATATCGATGGCACCATATGCACCCATTGAGTGGCCAGCAAGGGCACGGCTTTTGGGATTTTTGATCGTTCTGTATTGAATATCTATATGATCAACTAAATCAGTTCGAATGAAGTCGGCCCAGTCTCCCGTCAACCGGTTATTTTGATACCAAGCGGCCCGGTACATGGTGTTTGTATCCGGAACCACAACGATCATTTCGCTCACCCTATTTTTGGCAACCAGAGCGTCCATGGAGCGTTTAATATTGGGTTCCAGAATTGAAGACGCAAAAAATCCCTGTGCGGTCCCACCAAAGCCATGAAGAAAATACACAACGGGGTATTTTTTATGCGGCTTTTTTCTGTAGTCAGTTGGCAAGTATACCAGCGCGCTTTGTGTCTTTTCCTGCTCTACCATTGCGTTTTTTAATGATTCGGCTGGAACACTAACTTCTTCGATTTCGCTGGCATTTACAACGCATACCTTTATTACAAATAGGGCAGAGAAAAACAGTGATTGTTTGGTCATATGTCGCTCCTCTACGTACAAGTTCAAAATACTTTAATGTCCACCCCTGTCGCATAAAAGAAACAATATCAGGACATAATGTTCTATTACTGCAACATTAAGATTCATCCACCTCTGGAATAGCTGGATTTAATCATCGAGTAGGACGCCAAACTTTGATAAACCTGAATGACCTAATGATGTTCTTAGCAACCGCAGAGTTAGGGAGTCTAAATGAGGCAGCAAAAGCTCATGGGATGAGCAAATCGAAATTTAGCAGGAGAATTTCTCAGCTAGAGGAAGACCTTGGGGTCAAACTGTTTCATCGTGTGAGCAACCGGCTACTACTCACTCAAGCAGGTATGGATTACCAACAGTACTGCTCAGATTGGTATCACCTTAGCAAGCAACTTCCAGGACGAGAATTAGTAGAAAATAGAGGGTATTCTGGACGGATTCGATTAAGTATACCTATTGATCTTGCCACCACATCTTTTACTCGTATCCTCAACTACTTCTGCGAACTCTATCCCGATGTCGAGATCGATTGCGCAATAGCATCGGATTATTCCCAACTAGCCATCGAATCTTATGATGTGGCTTTCATCATCAATGAGTTACCTTTAGTCGATGCTAATTATATCGTACAGAAGCTCGCGACGCTGGAAAGTGGCTTATATATTTCTCCGTGTGCGATGAAAGCGATAGGAAAGCCTAAATCGATTTCAGATTTAGCGAATTTCCCTTGTATCTCACATGCTTCAAAGACACATTGGACATTTAAGGGAAAACAAGGGCATGAGTTATTTGAAGTAAAGCGACGTTTTTCTATTGATAGCATTACCGCTCAGCTCATAGCTGCAAAAGACCATCTAGGACTGGTACGCCTACCCAAGTTTTACGCAAAACAGTCGGTAGCAAACAGAGAACTCACAGAAATTCATCTTGATAAACCTTTGCAGCCATTCGAGCTATTTATCGTTTACCAAGAGCGCACGCTGCTATCACGAAAAGTACGTACATTGATAGAGTTTATGAAGGAAAGAAAAAAGGAGCTGTCGGACCCTGAGCTGTAAATATCAGAATAATGGCCTATCAGCACCGCAAGAACAGAATGGAGTTTTTGTCTGGCGATGATTCAGTGAATGTCGTATTCACTCACTTTCAATTGAGAGTCGACATGATAGAGGCACTTTGCCATCTTGCCCACCAAAATGCAGGAATTGCGATCTTGCCTCAGCACATCGCTGAACCAGGATTGAGATCCGGTGCCTTAGTACAACTTTTCCCTAATTGGTCGCTTCGCGAGCTGGGACGCTATACGGTTTGTCCGGATGAAGCCTGAAGAGAGAATCTAACGCTCTTGTTGGCTCGGTTTTGGCAGACCAGCTCGCGGAATGAGCACATAAACAAACGCCCCTATTCTATTAGGGGCGTTTGACTTAATAGCGCTATTTGCAGTGGAAGTTTAACGCGCCAATTTACCTAAAGCTTCTGCCACCATATCGACATTACCAATACCACCGGATGGCAAATAGCCACTACCGGAGAATCCCGTGAATGCTGACGGCATTTCACCAATAAGCTCACTCATGGTCGTCCCGGGTTTCGCTGCTACGTATACGTTCGGGCCAGCAGTTTCTGTGAACGTCTGATCCATCACTAAGTTGCTGAGAGCTGAAATGCGTTTTTTGCGATCAACACTCCACCAGTTCGCCACAAAGTTTGCGCCCCCAGGGTGACATTCGGCCGTGGCTTCAACTACCTCGCCGAATATGCTAAATGAATAGTCATGACTACCCGGCACACTCACACTGAGCTGTGCAACATCACAGGTACCCGGCGTGGTATCAACCTGCGCGTTAATCATGTGCTTATTAAACATCGCAGTTTTCATACCCATTCTTTTCATCGCGCCGTAATATGCAGGAGAAGAGGTTTGATAGCTCAATGCGAATATATTGAAATCAGCGCCGTTCGAACCGTCGTTATTAAACGTCGTCGCAGGTAGATTGGATGTATTGATTGGTGTGCCCACATGAGCAAATGCGACATTCTCATCAGTAAATACTCGGCCCTTGGCATCTGTCACTTGAATGACTTCGCACTGCAAAGAACGAATAATCAGCATGCCGAGGTTGTCTGAACCTTCGAACACAAACCCCATATCTGAAAGGCTGTTTACTGTAATGTCTGACGGAACCAGCGAAATCAGCGCATCCTTCTGTACAGCTATACCTCCCGCAATTTCCCGACAGTTCGAGAAATCTACATCAGAGTTGCTGAAGCGCTTACCTTTATAAGACGGTTTGTGAGATTTCACAGTGTCAGTGCCTTTTGGGCTTCCTTCTTTCGCCATAACCCCCGGAGCAAGTGCCATTGAAGTAACAAGCGCTGTTGCTAAGGTGACTTTATTGATTGTCATGCGAACTCCTTATCCATAGTCGTACTGTTTGTTGTACAGAAACCAATCTACAGCACCGTCATTAGCAACATAATCCGGCATTAAATAAACTAATAGTTCTGGAAATAAGCACTAATCCATTTCGGTATATTCGACTAAGCCACCGCCTTAGGCTATGTGTTTTCGCATACAAAAAACCCGCATTGGGCTGCGGGTTTTATCGGAGTAAATAGGAGAGTTAACTTGCTAGATTGGAGAAACAGCGCCCTCAAAGTGACGCAATATTTCATCTAATTCTGCGGTAAGGCTTGTATCTCTTATGGCTTTTTTTTCCTGGTCAAAGTTGTCATAGAAACTCGGTAAACTAAATGTTCCGACGACATTGCCACCAAAATGCGGAGCCCCTTCTTTAGCCAACTTCAGTACTGTTTTTGCGCCACCAGGACCAGGGGATGTCGCAAGTAAGACAATCGACTTTCCTTGATAAACATTTCTATCGATACGACTTAGCCAATCAAATTGGTTCTTAAATGCCACCGTAAAATTGCCATTGTGCTCAGCAAATGACACTAAGATTACGTCGGCATTTTCTATCCGCTTCTGAAAAGCGTAGGCACATCTCGGAATGCCATAATCCTCTTCCAAATCGCTATTGTAGATAGGTAAATCAAAGTCATTAATTTCTACATAGTCGACATCAGCGTTCTTTATCTTTCCCGCCGCATATTGGACGAGTTCCTTGTTAATTGATTTACGGCTGTTTGTTGCAGCAAAAGCGAGTATTTTCATCGTTTTATCTCGTTCAATAATGATACTTGGCACAATCTAGGTCGGTCTGGCCTAATTCTCCGGCTTGATAGCGGGCAACAACCTCATTGATTTCTTGTTGCGAGCTCATTGCAAACGGTCCTTTCTGGACAAAGCTCTCGTTAATGATTTCTCCAGACAGCAGCGCAAAATGGCTCTGCTTCTTGTTATCACCACGGACTTTCAACACGGAAACGTCTTTAGGGACGATTGAGACAGACTCGCCTTGATCCAGAACATGCCATTCGTCGTCCAATTGATACTCGATGTTTCCTTCCACGGCATAAAGCCAAGCATTGAAGCCATATGGAATTTGGTGTTCAAAAGCTGAACGCTCATCGGCAAAACCATCAAGAATGGTAAACGGCCATACCGAGGAAGCCTGTGTTTTTGCGCGGTTACTTTCTCCAAGTACCAGTCTCACTCGATACCCTTCTCCCACCAGCATAGGCATATCCTCTCGCTTCACATGAAGAG
Source organism: Grimontia kaedaensis (assembly GCF_023746615.1). Taxonomy (NCBI): domain Bacteria; kingdom Pseudomonadati; phylum Pseudomonadota; class Gammaproteobacteria; order Vibrionales; family Vibrionaceae; genus Grimontia; species Grimontia kaedaensis. The sequence continues at coordinate 755,703 of NZ_CP082276.1, read as the reverse complement.
AGCTTGGCGATTCATGTTTCAGCGTTGCCGGGAGGTTAACGAAGATCTGCAAACCATGAATTTTCGCACCAAGTCTTGGTGCTTCGTCATGAACCGCGCCACGACCGGCGTTCAACCAATAGAGATCACCTGCATGAATATCGAAGTCGTTGCCTAGCGAATCGCGGTTGTTGAATTTGCCTTCTGTGTCTTCAAACAGCACGGAAACCGCTGAGATACCAGCATGTGGGTGCGCGCCGAATGTCGGTACTGTCATGGTGTAATGGTCAACCATGATGATTGGGTCCATCGCCCCTTCAAATTGCGTATGACGAAAACCAAGACCCGTGAATCCTTCACCAATATTCAATGGGCTGCCAGTCACATGCTTATCCGAGACAGTACTCTGGTTTAATTGGATTGCTGAATGTGTCATTGCTCTACTCCGTTCTATTTGTTGGCCTAAAAACAATGTAACCAGTTGGATTTCGGATAAAAACCGCTAGAATTTGAACTCTACGTTCCATAAATAGGACGATAAAATGAAAGTCGACTTGAATGACTACTTTTACTTTGTGCATGTCGTTGAGAAAAAGGGATACACTGCCGCCGCTAAAGCGTTAGATATGCCAAAGTCGCGGTTGAGCCGACATGTTGTACAGCTGGAAGAGCGCTTAGGTGTCAGGTTATTGCAGCGAACGTCCCGCAATGTTGCGGTCACAGAAGAGGGCAAGAGCTTCTACCAGCATGCCCGAAAGTTGGTAGATACCTTAGAACTTGCCGAAGCTGCCATGGATAACCGCAGTGGGAAACTCACAGGGAAAGTGGTCATTAGTTGCTCAACAGGTGTTGCTCAATTTGCCTTACTCAGCATTGTGACCGAGTTTGCCAAGCTACACCCCAAAGTGCATATCGAACAACGTGTCACAAACGCAATGGAAGATCTTGTGGCCGAAGGCATTGATATTGCTATCCGCGGACATAGCGCAGAGCTACCTGACTCCAGTCTCATCCAACGATTTATTACTAATGTGGAATGGCAGTTCTACTGTTCGCCCCGTTACCTTGATACGCTTCAACAGTTAAACACGCCCTACGATCTTGCTGATTGTCAGTTTTTAAAAGTTGGCAGAAGCGGTTCCAAAGACGCGATTCCACTCATGAACCGTGATGGTCTCCGTACCCACCAAACATCCAATATCGCTTTGTGCTCAGAAGATATGTCCACCATAAGACAAGCCGCAATTGAAGGGTTAGGTGTGACTGCACTACCTGACTACGTATGCCGCACTGCATTACAAACGGGAGAGCTAGTGCGTGTTCTGCCCGATTGGCTTTCACAGTCGGCAAGTTTAAGTTTGTTGATGCCTTCAAGGCTGGGCGTACCGCCACATACCAAAGCGTTGGCGGAATTTATTCGAGAGAAGCTGCCCTTGGTGGTTAGTGGTGAACGCCCCTAGAGCAGCCATTTATACATCACAAAGCTATCGACATAGCCCATTCGTGGATGTTTGTAAGCTTTGGGAATGGTACCGATGATATCAAAACCCAGTTTCTGCCAGAGTTTTACTGCCACTTCGTTGCTAGAAACCACGCTGTTAAATTGCATTGCCTTAAAACCAAGCTCTATCGCAACTTGCTGAGAGTGTTCACACATCTGACGGGCAATGCCTTTGCCCCTTGCCTGGTCGGAAACCATATACCCACAATTGCAAATATGACGGCTTGGCCCCATGGCATTAGGCTTGATGTAGTAAGTGCCAAGGACAACGTTATCCTCAACGAAAACAAGTGTTTTCAGTGGCACTTCGCACCAAAGCTGATAAGCCTGTTCGACAGTCATATCCGCATCAAAAGCATAGGTTTCCTCTGCCTGAATGACACTGGAGAATGTCGGCCAGAAGGATTGGAAGTCTTGAGGGGTTATTTCGCGGATCATGGCATTCACTACTCAGACTATTCAATTGCGATGGGAAATATTTGTTATCAGCATTAATGGTTACTAGTCTCCCCCGCCGAAGTCTCCTCCGAAATCTCCTCCGGGGTCATTTCTGTCTGAACTGTCACGAGACTTTGGGGAATCGTCGCGTGGGCGATTGGGGTCAGTTATATATATGAAGAAGGCGGTGGCGAAAGCAACAAAAAACACAACAACGGACCAAGGCATAAGAAACCCCGAAATCGCGGAGAAGAGTATGCCTATTCCACTTAGAAATACTATTAATAAAGTCATAAACAACCTATCTTACTTTTCAACATCACAATACATTCACAGAGGTTTGGAAATGCGTTTGGGAGATACCTAACACCATATTTACCTCCACTTTCAATCCGCATGCTTTACGCCGCATCCTCTCAGCACCAAATTCACCAGAAATTCTGCCGCATCTTCGAAGTCTTGATCTTCTAATTCAAACTGACCACTGACCTGACAAATCTGCCAGTTAAAGTCTGCGTAAGTTTGGGTTGAAGACCAGAGCATAAACATCAGATGCTTGGGAGGTACAGGTTCCATCCAACCCTGTTCAATCCAGTATTCGAACTTGTTCAGAATCATTCGAGATTGATCCATCAAGGATTCTGCAATGTCACTTGGGAGGTGGGGTGCGCCAGCCATCACTTCAGCAGCAAAAGTCTTCGAAGCGGCGGCGTATTCTTTAGATATACGCAGTTTGGTACGGATATATTGGGTAAGCGCATCTCGCGGGTCGTTGAGCTGCTCGATAGGGTAAGACGCTTCGAGCAACGGCTGGGTGACACTTTCCAGCACTGCACGATAAAGATTGTCTTTGGTATTGAAATAGTAATAGAGGTTGGGCTTAGGAATTTCGGCGCGTTGGGCAATTTCGGCTGTCGTCGTTGCTGCATAGCCTTTTTCTGCGAACAGTTGACTGGCGACTTCGATTATCTTTTCCTGATTTTTTGTCCTGATGCGTGACATTGACCGTCCGTGGATTCACTAAAGCGTGTAATCACAACTTTAATGAATCCTAGACAATTCATCCAGTGAATCACTCTGGTAATATCAATATTGCTCTGAAGTCATTCACATTGGTGCGTGTTGGCCCGGTAAAAATCAAGCCGCTAAGCGCTTCAAAAAAACCATAACTGTCGTTGTTAGCCAGGTAAGGTTCGGGTGACAGTTTCTTCTCTGCAGCGGCGACATAAAATTCCGGTTTCAACTCTGCTCCGGCATTGTCTTCCACACCATCAATGCCATCTGTATCGCAGGCCAACGCATAAATTCTGCCCCGTATCGCGGGCTCTTTCTCAAGCGCTTGATAGAGTGATAACAGAAACTCACAATTGCGCCCTCCACGACCATTACCTTTGACTGTTACCGTGGTTTCACCGCCAGAGAGGATGACGCAAGGAGCAGGGAAAGGCTGATCATGTTTAGCTGCACTGCTTGCCATAGCTGCATGCACCAGTGCGACATACCTTGATTCTCCCTCCAGAGTATCTCCCAGAATGTAAGCGGGTATCCCTAGCGATTCCGATAAAATCTGCGCAGCAGTCAGAGATTCGAAAGGCGTTGAAATAATCTCAAAACGGCTTTTTGACAGTCTCTCGTCACCGGCTTTTGGGGTTTCAGATGCTTCGCTTTCCAGCCATGAAGTGACATTGTCACTTACTGGGATGTCATATTTATTCAATACGTTAATAGCATCAAAACGTGTCGTCGGGTCTGCGACTGTCGGACCTGATGCGATAACATCTGCGGCATCTCCCGGCACATCAGATATCGCAAGCGTAAGCACACTTGCAGGGTAAGCCGCTTGTGCCAGCTTCCCTCCTTTTACAGCCGAAAGATGCTTTCTTACACAGTTCATTTCATTGATGGCAGCTCCCGATTTCAACAGGGCTTTGTTGATGTCCTGTTTCTCGGAAAAGTCGATGCCAGGTGCAGGTAAGCTTAATAAAGCTGAGCCTCCGCCGGATAGCAAACATATCACCGTGTCATTTTCATCAAGGTTCGTGACCAAATTTAGGATGAGCTTCGCGACTTTCTCTCCTTCACCATCAGGAACCGGGTGTGACGCTTCCAATACTTCGATGTGCTTACAAGGTGCGCCATGTAAATAACGTGTGACAACAACGCCACTTATCGGCCCATCCCATTCATCTTCCAACGCTTGAGCCATTGAAGCAGCCGCTTTACCTGCACCGATCACAACTAAATTTCCCGAGCGGTCTTCAGGCAGATACTTACCAATATTTCCATAAGGAAGGGCTGAATCAACCGCAGCGCCGAACAATTTCCGGAGAAATATCGAGGGCGATAAAGCTCCAACAAATGTCTTTTCTGATTCAGAATATTTTATTAGGTTTTCTTCGCCTTCCTTGAACACTTCCTGCTGATCCATTGCTTATCTCCATAGAAAAAAAAGCCCGTCGTGAAAGAAGCGGGCAAAATACTAAGGACCTGTAAAACGTAAACTCAAGTTGGAGGTACTCCAAGCAGCGAAAAGCTGGACACTTCAAACTGCTTGGTATGGTTCACGGCGTTATTCGCCGCGGATGTTGTGGTTAGAAAGCGATTCAATGGCTTTGATAAGCGCAGAGTGATCCCAATCTTCCCCACCTTGCTCAGCACATAAGCTAAATAGCTCTTGTGCGGATTTTGTATTCGGCAGTGAAACGCCAAGCGTTTCAGCCCCTGTTAATGCTAAGTTCAAATCTTTCTGATGCAGGCGGATTCTAAAACCAGGGTCAAAGGTTCCTTTCACCATGCGCTCTCCATGAACTTCCAGCACTTTAGAATTGGCAAAGCCACCCAGTAGCGCGTTACGGATCCTCGCCGGATCTGCGCCTGCTTTAGAGGCAAACACCAGTGCTTCAGATACGGCTTCAATATTCAGTGCCACAATGATTTGGTTGGCAACCTTACACACCTGACCTGCACCGTTATCACCTACCAGATTGATGTTTTTCCCCATAGCACCAAACAGCGGCAATGCTTTTTCGAACGTGCCTTCTTCGCCACCCACCATGATGGTCAAGGTGGCATTGATGGCGCCGACTTCACCACCAGAAACAGGCGCATCAAGGTAAGCAGCGCCACTTTCGTTGACCCGCGCAGCAAAGCTTTGGGTATCAATGGGAGAAATAGAACTCATGTCGATGACTGTCTTTGTGGCATCCAGCACTGGCTCTATACCATCTTCACCAAACAGAACATCTTCGACATCTGGTGTGTTTGGCACCATCACGATAATGAAATCCGCGTCATTAACCGCTTCACGATTCGAAGGATAGGTTTTTGCACCACCTTCGACTAATGAAGCAGGTGCCCTTGTACGGCTTTCTGACAAATTGAGTTGATACCCGGCTTTTTGTAGGTTTTCAGCCATTGGCTTACCCATGATGCCGGTGCCGATAAATGCGATAGTTGTCATTCCATTACTCCTCATTTTGTCCGTATGTATGAAGCCATTTCATGCCTTCTTCGGTGGTGGTAGCCGGCTTATATTCGCACCCAACCCAACCCTCATAGCCAATAGAATCTAAGTGGCTGAACAGGAAATGGTAGTTCAGCTCCCCGGTCCCAGGCTCATGACGGCCGGGATTATCTGCAAGCTGAACATGCCCAATACGGTCTAACGTCGAGCTTAAGGTTTGGGCAATATCCCCTTCCATAATTTGCATGTGGTAGATATCGTACTGCAGTGAAAGGTTGTCACTCCCGACAGCATCGCAAATCCGAACTGCCTGTTTGGTATTGGTAAGCGCAAAGCCGGGGATATCCCTTGTATTGATTGCTTCCAGAACCAACCGGATACCTGCCTTTTCCAACTGAGCATTCGCAAATTTCAGGTTTTCAATCAGAGTCTCTTCAGCTTGGTCCTGACTCACACCCGAAGGAACAATCCCAGCGAGACAGTTCACTTGCTCACAGTTCAATACATTTGCGTATTCAATCGCGAGTGCAACGCCTGCCCGGAACTCATCAACACGTGCTGGGTCCGCTGCAATCCCGCGATCTCCCGCGTCCCAATCCCCTGCAGGTAGGTTAAACAACACTTGCTTCAGATGGTTGCGGTCCAGTTCTGCCTTCAGCTCATAGGCATCAAATGCGTACGGAAACAGGTACTCCACTCCCTTAAAACCGAAGTTTGCCGCGGCGTTAAAGCGCTCGATGAAAGGCAGTTCAGTAAATAACATTGATAAATTGGCAGCTAACTTTGGCATTTCAATTTCCTTATTCCATAAGAACCAAACAGTTATTGGCGATTGGCTGCCAATGCAGTAGGCGCATCAGCAATAGAGTCAGCCAGAGATTCAAATTCATTCACAGAGTCAATCTCTACACCCATGGAGATATTGGTGACTTTCTCTAAAATGATTTCTACAACAACCGGCACACGATGCTTAGCCATCAAGGCCTTTGCCTCTTCAAACGCCAACGCAATTTGTTCTGGGTCGGTAACACGCAGTGCCTTACAACCCAACCCTTCCACCACGGTCACATGATCGACACCATAATCGGCAAGTTCAGGTGCATTCTGGTTTTCAAAAGCCAACTGTACGCAGTAGTCGATATCGAATTGACGCTGCGCCTGACGGATAAGCCCCAGGTAAGAGTTGTTCACCAACACATGGATGTAAGGAAGGTTGAACTGGGCACCAACAGCGAGTTCTTCAATCATGAACTGGAAGTCGTAATCACCTGAAATAGCGACAATTTGGCGCTCAGGATCCGCAGCACGAACACCTAGTGCGGCAGGCACGGTCCAGCCTAAAGGTCCGGCTTGACCGCAGTTGATCCAATGACGAGGTTTATAAACATGTAGAAATTGAGCAGCAGCTATTTGAGACAAACCTATGGTGCTGACATAACAGGTTTCACGATCAAACGCGCGGTTCATCTCTTCATAAACACGCATTGGTTTAACTGGCTGTTCGGTATAGTGGGTTTTTCGCAGCATGGTAGCTTTGCGCTGCTGACAATCTCCAACCCATGAAGAGTGATCGTTCAGTTTCCCTTGCGCTTTCCATTCTTTTGCTACTTCGATCAGCACAGTAAGCGCTTGGTAGGCATCAGACACGATGCCCAGATCCGGACAGAACACGCGCCCGATTTGGGTTGGTTCAATGTCGATGTGAACGAACTTACGCCCTTCGGTATACACATCGACCGAGCCCGTATGCCGATTTGCCCAACGGTTACCGATACCAAAAACCACATCAGACGCCAGCAATGATGCATTACCATAGCGGTGGGATGTTTGAAGTCCAACCATACCTGCCATCAACTCGTGGTCATCTGCAATAGAGCCCCAGCCCATCAAAGTTGGAATAACCGGTACCCCAATGACTTCGGCAAACTCCTGTAAAAGTGCTGAAGCATTTGCATTGATCACACCGCCGCCAGAAACGATCAGTGGACGTTCAGCTTCATTTATCATCGCCAAAGCAGTTTCCGCTTGATTGCGCGAGATAGAAGGCTTGTAAGGCTCAAGTGGCTCATAAGTGTCGATATCAAATTCAATTTCGGCCAGTTGAACATCTAAAGGTAAGTCAATCAGTACAGGGCCAGGGCGACCTGAGCGCATCACCTGAAAAGCATGTTGAATTGCTCGTGGAACCTGTGCGGGTTCTAAAACCGTTGAACACCACTTAGTCACAGGACTTGCTATGGATTCAATGTCTACCGCCTGGAAGTCTTCTTTGTGCAATCTAGCACGCGGCGCCTGTCCGGTAATGCAAAGAATCGGAATTGAGTCTGCCTGTGCAGAGTAAAGCCCAGTGATCATATCCGTCCCCGCAGGGCCCGAAGTCCCTATGCAAACACCGACGTTCCCGGGGTTAGCTCGAGTGTAGCCCTCAGCCATGTGAGAGGCCCCCTCAACATGGCGGGCAAGTATGTGGTCGATACCTCCCACTTTCTTTAACGCAGAGTAAAAAGGATTTATCGCAGCGCCTGGCACACCAAAGGCTTTCACCACACCTTCTTTCTTCAACACTTCGATCGCTGCATCAATCGCTCTCATCTTTCCCATACAAAACTCCTTTTGTATACAATTTGAGTGTATATTGTATTCTTAGATCGATTGTTTTTTAATCGCAAGGAATTTTTAACAGTTTTAAAACAAGTGAATGAAGCGCAAGGTCGGCAAAATCATTACTAACAGTGCATTAGAAAGAGGTCAGACAAGATACTGAGTAAAAGGAATTTTGGTACCACCCTATTCACAATGCATTAACATTGTGCTTTTATTGTTCTCGATAACGACAAAACAAAATAAACATTATTAGTTTTTTATTGTATACATTTAATCAAAGGATCCTGCCGATGTACGAATTAAACAGTACTTCAGAAAATCGTTCCAGCTCAGCAGCTTGCTCCAGCGTAAAGGTCACTGGGCCTCTGTTCAGTGAAGACGCTAAAAGCATTCTGAGTGCGGACGCATTGAACTTTATATCTGCGCTTTGCCAACAGTTCACGGGACCATTGTCTTCGCTACTGATTGACCGGAAACGTCAACAGGAGACATTCGATGGCGGAGTCCTACCTGATTTCCGCAGCGATACCGCTTACATTCGAGACGATCGAGATTGGAAGGTGGATGATATTCCGGAGTTATTGCTCGACAGGCGTGTTGAGATAACAGGCCCCATTGACCGGAAAATGGTGATCAATGCGCTAAACTCGGGCGCGAACGTATTTATGTGTTGCTTCGAGGATGCCACTTCACCGACCTGGGAAAACATGGTCAATGGCCAAGTCAACATGCGTGATGCCAATGCGGGCATGATTTCTTACAGCGACCCGAAAAATGGCAAGCATTACCAGTTAGCTGATAACCCGGCGACATTGATCCATCGTCCAAGAGGTTTGCACCTTCAGGAATCTCATATTCTTTTCGACGGTAAACCCATACCGGCTAGCCTAATGGATTTCGGGTTGTACTTTTTCCACAATTACCAATCCCGCAAAGCCAGTGGCCAAGGCGTTTACTTCTACTTGCCTAAGCTTCAGTCCATGGAAGAAGCTGCATGGTGGGAATCCGTGTTTGATTTCACCGAAGAGTACTTTTCTGTCGAAACAGGCACGATACGCGCCACTGTTCTCATTGAAACCCTTCCTGCTGTATTCCAAATGGAAGAAATCCTCTACGCAATGCGTAAGCATATCGTGGGCATGAACTGTGGCCGGTGGGACTATATTTTCAGCTACATCAAAACGCTGAAGAATCACATCGATCGCATCTTGCCTGACCGTCATGCCATCGGCATGGATCAGCCTTTCTTAGAGGCGTACAGCAAACGTCTCATCCAAACATGTCACCGCCGTGGAGCACTGGCAATTGGTGGCATGTCGGCCTTTATTCCAGCTAAAGACCCCGACGAGATGGCTCGCGTAACACAGAAGGTAATTGAAGATAAACGCCGTGAAGCGACGAATGGTCATGATGGAACCTGGGTCGCACATCCTTACTTGGTACCACTTGCCCGCGAAATATTTGATGAATACCTCAATGGCGCGACAAACCAACGCCACTTTATTCCTAATGGAAGCTTTAACAGCGAACTGCTTCTTCGACCAAGCCAAGGACCAAAAGATGAGCCTGGTGTAAGAAAGAATATCCGAATCGCAGTGCTTTACATGGAAGCTTGGTTGCGCGGTATCGGTTGCGTACCTATTTACGGGTTAATGGAAGATGCCGCTACAGCGGAAATTTCCCGCGCCAACATTTGGCAATGGCTCAAGCATCAAGTGTCTCTGGACGATGGTCGTCCATTTACCACTGAGCTATTTAGAGCGTGGCTCGATCAAGAGGTGAAAGAAATGAAAGCATCAGCGGGCTATGGTGAAAACAGGAAATTTGATGAAGCGTCGGAGCTCTTTTTCACACTATCAACCGATAGTCATTTTGCGGATTTCCTTACCATTCCTTGCTACGCAAAACTCGAATAACAAGCATTGGCGACTGCTTTAAGTCGCCCTTAAAATCTAGGAGACTTTCAATGGAAAATCTGACGATGATAAAAGCACTGGAAATCACCACTAAGGTGTTCCATGCGGCGCAAGAACGGAAAACCCAGCCGTTAACGGTGGCCATTTTGGATAAAGGCGGCGCACTGATTTCGCTGCAGAGGCAAGACGGCTCAAGCATGATGCGGCCAGAAATTGCGATTGCAAAAGCGTGGGGGGCATTAGCTTTGGGTTGCTCTTCCAGAAAGATTGCGGATGATGCTCAAACCCGCCCTTGCTTTATCTCGTCAGTTGCTACGCTTGCACAGGGAAACCTTGTTCCTGTTCCCGGTGGTGTACTCATCCGAGATGCGGCATCTGAATTGCTCGGTGCAGTAGGAGTGTCAGGCGATATTTCCGATACTGATGAGGCCGTCGCGATTGCCGGCATCATTGCTTCCAGTCTAAAAACTGATGCCGTTCTGGCAAACTGATTTCACCTGCAAACGGCCGGGCTTCTCCGGCCGTTAAGTCTCTATCATCAATTCTCTACCTTGGAACAGTACCCGCCCCGCAAACCGATAAAAGCACCAATACAATAATTGCACCAATGTTGTACAATCACCTTATACCCAAACGACCTGAAGATGCACGCATTCAGAGGTCATCAATGCGTTCAATTCGAGGCAAATTTTACGAGGAATAGTCGTTCTATTTCCGTGGAATTTAACGAAGAAGTGGTCGCATTGAGGCCCTCCCTTCGGGCGAGTTGACTGACGTCGTGCTCTTTGTTGTTCCTTTTTGATGGAGGTGACTACACCTACAAAGGAACGCCGCGATCACAACGCCAGTCAAGCTCGCTGAATCCTGTATCTTCAGGTTGTTTGGGTATGGCTATTCTTATTCAAAACAACACGCATAACCTTTACGTTTTCTTTTAGAACGTTATTTTGCAGCGGACTCGCTAGAGACGGCGAGTCGGGAAAGGAACGACTGTATGACAGGGCTTCTCAAAGCAACGAATAAAAAAACCAAACAGACAAACCCTAAAATGACACAGGATGACATCGTATACGGTCATATTTTTGATGCCATTCTGGAACAACGCCTGCCACCAGGTACCAAACTCAGCGAAGAAGCATTGGGCGAAATCTTCGGAGTCAGCCGAACCATTATTCGTCGTGCGTTACTGCGACTCTCTGTAGAGCAGGTTGTCAGTACCCGTCCAAATCGCGGTTCTATTGTGGCATCGCCAACCGTTGAGGAAGCGATGCAAATCCTCAAAGCGCGTGAAGTGATGGAACTGGCAATTGTCGAGCTTGCAGCAGAAAACGCGACACCGGAACAGATCGTCAAATGCCGCGCCATGGTGGCAGAGGAAAATGAAGCGATTGCGAAAAACGATACGGGACGCAGCATCCGCCTTTCCGGCGAATTTCATATCGAACTCGCTGCAATGGCAAATAATCTTCCTTTGATGAGCTTCCAACGTAGCTTGGTGTCCCAATGTTCACTGATCATTGCTTTGTATGAGTCATCAAAGAAAACGCACTGCTCTTGTGACGAGCACACCCAGCTACTCGATGTGATTGAGGCGGGAGATAAACAAGCGGCTATCGCGCTAATGAAGACCCACCTTGACCATATCAATTCTAAACTGAACCTACATGATGACTCTGGCACACAAGATCTTCATGCTGTGTTTTCGAATGTCTTGAAGAAGAAAGCCTGATACCTCACTCAATCAGCTTAAAAACGGCCTGAATGTTGAAGCATTCAGGCCGTTTTTCTTTCTATCATCTTCACCTCTGTTATCAAAAATGAGAATTAGTAACGATCAACCTCACAGATTGTATACAATCCATACTTGCCATTTATGTGGTCGCCCCCAAGAAAGATTCATTACCCACTGTTTTTATTAGATATTTTGCTGTTAATTTTAGAATAATCACTTGTTAACAGAAAGTTGACCGTACGGTCAGAAATGACTAGTTTGTAACTAATGGATACGAAAACGTCATGGAGGCCGTGTGATCCGTTTCCTTTTAAATCAGACTTTGCAGGAAGAGAAAGACATTTCTCCTAACCTGACTGTGTTAAATTACCTGCGTGAACATATACGCAAAACAGGAACCAAGGAAGGTTGTGGCTCAGGTGATTGTGGAGCGTGTACCGTGGTTTTGGGTGAAGTCGTAAATGGTAAGCTGGAATACAGAAGTGTTAACTCTTGTTTAACCTTTGTTTCCGCCCTTCACGGCAAACAACTCATCACAGTAGAAGACTTGCAAACAAATGATTCGCTACACCCCGTTCAACAGGCCATGGTTGATTTCCACGGCAGCCAATGCGGCTACTGTACACCTGGCTTTATCATGTCGATGTTCGCACTCTCCAAGAATCATCCCAATGCAGACAAAGAAGACACTTATGAAGCTCTGGCAGGTAACTTGTGTCGTTGCACAGGCTATCGCCCTATTGTAGAAGCTGCATTGTCGTTGAGTCAGGAAACGCCGATTCGCGACCAGTTTGCTGAATACGAGCGTGAAACGATTGAAAAGCTGAATGCGATTGGTAAGCCTGAGCTGGAATATCACGCAGACGGCAAAACGGCATTCACACCGACGAGTAGCGATGAACTGGCAAAAACGCTGATGGCGCACCCCAGTGCTAAACTGCTGGCAGGCGGCACTGATCTTGCACTGGAAGTGACTCAGTTTCATCGCGATATCGACAAACTGATTTATCTTGGCCGCGTTGACGATATCAAAACCGTTAACGAAACCGATACCCACATCGAAATCGGTGCCAATGTGCCTTTCACTGATGTGTATCGTGCTTTGGAGCCACACTACTCAGATTTTGGCGCGCTGTTACAACGCTTTGCATCCCTACAGATCCGTAACCAAGGAACGATTGGTGGCAATATTGCGAACGCTTCTCCCATTGGTGACGGGCCTCCTCTGCTAATTGCGTTGGGATCAACCGTGATTCTTCGCCGCGGTGAAACAGCACGGGAAATCCTGCTTGAAGACTTCTTCAAAGATTACAAAGTGACAGCGCTGCAGCCCTCTGAGTTCGTGCAGACCATTCGTGTGCCGAAACCGCTACCTAATCAGGCATTCAAAGCCTACAAAATTTCGAAGCGTTTTGATGATGATATCTCAGCAGTCTGTGGCGCATTCAGACTGACATTTCAAGGTGACACTGTCACTGAAGCCCGCATTGCTTTCGGTGGCATGGCCGCCATTCCAGCGCGTGCTGCCCTATGTGAACAGGAACTTGTAGGCAAGCCGCTAAGTGCCGCCACTATTCAAGCCGCAATGTCAGCATTGGAGAATGACTTCTCGCCCATTTCCGACTTCAGAGCGACAAAGGAATATCGCGCTGAAACTGCAACGAACCTGCTTTACCGTCTGTTCACCGAGCTCAGTTATACGGCTGATGGAAAGAAAATTGAAACGAGGGTGATTCATTATGTCTCGTAAAACGACTCCAGCGATGACCATGGAAGAAATGACCGCGCAAGCGAAAGCTGGATTAGCCACTGGCGTCGGCAAATCGGTCAAACATGAAAGTGCTGAAAAGCAGGTATCAGGCGAAGCGCTCTACATAGACGATCGCGGCGAATTCCCTAATCAGCTTCATGTGTACGCGCTGATGAGCCCACATGCTCACGCGAATATTATCAAGTTGGATGTATCACCTTGCTACAAAGTGCCCGGTGTTCGCACTGTGATCACCGCCGAAGATGTGCCGGGTGAACTCGATATTGGCCCTATCCTTCCCGGCGATCCTATGCTCGCCGACCGTAAGGTTGTTTATGTTGGTCAGCCTGTGATTGCTGTTGCCGCTGACAGCCTCGACAATGCCCGAAAAGGTGCAGAGGCCGCCATCGTTGAATACGAATTGTTGCCTGCCGCTCTTGATGTGGAAGAGGCCCTGGCACAGGAGCTGTTTGTTACCGACAGTCATACCCAAAAGCGGGGAGATTCAGCGGCAGCCATCGCCAATGCAGAACACGTATTGGAGGGCTCGCTTCATGTCGGCGGTCAGGAGCATTTTTATCTTGAAACGCAGGTTTCAAGTGTTGTCCCCACTGAAGATGGTGGCGTGATTGTTTACTGCTCCACTCAAAACCCGACCGAAGTGCAAAAGCTGGTTTCGTCCGTATTGGGTGTTTCGATGCACAAAGTATTGATCGATATGCGCCGTATGGGGGGTGGCTTTGGTGGTAAAGAAACACAAGCAGCCGCTCCAGCCTGTATTGCAGCCGTAATTGCAAACCAAACAGGCCAACCGGTGAAATTCCGTTTGCCACGTCGTGAAGACATGATGATGACGGGTAAACGCCACCCCTTCTTTAATCAATACAAAGTGGGCTTCGACAACAATGGCGTGATTCAAGGGATTGAAATCGTGGTGTCAGGTAACGCCGGACACTCACCGGACTTATCTCGCTCAATTGTCGACCGCGCCATGTTCCATTCTGATAACGCATATTACCTCGGCAATGCCACGGTAACCGGGCATTGTGTAAAAACCAATACTGCGTCGAATACTGCGTACCGCGGGTTTGGTGGCCCGCAGGGCATGATGACTATTGAACATGTGATGGACACCATCGCCTGTCACCTCAAGAAAGATCCTCTCGAGGTTCGTAAAGCGAATTACTACGCAGGAGAGGGTCGCGACGAAACGCACTACTACCAGAAGGTAGAGGACAATTTCATTCACGAAATGACCGCCGATTTGGAAATGTCCTGCGAGTATGAAAAGCGCCGTAAAGCCATCGCGGAGTTCAACGCCAGCAGCCCTATCCTGAAGAAAGGCATTTCTATCACTCCGGTGAAGTTCGGTATCTCTTTTACCGCCACGTTTCTTAATCAAGCTGGCGCGTTAGTCACGGTTTATACCGATGGCAGCATCTCGCTGAACCATGGTGGCACAGAAATGGGTCAGGGCTTGAACACCAAAGTCGCGCAGATTGTTGCTGAAACCTTTAGTGTGGATATCGGCGCGATTCAGGTAACCGCAACCAATACCGAAAAGGTGCCAAATACTTCACCCACAGCGGCATCGTCCGGCACTGATCTGAATGGTAAGGCTGCGCAGAATGCCGCACTCACGATCAAAGAGCGGATGGTCAACTTTGCGTCCTCGCACTTCGATGTCTCACCTAAAGATGTGGTCTTCAGCAACGGCATCGTGTCGATTGGCGACAAGCAAACCATGACCTTTGCTGACTTCACCGAACTGTGTTGGTTTAACCAAATTTCGTTGGCGGCATCCGGTTTCTATCGCACACCCAAAATATTCTACGATCACGAAACAGCACGCGGTCGCCCTTTCTATTACTTCGCTTACGGCGTCTCATGTTCAGAAGTGATCGTCGATACCCTCACTGGCGAATACAAAGTGCTACGCACTGACATTCTTCACGATGTAGGCGCATCGCTTAACCCTGCGATTGATATTGGCCAAGTCGAAGGCGGTTTTATTCAGGGCATGGGCTGGCTGACAACAGAAGAGTTGGTTTGGAATGACAAAGGCCAGTTGATGACCTCAGGCCCAGCCAGCTACAAGATCCCTGCTGTCGCTGATACACCGGAAATATTCAACACTCGATTGGTAGAAAACCGTGCCAACCCAGAAGACACCGTCTTCCATTCGAAAGCGGTCGGCGAACCACCATTTATGTTGGCCATTTCGGTGTGGAGCGCTATTCATGATGCTGTCGTGAGCGTGGCAGATGAAGGCGAAATCCCTCACCTGCCTGCACCAGCGACGCCTGAGCAGGTTTACAACGCCATCAAACAAGCGCGAAAAGGCAAATCGCCTTTGCCATTCGAGATGTAAGCGTCGAAAAGTGGAGGTCAGTGATGTTTAAAGACAATTGGATCCAGGCGCTGGCAGAGCTCGAAGCCAAAGGCACGCCCTGTGTGATGGTCACGGTGCTTGAAGACAAAGGCTCGGTGCCGCGCGGCGCTGGCACAAAAATGCTGGTGACTGAAAGTGAAGTTATCGCCACTATCGGTGGTGGTCACCTTGAACATGTCGCGATGAAAGCCGCTCAAGAAATGCTGGTGCATGGTGAAAGTGACATGAAAATCGAACGCTTTAATCTAGGCGCTCGTCTTGGCCAATGTTGTGGAGGCATGGTCACACTAAGCTTTGAGCCTATTGGCCAACAACGTCATGTTCTTGCACTGTTCGGTGCAGGACACGTCGCCAAAGCCATGGTTCATATTCTGGCTACTTTACCGTTCAAGGTGATTTGGGTTGATGAGCGTGAAGATCAATTTCCCGATGTCATCCCTGACAACGTGGAAATGCGCTTAACAGACGACCCTGTTGGCGAAATTTCCACGCTCCCAACTGACAGTATGTATCTGGTACTCACACATAATCATCAGCTGGATTTCGATCTTTCGCGCGCCATTTTGAAACGTGGAGACGCTAAGTACTTTGGCCTGATTGGTTCCCTATCAAAACGCAAACGCTTCGACTATCGCTTAAAAGAACGTGGCTTTGATGATGAAACCATCAACACTATGATTTGCCCCATCGGCATCGACGCGGTGAAAGGAAAGCACCCGGCGGAGATCGCCGTATCTGTAACAGGTGAGCTTATCGCTTGCTATCAGGGTGAACAGATTGCCAATAAACGCGAGTCCTCTTCCCATTCAGCATCACAGAAACAGGCTGAGAAACTCTCTATTCTTAAACGAGAGCCTGAAGATAACGATAATAAAAATAACGAGAAAATAAGGGCATAAAGGAATGACAGACCCAAAAGCTCATCCGGCAAAAGCCTTTCGCGCTGCCATATTACATAGCCTTGCCAACCCAACGGACGTGGGTTTAGAAGACTCTTATCAGTACTTTGATGATGGCGTTCTGCTGGTTGCCGATGGTCACGTTGTGAAAGTCGGTCACGCTGACGATATCCTTCCTTCGCTCGACCCCAGCGTTGAAGTGGTCGTACTCGAGAACAAACTGATCACACCGGGATTTATTGATACCCATATCCACTACCCACAAACAGGGATGATCGCCGCCTACGGTGAACAGCTTCTAGACTGGCTGAATAACTACACCTTCCCAGAGGAAAAGCGCTTTGCTGATGTAAATTACGCTCGTGAAGTTGCCGTACAGTTCCTTGATGAACTCGCACGAAATGGCACGACAACGGCTTTAGTTTTCGGCACGGTCCATAAAGAATCCGTCGATGTCTTTTTCCAGGAATCGGAGAAACGAAATCTTCGGATGATTGCCGGCAAGGTACTGATGGACAGAAATGCGCCTGAAGATCTGACCGACACCCCTGAGTCTGGCTATGAAGATAGCAAAGCGCTGATCGAAAAGTGGCACAACAAGGGACGTTTGCATTACGCCGTGACACCTCGTTTTGCGCCCACCAGCACGTCTGAGCAATTACGTTTAGCAGGCAAACTGCTTGAAGAGTATCCCGACGTTTATATGCACACTCACCTCTCTGAAAACCAGAAAGAGATCGAATGGGTGCAGGAGCTGTTCCCAGAAAGTAAAAACTACCTGGATGTCTACGACCAACACGGATTGCTTTCCAGCCGCTCGGTGTTTGCCCATGGTATTCACTTGTGTGATGGCGAATGCAAGAGGCTCTCAGAAAGCGATTCAGCGATAGCCTTTTGCCCTACCTCGAATCTGTTTTTAGGATCCGGCTTGTTCCCGCTTTCCGAGATGGAAGCCAAGGGTATTAAGGTAGGAATGGGAACAGATGTCGGCGCTGGTACCAGCTTTTCACTGCTTCAAACCATGAGCGAAGCATACAAAGTGATGCAACTTCAGGGTAAAAAGCTGCACCCATTGAAGTCGCTGTATCAGGCCACATTAGGCGGAGCCAAAGCGCTCTCTCTGGATCACTTGATTGGTAATTTCGAATCAGGAAAAGAAGCTGATTTTGTTGTGTTGGATTTACATGCGACCCAACTAATGAAGTTTAGGATGGAACATGCTCAGTCATTAGAAGACAAGCTCTTTGTGCTAATGACCTTGGGTGATGACAGAACCGTGTGTGACACCTATTCCTACGGCCAATCTGTTTACAACCGCTGAACAAACAATCTGATAATAAAAGGCCTCTGTCAGCAGCGCTCTGCCAGCATGCAGCCAGAGGTCTTCTTTCTCTTCACCATCTACTTAATCTTGAACACAGAGCAGCACGAAGGGCTATTGGATGGTCATCGTTCATTTGTAGTAAATCCCAGAGATTGCCATACAAATCTTCAAACACAGCGACCGTGCCGTAATCCGCCTCTTTCGGTTCACGGACGAACGTGATTCCCAGCGATACCATTTTATGGTAATCACGCCAAAAATCATCAGTATTCAGAAACAGGAATACCCTGCCACCAGCTTGGTTCCCGATGAAATCCAGTTGTTCAGGTTTCGATGCCTTTGCCAACAACAAGGTCACGCCGTTTGAACTTGGTGGTGACACTACAACCCAACGTTTATCCTGCTCTGGCTGATAAGTATCTTCAATCAATTCAAACTTCAACTTGTTCATGTAAAAATCAATCGCTTCGTCATAGTCTTTCACGACCAAGGCAATGTGGATGATCGATTGCTCCATGCTTTCTTATTCCATCTAAACGGTACTTCTCCAAAGCACTATTAGAACACGCCTTGTAAAACACTTTCCTCAATTAGTCCAAATAAAACCTCCCAAAGGAGGATTTATCGAAGCTAAGGGATTAACTAATATCAAATTCACTACTCATAAAGATTTAAATTCAAAGGGTTAAGGATGAATGCAACGAAGATGGGTTTATCTCTGGTGCTTGCACTCTCAACAGTTCTGTCGTTTCAAGCGACAGCAAAAGGCAATCTCTCCCAACGTGCAACAGACTTACCTGAGCTCGTGCTCGGAACTGATGATGCGGGATTTGCGATTTCCCAAAAAGAGTTCCTGATGGAGACGGGTAAAGCCTATGCGCTAACGATAACCAGTACTGGCGCAAAAGAATGCGCGTTCGAGGCACATAGCTTCTTTGATAATGTCTGGATGCGGAAGGTAGAAGCTGGCGGTATCGAGATCAAAGCTAATGGATTCTATGAGATAGAATTTGAAGATGAAGGCGAAGTGGAGCTTTTCTTTGTCCCGATCAAGCCGGGCAAATACGCCTTTGAATGTGCTGGATTTGCCAGTAAAGGCATGGCGGGAACATTTATCGTTGAGTAGCTTTCGATAATACTGCATAAAAAGCACTTGGTGATCGGCCCACCAAGTGCTTTTTTTATTCCGACTAGCTCATTTATTGAGCAATAAAACTTTAACTCAATGTTAAAACTCAGATCTCATTTAAACAGGGTTAAGATAACTAATTAGTAAATCTTTTAGGTGAAGTATTCATGTAGTTGTCTATACAATCTTAAACAACGTGACAGTTGGCAAGGTGTTGTCGCTGGTTCGCAAACGATTGTCCAACACAGCCACATCCTGCCTTGTTAACGGGATGTATCTATCTATTTTCCCACCTGAACACTCACCACCTCATCTATCAGCAAAAGCAAATATATACCCATATTTTTTACATGTGATTTCATCTTGAGAATTAAAAACACCGTTCATATAATGCCGCCGAATTGATTGTCCGGACGATGATTCGCAAAACAAATGCATTGAGCTTGGATGCTCTATAAGGATTAACAAAGCGCCTTACTGGGATGTTTTGGTGTTTTCGTATATTTAGGATTAAAGAGATGCAAGCAGGAAGTATCAGCCTTGCACTGGCTTTGGGGTTAGCCATCACAGGTTGTGGCGAGGACAAGTCAAATTCAGGTAACACAGCAACAACAGTGAATATCTATCAGTCCATTGATAACTGTGAATTCACATCAGCACAGGACGTGAATAACTGTCCTTTCAACAAAGGGGTTTACGTTCTTAACTTTGACCCTTCCAATATTTCTGCTTCAGAACATCAAGCCGTTGTAACACGGGTAACCAATATGATGACTTGGGCGAGTCGTGATGTTCAAAATGCCTTTAATGCTAAAACATTGGTATTGGGCGTCATTCCCTCTCGGAACAATGTTGACCCTTCTTCACCAACGCCAGCAGGAGAGTTTGTTGTTAACCTCGCCTTGAATGGTAAAAGTGTGGTCAATGGCGTTGAGTTACTGTTCACTCAAGATGGCGGTATCAATGAGACGAACGGCCCAACGACTTACCAGAAAGTGATGCAGCTTTTTGATTACTACATTGATGATCAAACGCTGGCAGGTGATGAGCTGGATACAGCCTATGTCGCCTTCAATATCGCTATCCCGTTTGTTGCGGCGCAGGCAAATGCTCAATCTGTAGTGCTGCCACACATCTCATCTTACGACTATTGCCCTTACTCCAATGGTCAAATCCCATCATGCACCAATGATCCTGACCCAATTCACGAAGCTGCTGGTGTCGACATGAACCCTGGGGCAGTAGCCGGCACGGTTTACGAGTATATGGTTGAAGGTTCAAAAACTTCACCGCTTGGAGAGCTCGAAATTAATGACGGCAGCAAGTTCATCAATAAGGGAATTGTTGGCACTGATGATCCAACGCTGTTGCCGCATGAAGTGCTTAGAAGCTGGGAAAACCCCGCTTTCATTCCAATGGTTGAATACCTGAACAAACACTTCTTTGTGAATCGTTAAAAGAGTTCACGCTGGATTTGGCACCCATTTTTACTGGGCGGTATTGATTCGCCCTTTTTTTGCAAGTAGGGAAATAACATGAAAAAGCTCGTATGCGCTATCGCACTATCAGTCGCTCTGACTGGCTGTTCCACGCCTTTTGATGAAAGCGCAAAGTTCAATGCTTTCAACGCTCAAACCAATGTCACCACATTGGACAGCGTTGTTTCTTATCATGGTGAACCTGATGAGATCATTGAAGCCGCTGATACCACGGTTTACGTTTATGAGTACCGCGAAACGGTCGATATTGTTCCCTATTTCATGTCGACCATGGCTTTCCGATCGCGCGTTTTCACCTTCGATAACGAGAGCAAAACACTGTTGAAGGTCACTGACTAAAATGAAAAAGCATCCGCTGAGTCACTCAAGCGGATGCTTTCAAATACTTTACCTATTTACGCGTTAGTTTTCGAAGCCAGCCATTGCTCTAGGTTATCTGCCCCACCGATGTATTTTCCATCCATCCAGATTTGAGGAACGGTAACCGGCGTTTTCTCACCAATGATGGCTTTTACCTCCGGGATCATTCGATATAAAGCGGCGCTTTCAACCACCACATCGTGGTAGTTATATTCAATCCCGGCTTCTGCCAACATTTCTTTGGCTTTCACGCAATACGGACACGTTGCTTTGCCATAAACAATGTTGCCTTGCAGGGTGTCACGCTTCGTCCACTCCTTGATAACAGATTGAACCAGTACTCCGCGATTAAGCGCTTCACCCTGGCTAACGAGCTTACCTTCTACCATCAGGATTGGCGCATGCCATGCCCCCACTTTAAGTGGTTCCCACCAATGCGAAAGCCAATCTTTCACTTCCAGCTCGATAGGCACATCACCGAGCTCTTTTTCAAAAGTATCTTTCAGGATGTCTTTGGTAAGTGTGCATTCCCCGCATGGGATTTTCACACTGAAAGGTCCCCAACTGCCACCCCAGCGATATAGCGTTACTTTGATTGGCTTAGTCACAACGACTCACTCCTTAGCCTTACTTATGTAGGTGCTCATATTCGGCTCACCAAATAAGTCTTCTTTTAGAAAACTGTCTTTGAGCATGCTATTAGTATCAAACTGCAATAACCACATTCATATAGACCTCAATAAACCCATTTTCATTGCAATAAATTTGTGAGGTTTTAACGAAACTCTTGAGACCTGATTGAGAAATTTGCTCTTCACACTACTTAAACACTCACTCGTTAAGGAAGAGCAAAATGAGAAAGCCCACCAAATTAAATCTAACAGCAATCGCCCTGACCTGTTCAATGGCTTCCGCTTCTGGCCTCGCAGCTCAACTCGATATCAGTTTAACCAATGCGACCAAAGGCATTTACTTTACCCCTCTGCTTGTTGCGGCTCACGATAGTTCTTCGTTTTTATTTAGAGCAGGAACCAGTGCGTCTGCGGAGCTAGAATCAATGGCTGAAGGGGGTGATATCTCAGGTTTATCTTCTGCTATCACAAACGCTGGAGGAATTGTTGTTGAAAACCCTGCTTCTGGCCCTTTGGCACCGGCAACTGGCACTGACTTTTCTATCGATACCGGAGAAATGGGTTATCTCTCATTAACTGCCATGCTACTGCCAACAAACGATGGATTCGTAGGATTAGATAGCTGGCCAATTCCTTCAGAGCCGGGAACTTATCACATCAAGTTGAATGGTTATGATGCTGGTACAGAAGCAAACGATGAGTTGAGCACAAGCATCCCTAACCCTCCTTTCCTCACCTTTGGTGCGAATGGTACTGGCGTGGAAACAACGGTTAACAATAATACCGTTCATGTTCACCCAGGTAACATTGGAGATGGTGATGCAAATGGCGGTCGAAGCGACGTCGACTTCTCTGTTCACCGCTGGTTAAATCCTGTTGCTGTAATGACTGTTGTCGTTAACTAAGGAGGCAGCATGAACTCTCGTTTAATTATTATTGCTGGCTCGGCGCTTGCTCTGGCAGGTTGCCCATTCGACTCAGATGACAATACAACTAACCCGTCACAATCCTCGCCACCAGAGGCTGAAACCACTCAAATGGCCACGTATGAAGTCACAGTGACCAACGCCACTTCGGCACAACCATTATCACCGATTGCTTTGTTAGCTCACGATAACAACTATACGTTGTTTAAGACTGGTGAAGCCTCGTCAGACGCGCTGGAGATCATGGCAGAGTCTGGAGACAATACAGGATTAATCGATATGTCTTCACTGGAAAGTGTTCATACAACAGCAAGCGGCAACGGAATTGTGCCGCCTGGAAGTGCCGAAACCCTTTCTTTTGACATTGACCTATCAAAAGCAAAATACCTCTCTCTCGGCACCATGCTGGTCAACACAAATGATGCATTTGCTGGTTTTACTCAGTTTGATCTTTCAAGCGTCGACGAAGGCATCACGCGCACATTTGGCGCAGAAGTATGGGATGCAGGAACAGAGGGCAATGATGAGTTGGCAGCCAGTATTCCTGGGCCGGCCGGTGGCGGAGAAGGTTTTAATCCAGCGAGAAATGATAATAACCGTGTCACCATTCATGCAGGTGTTATCTCTCAAGATGATGGGTTAACAACGTCTGCTCTGTTTGGGCATCATCGTTTTGATAATCCCGGCATAAAAGTCAGCATCAAACGGGTCAACTAGCCCTAAATAAAAAGTGCCGAGCTTGAGCCCGGCACTTTTTTAATTGTTCAATGTGTAGCGTCTTTGGTTACATCACACACTCTTTTGCCGCTTTGGCTTTCTCTACGCCTTTCTCAATCAAAGATTGAGTATCTTCGCTGCCAATCGCTGACATGAACTTGTTCAGCAGCTTTTCTGCCGTACTTTCAGAAGTGGCGTCAACCAAGCAAGCGTAAGAGTTCGCCACTTTTTCCTGAACGTCCGCAACAACATCCGCGTTCGTCAAATCAGCGGTGAGCGCTTCTTCCATGGACTCAGTAAACTCTTTAGCATACGCGGTCGCGTTCTCCAGCGAATCCAAATTCAGTTCGCTAAAATCAACGGCATCGACTTTATCTTGAATGCTATCTACTGCGCTATTCGCCGCTTCTTGCGCTTTATCAATCGCCTCGTTGGCCTCTTCACAACCTGCCAGCGCGCAAACTATAGCCGCTGAAACAATCATCTTTTTCATCATAATCCGCCTAAGTTGGGATAGTCTGCATAGAGTTCTAGCATATTAGTGCAAACTGTTTTATCAGATAAAGAGAAATTGGTAACGGGAGATTGAAGAGTGTAAGAGCTGGCTAGGCGCGTTTGACACGTTTTCACTCTGATATCTTTGAGGTGCTTGGATGCTGAAAATGAATAAAATACATTTCTAAATCGGTGTCCACTTCCAAGCCCAAAGAGTAGTCACCTTCTACGAGCGCTTCGACCGCAGACTGCCAGAAGCCAAGCACCGAAACATTTTCCTTTAGAATGCGGATTTGCCAATCCCCTAACCGCTTATTCAACACAGCTGATAACGCCTTTTTACCTACCCCTTTGCCTGTAAACTTGCGTAAGACAAAGAACTGGTCAATGTCCCACACAGCAATGTTGGGTGGATAACGACGAACCAGCACAAAGCCGGCTAATTCACCATCAGACAGAATGAAATACGGATGGTGATCATCACGAAGCCAATATGGATTAAGGGTTTCGGACTTGAATGCGTATTTACCGTCACTATCAAGGTTCAGCTCTAAAGGTCGCGAAAACTCATACACATAGTAAGAAAACAGATTCTCTAGTACATGCCGTTCTCGGATATCAATAGGCTTTAGAGACACTGTCATTCGCATTCCACCCAATAGCGTGCAATTGGCCAGCTGTTCACTTTCCCAACAATTGTATTCTCATACTGGCCACCATTGGCTTGAATGATTCTTTGAGAGGCCAGATTATCTTCATCAGCCGTAATCAGGATTTTGGATATGCCAAGTGATTTTGCCCGCGGCAAGGCAAGCTTTAACATGGTGGTGCCATGACCCTTTCGGCGATGTGACGGCGCGATATCATAGCCAATGTGGCCACATTTCAGCGCGAGGAAATCATTGTCTATATGGTGTCGGACGCGGATAACCCCAACAATGTTGTCTTTGTCATCTATCAGCCAAAAGTGACTGCAAGGTACAAATCCTTCCCGAAGGTTGATCCCTTTAGACTCATCTAACAAGCTTTGAACGAAGCCAGAAAAGTCTACTTTAGCTGCCTGATAGTAATTAGCATTTTCTGGATCATTCATTGAAAAGTCATCATAAAAGGCGAGAAATGCTTTTTCATATCCCGGTGATGGGTCACCAATTTCATCGTACTCTCTTTTTGTTAAACAACATCCCAGACAGGTTTTCACTGGACAGCACAAAAGAGGGATTGTCGATTCATGCTACATCAAATTGCGGCAGAAATCGGATATATGCCAATAACAGGAAGCCCAACTGCTTGCCAGGCTTCATATAGGTTGAATGTGTTATTTCGTCGCGGCTTTGCTGATCGCACCAAGCACTTTAGACACTTTCTTCAGTACTTTTTCACAACCTTCGATGTTGTGGCGCTCTTTCAGATACATTGGGTCGTTGTAAGTTAACCAAACATTGCTTTCCGCATCTTGGCTTATCAGCATTTTTTGTGGCAAATCGATCGCCACGCTTTGTGCACATTGCATCAAAGGAGTACCAACCTTTGGATTACCAAAGATGATCAGTTCTGTAGGACGTAGTTCCAAACCCACTTTCTCGGCGTTGGCAGCATGATTGATTCGCGCAAACTGGGTGAGCCCTTTTTCCTTGAGAAACCCTTCGATGTTATCTGCTGTTTGGGAAACGGAGTGTGCGCTTTTTACTTTGATGAGTTCATTGTCAGCATGTGCAGAAAATGTGATTACTATTGAAGCCACCGCAGCCAATACCAACTTTTTCATTATCTTTTCCTTCTGAGTGTTGAGCTCTAAGACAGATAAGAAAAAAGACCTATAAATTGCATCTGGTTTTTGGTTTTGTAGGCTCTGCCACAAATAAAAAAACTCAACGAGGTCTCCCCCGTTGAGCGCGTATCAATCGTATCGCTAATAACCAGTGGCAGTGGTCAACGACACATTGGTAAATACCCAAACATCCTGAAGATGTTGGATTCAGGTTGTTTGAATATGATAATTCTGCTAACTACATAATCGCGTCTTTACTTCACCAAGGTGCCAAAACTGTTTGCTTGTACGTTCAGCGTTGTTCCATCACTGAATCGCACGGTCTTGGCTACATCATCATAGTTGTAGACAAGGTATGTCATCGTATTCCCGTTTTTGAAGGCTACAGCCGCAGGGTAATCTGCTGTCAATTCGCCCGTTCCGGTTTCAAGTTGTCCCAACGCCTGCCAGTTGTATATCCAATGGTAGGTATGGGCTTTTGATTCCCCCTCTTCCGGTATGTAGTTGGAGCCTACGGTTTCATAATCTGCTATAGACGCATCAGCATCTGTCATCGCCCAAAGGTTCCACCAGATATCTCGCCAGTGGCCGTCCAGCAAACCCGAAGGTTTAAGGTTTGAAGACTCTGTCAAACCCAGCTCGACGTAATCTTTCATGTAGTCCGCATGCAAACCAACATGGAATACCAATGGGTTCAGCGGTAATCCTTGTATGCCCAGAATGTGCGCAAAGGCAGGGCTGAACCAGGTCGAGAAAGAAGCGCCTTGTCCCCAGATGATCGATGTCGTGATCTGGTTATAGTTATCCGGGAAATTGTCATAGCTGTCGCCCAGATCTGGGTAGGACGGCGAGGCATTTCGGTAACCATCAAGGTTGTTCCAATATTCCCAATACGTCGCAGCAGAGGAAGCGTGTAGATAGATACCTTTGTCTACCAACTCTTGGTCACCTTTAATTAACCCATAAAGGATGATGGCACCGTAAGAGTTTGCCGCTTCAGACGTTGATTCGTTGTTGTTACCCAACGCAAAGTTCGCGTGGCCGGACGCCCAGGAGAAACCATTGGCCGGATCGAAATTACGCAAGTATGGGAACATGTCATCACCTTTGCTCGCTGCGTAATCGCGGATCAGCAAATCAACCATTGGCCCATACTGATCTTCACCACACCATGATTTATCTGTGCGACATACTTCAGCAGCAGCACGGACAAAGTAGCCATAGTGGAAGTGGTGGTCGTTAAGCTGTTGATGCGCACCAAACGATTCTTCAACACCTAATAAGGTCGTCCATAACTCGTCATAGACAAAGTACTTAACGGTATCGAGATCTCCAGATGTATCAGCGGTAAACCAATCTTCAAGTTCACCCTTCAACCAAGCGGTTAAGGTATTGGCTTCTGATGTCATACCAATATCACGTGCAATAGCGATAATTTCGGCAGCTTTACCATAGCTCTTACCGGACCAATAGGTGTCTGTGTAAGGGTTCCAGGAGTGCTCTCCACCGTTCATGTATTCAGTAACCAGAGCACGTAAAGTGTTCAGATCGAGGTCAGCAACATTCGGTAAGAAAGGCAACACCCCCACAAATGGCAGCGTATAACTGAAGCCGTTAGTTTGAACGAACTTGGTAATACCGCGAGTACTGCGCACGCTGTATTGTGTCGGCGTTGCATTGCTGTTTTTCCAATGCAGAGGCTGCATACCTGCAAGGGTTTCAATTAGATTACCACTTGCATCAAGATATGTATGTGACACCGTCACTTCATTATTTGTATGATTAACTGAATAAGCGATCTCTACATCACGAACAACCTGTCGAGCAAGACTCTCGAAATATGCTGATTCAGCACTGCTTGGCGTGCCCGCTGATGGTAAAAGGGCCACTGTCATTTCTTTCGCTAGGTTACTGACCGTAATTAGGTTGCCCGAAACATTACTAAAGGTGGTATTGCCTTCACCAACGATTAGGAAGCTGTTTCTGTTGCCTGCAATATCCGTCCAGACACCCAATGATTGGCTGTTTTGATAGAAAGTGCCTTTCTGGCCTCCATCAGAGCTGGTCGTTTTAATCTGGAAATCACCGTCGTAAGACTTGAAATAGACATAAGGTGAACCATGTACAAAAGTGGCTTCCATCACTGGCGAGGAATCAGCCCACCACTCAACCGTCATCGCACCATCACTGTGGTCTTTCAGATAGCCTTCCATATTGGAGTGCTTGCTGTTTGCAACGGCAATACCATCAAATACTTCATTGAATGGGTCAGGTACCACGTATTGGAACAAGTTACCCTGTCCTTGCAACGCATTGGGAATGCCCATGATTCTTGCACCGCGCTCTGAAATGCGGGCGGTGACTGGATCAGGTGTAATGTAGCCAGCATCGTTCGGATCGCCGATCGTCATTTCACCGTAGAATGAAACAGAACCCCACCATTTGTGAGTAGCAATGGGTTGGTCTTCCAGCTCAGGAACGATTTGTGGGTAAAGCTGTTTTGGCGTGCCTATGTTGTCACACGAAGGTACACCCGGTTCAACAACACCAGCATTCGAAACCCAAAAACCATGGTCTACCGTACAACCATAACCTTCAGGGTTGAATGTATTTGCAACGTTACCGGCGCCATATTGCGTCACGAAAGCATCTGACGGTACGTTTTCCAGATAAACGTCTGTGATTTCAACAGTGCCGTCACCCGCGAACATCAAACCAATCCAAGTCAGGTCGTCAAACCCTGGGAATGGCACCTCCATTTCATACCAGTCGTTACCCAAAGCAACAGCAGTACCAAGCGAGTAAACCACTTTTGATTCTGTGCTGTTTACACCTTGGATAGACACTTCAACTTGCGATGCGAAGTCTGATTTGTATTTGAAGCGAAGAAGATCAAAACCTGTCGTATCAATTGAATTTGCAGACTCATTACCCCATGCTGCTACCGCAAATGGGGCTCCCCAACTACTGCCACTTGTTACCTGAATACTTTGAGAAAATTGGCTATCCGATGGATTCCATACTGCTGTAGAGCCTGAATTCCAAGCGTCACCCTGATGTTCAAATTCGAAAGAAGAGGCGAATGATGAATGGTAAACATAGGCGATTTCATTGGAACTAGGTGGCTCTACA
This sequence comes from Grimontia kaedaensis, assembly GCF_023746615.1. Taxonomy (NCBI): domain Bacteria; kingdom Pseudomonadati; phylum Pseudomonadota; class Gammaproteobacteria; order Vibrionales; family Vibrionaceae; genus Grimontia; species Grimontia kaedaensis. The sequence continues at coordinate 727,044 of NZ_CP082276.1, read as the reverse complement.
GGCGGTTCCACTTCTTTAGTAGAAAGTGCAACAGTTACTGACTGTTCACTCGTTGAGAGATAGGTGATCTGCTGTTTAGATTCGTACTCTGTATGAGATACGGAGATCTGATATGCACCATGAGCCAGACTGAATACAGCTTCACCTGCTGTGTCGGTCTGAAGTGTTGTTCCATCAATTTCAATAGTGGCAGCGCTTAGCGTTTCGTTTGTATCCGCATTGACCACTTTTACAGTCAAGTCGCTAGTGTTGCCAGTCTCTTCGCTTCCGCCTTCGCCTTCTGATCCCTCTTCGGAACCAGCACCGCTATCCCCTGATTCGCCCTGGGAGCCACCGCCAGTGTCACCGCCGCTCTCTCCGCCCTCTGTTACAGTCTGGGTTGATGCCATACTGATGTCGACAGTTTGGGCGGTACTTCCTAACTGGGCTGTAAACTGAGAGGTTTCAAAGCCGCTTTTTTGAACAGACACACTGTAAGTGCCGCTGGCGAGTGAGAACTCTGCAACACCAGAAGCATTCGTTTGAGCGCTTATGTTATCAACACTCACTGTCGCATCACTCAACGGAGCACGGGAGTTGTCTGTGACATTCACAGTCAGGGAATAAAGTTGAGTGCCGGAGTCGGTATCTCCTCCACCTCCGCCCCCACAGGCAGTAAGAACTAGAGTTGCTAACGTCACAAACAGCAAACGGCAGTACTTCTTCAAACCCAGACTCCTTATGGTGTATGCACTAAAAAATAGAAGAAAGCGCTTTCTTTTGGTGCAGTATAAGGATTCACATTCCCTTAACAATGAGGGTTTGCCGTTGAATCAAACGATCGTTCGATCTGTCTCACTACCTAAACAGATCCGATGAGTTTTGATAGAAAATCATCATAAAAAAAGCCGCAAATTGCGGCTTAATCATTGCTTTAATCAGGGTTATCGCTGGCTTGAGAGAAACTTGCTCAATGCTTCGGTAACAAATACTTCTTGCTCAAGATTGCTAATGTGACCAGCATTTGGAATGACGATGTATTCGCTGCCATCAATCGCATCATGCATCAACATGGATTCGAGCGGCGGGCGCGGTTTGTCTTCGGCACCGACCATGATAAGTGTCGGCAAAGTCAGTTTTTCGATATCGTCAAAGGTATCTCTGCGGTCAAAGACCATACGGCCCACTATGACAACGTTTCTCGCATCTTCATCTTTCAGATTTGCTAGCTTTTCCCTGAAATCGGCGACCAATTTTGGATTGGCCGTTTCCGCATCACTGGCGAAGAACAAAGGCGTAATCGCGTCGATCATTGGTGGCGGAATGAGCCCCATTTGCTCAATGGTATCGAACATGCCGAAATATTTAGCTTTAGCTACTTCAGGCTCATAACCAATGAATGTGTCCATCAATACTAAGGCATTTACACGTGTTGGCGCTTTTAAAGCTAGCTCTGCACCCCACATTCCCCCAACTGACAAGCCAATCAACGCAAATTTGTCGATATCAAGTTGATCCATCAATGACAGAATGTCATCAGCATAGTGAATCAGCGAAGTGGTGCTTTCCGGCGCTGCATCCGACTGACCATGAGCCCATAGTTCCGGAACGATGCAGCGATAGTTTTGGCTTAGCACATCAATCTGTGGACGCCACATTTCACTGTCCCACAAATAGCTGTGACCTAGCAGTACAACTGGACCTTCACCAACATCCAAGTACGACATATTTTTGCCGTTTATCTGAATTGAATTCATTAAGTTTCCCTGTATTTATACTTCTGTTATATGGATTTATATTGACCGACGATATAGAAAAAAAGCGCCAACGAAAGGCGCTTTTTGGAATGAGAATCTGATTATTCTTCCGCAGGCTTTTTCTTTTTAACAGCAAACACTTGCTCGCCCACTGCAACACCTTGATAGAAGCTCTTGTTGCGCTTCTTAGGTGACGCAGCTTTCTTCTCTGACGGCTTATTGGTTTTCTTCTTATGCTGAGGCTTTTTGCTGAAGGTTTTCTTTTTCTTCGGAGCCAGGCCTTTGAACTTGCCTTCAAGGCCTTCTAAAGTTACGAAGCTCATGCGCTTATCAAGGAAACCTTCAATGCTCTTGAAGCTGTTCCAGTCTTTAGGACCTACGAAAGAAATCGCGATGCCTTTGTTACCTGCTCGACCGGTACGGCCGATACGGTGAACATATTCTTCAGCATGTTTTGGCATGTCAAAGTTCACCACGTGGGATACGTTTGAGATATCCAGACCACGTGAGGCCACATCAGTGGTTACCATCACTTTGTGAAGACCACGCTCAAATTCATTCATTATGCGGTTACGTGCGCTTTGGCTGAGATCACCGCTCAGGGCAACGGCCTTAATGCCTCGTTCTGCGAACAAGCTAGCCAGTCGATCAGTATCCGCACGGGTCGCGGTGAAGATCATCATCTGCTGGTACTGCTCTTCTTCCATGACTCGATCGAGCAAGGCTTGTTTGTGGTCAAGATGGTCACAAAGGAAAAGACGTTGTTCGATGTCTTTGTGCTCTTCATTCACAAAGCCAATTGCAACGCGCTTTGGCTCTTTGAGCATGTCAGCAGCAATCTCGTTAACTTGCTGGTGATCCAGAGTTGCAGAGAACATCAGCGTTTGACGACGACGATGGCTGGCGGCGTTATTGATCGCTTCGAGTTGCGGAGCAAAACCCAGGTCTAACATACGGTCTGCTTCATCGAGAATGAGCAATTCCAGACCTTCCAGCGCTAAATGACGATGCTCCAAGTGATCTGCAAGGCGGCCCGGTGTAGCAACGATGAACGCAGGATCTTTGCGGAATTCTTTCGCTTGATCATTAAAGTTTTCGCCACCCAGGATCAGCATTCCCTTGTATTGGGTGCCAGCCAGCAGCTTACGCAGTTCGCCGTAAACCTGTTTGGCTAACTCACGGGTTGGTGCAAGAACGACAACACGAGGGCCAGAACGGCTAAATGCTTTGCTGCGCATTACGCGTTGCAGTGCAGGCAGAAGAAAAGCCAGGGTTTTACCTGATCCGGTTTTAGACGACGCCAGCAGATCTTTGCCTGCGCAAACGACAGGAATGGCAGAAGCCTGCACATCAGTCGGGGTGCTAAATCCCCATAGTTCCATCGTTTTAAGTAGGCGTTTGTCTAAACCCAGGTCTTCAAATTGCAAGGTAATACTCCAGAATTATCATCTATACAGAGAGTTACTGAGCCCACTTGGCTTTCTCAACTCCCACAAAATTGGCGCGGATTCTACCATACTTCTGTAAATTGCCGCAGTTTTTATTGTGGTGGATCACATTTTTAAGCTGCCTAATCAACCAATCTTCTGCCTTTCACGGTATTGCAGTTAGCGTAGCTGACAGCACTTCGATGGAATTTTCACCTATGAACCAACCGAAACAACTCTTTGCCTGGAAAAGATTCTCTCTTGAAGAGAGCGAACACGCGCTGCCAAATGGTCTTGTCACCAATCACATAACCCTTGAGCATCCCGGTGCCGTGCTAATCCTGCCTGTTGCCAATGACGGCAAACTGGTCATGATTCATCAGTATCGCCCTTCAATACGCCGTTGGATCTATGAATTTCCTGCTGGCACCCTCGAATCTTCAGAGTCCCCACGATATTGCGCCCAACGAGAACTAGCCGAAGAAGCTCAGCTAAAAGCCGATGAGTGGCATGCTATAGGCGAATCCCTGCCTGCCCCTGGCTTTTGCAATGAAACCCAATACCTGTTCGTTGCCAAGCAGTTGTCTCATTGTGAGGCGCAAATGGACGAAGATGAGGTCATTGAGGTAGTACATTTCTCAGTCGATGAAGTGAAACGACTCATCGCTGAAAATGAAATTCAGGACAGCAAAACCATCGTTGCGTTTTGTCGTGCACAATTACTGGGACTGATCACATAGAACACTCATTAACAGTGGCTTAACATTGACATCCGACCAGTTGAAAATTAGGGTGATTACATCTTTCCTCTTCAAGGATGAAGCATGAAGCAGACTCTCGCCCACGCCAATCGCATGCTTAAATTGTTTGGCTTCTTCAAAGTTCCTCTGATTTGGTACTGCCGGCCCAAAATTTTGGTGTTGGACGAAGAGCAAGTTCAAATCCGTATTCCGCTCAAGCGAAAAACCAAGAATCACCTCAACAGCATGTATTTCGGCACACTTGCGGTGGGTGCTGACGTGGCCGGTGGCTTTATGGCGATGAGTAAAGCAGAATCTCGCGGAAAGAAAATCTCACTGGCTTTCAAAGCTGTGACGGGGGAATTTCTGAAACGCCCGGAAGCAGATGTGATTTTCACCTGCAATGACGGCCAGTTAATCGACGACATGCTGGATCAAACCATGGAGAGCGGAGAGCGCGTAAACCAACCTGTTCGAATTACAGCGACCTGTCCTTCATTACATGGTGACGAACCCATGGCGGTATTTGATCTGACTCTTTCCGTAAAAGCAGTCGGATAATTAACTAAGCATCCTTTTGCACTAAAGGGCGATCTGTCTAGCTTCCATCACAATTTTCCTACCTTTCTTAAGGGCATATTTTGCCCTTTTCTCTTTTTACTCATTAGACTTAAGTAGTATTAAAAGAGATCGGGAGAAGCGTTTTGGACAAAAAGCTAGTCGAATTTTTTCAGCTCGATACCGCCCCCGGTATCATTCTGATCGCCTCGGCATTTTTGGCATTGATCATTGCAAACTCCCCTCTAGCACCTTTCTACCTCGCCTTTCTCGATACCCCAATACATTTTAAAATCGGTTCTCTGGATATCGAAAAGAACCTACTGCTTTGGATAAACGATGGCTTGATGGCCATTTTTTTCCTTCTAATAGGTTTAGAGGTGAAACGGGAATTGATTCAAGGCGCGCTGAGAACACGCTCAAGAGCTATGTTTCCCGTTGTCGCTGCCATTGGCGGCATGGTGGTACCCATCTTGTTTTTTGCAGTTTTCAACTACAGCGATCCGCAAGCGATGCAAGGCTGGGCAATTCCAGCTGCGACTGATATAGCTTTCACCCTCGGAGTGTTGGCATTATTCGGTAAGCAATCCCCGCTCAGTCTCAAGGTGTTTCTGCTGGCACTGGCAGTCATTGATGACTTGGGCGCGGTAATCATTATTGCGCTTTTCTTTAGCAGCGATCTGTCTATCATCTCACTGGTTATAGCAGTACTTGCAAGCGCGACTCTGTTTTACATGAATGCTAAAGGCGTCGCACGTTTGACAGGTTATTTACTCATAGGCGGCATTCTGTGGGTGGCCGTACTAAAATCTGGAGTCCATGCTACCGTCGCTGGTGTCATTCTGGGATTTGCTATTCCCCTTAAAATCAAACATCACCCAAGCCCTCTGCGCTCTCTTGAGCACGGCATTCACCCGTGGAGCAGCTTTTTGATTTTACCTGCGTTCGCTTTTGCGAATTCGGGTGTACCGCTTGATAACTTTAGTCTCGGTTTGTTGTTAGAACCCCTGCCTCTTGGCATAACTCTTGGCCTTTTGCTAGGTAAACCTATTGGCATTTCTTTGGCCTGCTATATCTCAATAAAAATGGGGATCGCAAGTTTACCTAAAGGCCTACATTTCGCGCACATTATGGCCTCATCCATTCTCTGTGGCATTGGTTTTACGATGTCGATATTCATCACGACGTTAGCCTTCCCAGGCACAGACAGCCACGCATTGGTTGACTTATCACGCATTGCAATTTTTATCGGCTCATTCCTCGCTTCAGTTTTCGGCTATCTAGCCCTAAAGCAAACTTTCGAACGCATTCCGAGCCACACTACTGAGGCCGAAGAACCAGAAGCTCGATAGCCGAATATTACCCGATATATCAACTCCCTAAAGCCCATAAAAAGTTCTTTTTACGGGCTTTTTATTTATTCTGTAATCATCAACAATGGGTAGTCAAAGCTTAGAATTCTGCAACCCAAGATATTATATTTCGTCATTGAAACAGACGAGGTATTGACATTCCCAGAGGCCGCTTCGGAAAAGGTTTTGGGGGAGAAGTCTACTGACTTATCAACTGTTTTTGTGGATAAAAAGTCCGTTATCCACAAGCTAAATATAACCGTAATATATTGTTTTAATTGACTTCTTTTATGACAAGTAATTACAGACAAGTGAAACAATTTTTTTCTGTGTGATTTTTAGCACTATTTTCAAATGAAAAATGCCTACGTTACGCAGGCATTTTTTTCCGTGAAAGTCAGGGTTACACAGGATGATATTTTATCTTATAGAAGATCCGGTAAAGCACCGGCACCACAATCAAGGTCAACACCGTTGCGAACCCCAAACCGAACATAATGGTAACAGCCATCGGCTTGAAGAAAACATCGGGCAACAGAGGCACCATACCAAGTACCGTAGTGATTGCCGCCATACACACCGGACGAACGCGGCTCACTGCAGCATCAACAATCGCATTGTAATGGTCCTTCCCGCTCTCCATTTCAATATTGATTTGGTCAATCAAGACAATACCGTTTTTGATCAACATGCCCGATAGACTCAGGAAACCCAGCAATGCCATAAAGCCAAAAGGTGTATCCAGCACTAACAAACCTGTGGTAACACCGATGATCGCCAATGGTACTGTCAGCCACACAATCAACGAATCTTTCACAGAGTTAAACAGCACAACAGTGACCAGGAACATGAACAGGTAACCCATTGGCATGGTGGTAAACAGGCTTTCCTGCGCTTCACCGGAAGATTCATATTCACCACCCCACTCTATGTAATAACCTTTTGGCAGCTCAATCTCCTCCACCAACGGCTGAATACGTTTTTGTAGCGTCGCAGCTGTCACTTCATCCTGAAGCGGATCAGGGTCCGCTAATACCGTTAGAGTGCGTTTGCGGTTTTCACGCATGATAAGTGGATCTTCCCAAATCAGGTCATACCCCAAAATCACCTGCTGCAACGGAATGTAATCTTTCAGTACAGGGCTCCAGATTTTCATTCCTTCAATAGTCTTCACATCAACGCGCTCTTGCTCTGGCAAACGTGTCACGATCGGCATCAATGTCGTGCCATCACGATAAACGCCGACGTTCAGGCCCGAGAAGGTCATCATCAGCAGTTCGTCAACGTCTCTTTTGGTAATGCCATAACGACGAGCCTGACTTTCGTTGAATTGTGGCTCGAGAATCTTGGTCCTTTCACGCCAGTCATGACGCACATTTACTGTATCCGGATCAGCATTCAGGATGTCAGTAACCTGAGCTGCAACCGTACGAAGAATAGTTGGGTCCGCACCCACGATACGGGCTTCAATTTTCGACCCGGATGATGGCCCCAACTCAATGCGCTTCAGCTTGTATTGGATATTCGGGAAATCGGCATCGATATGCTTGCGAATCGATGCCATAGTTGGTACCACTGACTCGTAATCTTTCACACGAATAATCACTTCACCATAAGCGGAGTAACTTTTCTCCGGTGCATAGGTCAACATAAAACGCTGAACACCTTTACCAGAACTGGTGTTTACATACTCGACATTGGGTTGTTCAAGAATCCAGGACTCCAACTCAATCAGGGTTTCTTCTGTGGCGCGGATATCGGTTCCTTCCGGCATCCAAACATCGACCATAAACATTGGCGTGGTAGAAGATGGGAAGAAAGACTGCTTCAATAGAGTAAAGCCATAAAGCGCCGCCACCAGTGCTCCCACCAGAATGATCATGGTTAGGTAAGCGCGCTTCATGCAGATATCCAAAAACTTTTTGTAAACCACAAACAACATACCGTTGTATGGGTCTTCCATTGCTTTGCCGTCTTCTGCGTTCTCTTCTTTAAAGAACAGGCTGGCAAAAAATGGCGTCAAAGTAATTGCGGTAAACCAGCTCAGCATCAATGAGATCAACAGCACACTGAACAAGGTGCCACAGTACTCACCAGTAGAGTCATCTGACAAACCAATTGGCGCGAACGCTGTTACTGCAATCACTGTCGCGCCCAGTAACGGCCACTTTGTTTGCGTGACTATATCAGACGCCGCCTCTATCCTCGTTCGCCCTTTTTTCAAGCCTATGAGTATCCCTTCTACCACCACTATAGCGTTGTCCACCAACATACCAAGAGCAATAACCAAAGCACCAAGGGAAATTCGTTGAAGATCGATAGCAAAGTACTTCATGAAAATGAACGTACCGAGCACAGTAAGCAGCAGAATCAAACCAATTAGCAGACCTGAGCGCAAACCCATGAAGAAGAGAAGAACAATGATAACAATCGCCACAGCCTGGCCCAAAGACACCACAAAGCCCTTGACTGAGGTATCTACTTCCACTGGCTGCGCATAAACCACGCCTATGTCTATACCAATCGGCTGGTTCTCTTTTAACTCGGCTAATCGCCGTTCCAGACGTTCGCCTACTTCCACCACGTTAACGCCGTCGGCAAACGACACGCCAAGGTGCAGAGCCTGTTGACCGTTATACATTAATACATTGGTTGGTACTTCCTGATAACCGCGCTTAATATCCGCCACGTCTTTCAGGTAGATAAGTTCCTGGGAACCTGCCTCATTGAGGATCAGATTACCGAGCTCTTCAACGCTCTCGAACTCACCTGTGGGGTGAATGCGAAGGTACTCGTCTCCGTGGCGTAATGCACCAGCACTAGAGACGATGTTCTGCGTCGCAAGCAAACTATCAAGGGTATCAGGTGAAATACCCAGATTTGAAAGCCTTCTCATCGACATCTCAATGAATACTTGCTCTTGCTGGGTACCAGTTACCTGAACCTTGCCGACACCATCCACCAATTCCAAATCCCGGCGCAGAAAATCGACATAGTCAGACAGTTCCTTGTAAGAGTACCCCTCCCCCGTAATAGCGAGCAATACACCAAATACATCGCCGAAATCATCAATGACCTGAGGATCACCAACGCCAGGTGGCAAGCTACTTCTAACGTCATTGACCTTACGGCGCAATTCATCCCATATCTGTGGTAAGTCGTCTGGACCATAGTTATTTTTCATGGTCACGGTGATTTGCGATAAACCGCGGCTGGAAATCGACCTTACTTCGTCGACATACACCAATTGTTGAACGGCTTTTTCAAGCGGGTAAGTCACTTCCTCTTCTACTTGCTGAGGCGTCGCTCCTGGGTAACTAGTAATGACAAGAGCATCTTTCAGTGTGAATGCGGGGTCTTCCAGTCGTCCAAGACCAAAGAATGAGGTGGTGCCGCCAATAAGGAATATCAGCGTCAGCATCCAGCTGATGATCTTGTTATTGATAAAGTAGCTGGCTACGGTCTGTTTCATCAGTTGATTTCCTTATTCGCAACGATATTGACTGACTGCCCGGCACGAAGGCGGTTCACACCTCCAGAGACAACTTTGTCTCCCCGCTCTAAGCCACTGGTAACCAAGACGCCTGTCGGCGTGAGTTCACCCACTTTCACTTTGCGTTTCTCAACTGTGTTATCAGCGCCAACTACCCAAACAAATTTGTTGGAAGGATCGAGCGCATCGCCATCTTCGTTGAAGACCGTTTCCATCGGGATTTCAACCTGACTCGCTCTATCCTTGTATAGACCAAGCTCTTCAACAACTACTTCAACCGTCATGCCATCCAAAATGAATTTATCTTCCGGCATTGGCATAGTCAGGGTCACCATGAAAGAGCCCGTTTCAGGATCTGGCTGGGCCGTGAATTCTTTCACCGAAGCACGGTACTCTTTGCCATCTTCTGTCCTGACATGTGGGCGAATGGTCGCGTTGTTTTCCTCACGGGTTTTACCTCCATGCTTGGAGAACAAAACATCCGGCACCTGAATACGGATATCCACCTGAGTGGCATCATGAATATTCAAAATACTCTGCCCAATACCCACGTTTTCGAACTGCTGAACTGGAACACGGCTGATAACGCCATCAACCGGCGCTTTTAGCTCGGTGTACGAAAGCTTGAGCCTTGCCAATTCGAGTTCAGCTTTGGCAATCGCTCGCTGTGCAGCGATTTCGTCGAACTGGGATTTCGCCAGTAAGCCTTTATCTACCAAAGGTTTGGAGCGTCGATATTGGCTATCCACCACATCGAATCTTGCTTTTGCATTGTCGACCTGCAGTTTGTAATCTGTAGGATCCAACGTTGCCAGCACGGTATCTTTCTTAACGATATCCCCGGCTTTTACGTTAATCTTATTGATCTCGCCAGCGACAAGAAATGAAAGTTCAGCTCTGTCTGCCGCAGCGGCAATAGCTGGGAAATGCAACTCGCTACCCAATGAGTCATCACCAATTTCCACGACATCAACATTCAGAAATGCTTTTTCTTTGAGCTGAGGCGCTTTGCCACACCCCAAGAGGGACAACGCCAACACGGTCATTGCAACGGTAAGGGCGATTAGATTTTTCATATTACAGTCCTCGCTCCTTAACCCACGGGAACACCACCATACCCTCTTCCAAACTGGATAGACCATTCACCACAATGACATCACCATTGTTTAGCCCAGCTTCGAGTTTGTTATCTTCACCCATCTCAACCTGAACGCGCGAAACCGCGCCATTTTCCGCCACACGCCAGACATGGGTACCCGAATCACTGGCTTCTACAGCCGTCTCTGGCAATTTGTTGTGACTGGATGCAGAAATAGAAGTAAAGACTTGCGCCGCCATGCCCGGCAGAACATTCACTTTCTCTGGGCGAGGCAGAGAGACCGTGATGCGATAGGAGGCGGATGTTGCATCTGCTTCGGTATCGACTTCCTTAAAGTCAGCCTCAAACTCTTGATTTGGATAAGCGTCAAAGCGAATGCGGGGCTTGGAGTGAGTAGAATCATTTTCTTGGTCAAAGAAGCTAATCAGTCTTTCCGGAAGTTGGAAGCTCACGTTAATCACATCCTTAGTTTGGATATGCATGACTGGCTCCATGGCGTTGGCAAATTCGTTTCTCTCTTTCATTCGCAGAGAAATCGTACCGGTGTAAGGCGCTTTGAGAGTGGTGTAATTAAAGTTTGATTGCGCTAAATCTAACCCAGCCTGAGCTTCATTAAGACTGGATTTTGCTTTATCAAAGTCTTGTGCGGAGATAACGTTAGTTTTCTTTAGTTTGACTGCGCGATCATATTGCACCTTTGCAAGTTGGTAACTCGCCTTGGCCTTCTTCAAAAGAAGGCTGTACTCGTTCTTATCTAACTCAGCAAGAACATCACCTGTCTCCACATCTTGTCCCGCTACGACAGGAATATCGACAATCTCCCCTGCAACACGGAAAGCGAGTACAGCTTCATCATCAGCTTCTACGGTCCCGGGGAATTCACGAACAACATCACTGTCACCAATGGCAACCGTCATCAGTTTCGCGGGGCGGGCTTCAGGTTCGGGGATTGGGGGTTCTTCACTACAACCAGTTAAGTAAAGGGAGACCAACGCCATTGATAGCGTTTTCTTCATGGTCGCGCTCCTTGCTTTGTGTCACCAAAGGAATCATTAGTAGCTTTAATGATATGACTAGAAAATTATGTATTTAGAAAATAGTAGCAATTTCTAAACTATCTGGGATATATCTGGAAGTGAATGAGATTAAATTTTGTTTAAATTCTGAGGATTGAGATGACTGAAGGCAACCAAGAATGCAACTTACTGCTCTCATAATCGCCCGTACGTGATTTAACTGACACTAAGGGCAGTTGGTCTGCATGAGAAACCGATAAAGCAGGACAAAGTCCGCACAAGCGCTGCCCGAGGGCTTATGCTCCTAAGTTCCTGACAGGCTCTCAACTTCTCGCTTTATCGCCGCTGTCTTCAAATTAAGCTGCTCGTATTTCTCCTTGATTAGATCAAGGCCCTCTTCGTGCTCTTTTTCAATAGACAGGCAAAGTTCCGCAAGATCTTTCGCCCCAATCATAGAAGCAGCCCCTTTCATTCTGTGTGCAATTTTTCTCACTCCTGAAAAGTCGGAAGATGTCATTGCATTCTGAAGTGCCTCCATATCTGCCTGTTGCGTGGTGAGGTATTTGCTAAGGATGTGAAGAAGCATCTCTTCACTTTCTCCCACCTGATCTTTAAGCTGATCCAAATCGAAAGTGGTGCAGTCTTCCAAACCCGCGCCTGGCACAGGCGCCTCGACGATAGCATCTAGCTCTTCATCTCTTAGTGGGATTTGACGTTCCCAGCCTTTCGACACAGGAAACGCTTTGTGAGCCGGAACATAGAGCAACATCAGATTAACCAGTTGCTCCTTAGTGAAGGGTTTTGCCAAGTGGGCATTCATGCCCGACTCTAGGCAACGCTCTGCGTCACCGGAAAGAGCATTCGCAGTAACCGCAATAATCGGCACTTTCTCATCAAAGTCCCGAATATTGCGGGTTGCCTCAAAGCCATCCATTTCCGGCATTTGGCAATCCATTAGAATCAGGTCAAACGGTTCAGCTCGATGTTTATCAAGCGCCTCTAGACCATTGTCAGCTAGTGTAGACTGACAACCAAGGCTGTTGAGAACCAAGACCATCAGATCTTGATTGACCAAGTGGTCTTCAGCAATGAGTACATTCAGGCCATCAAACCTCACAGCATCAGCTTTGACTTCCGGTATATCTGCATTTATGGGTGTATCAGCAGAAAGTGCATGGATTAAGGCGTCGGGATTAATCGGATTAATTAAGCACGGCATGCCAAATTCATCGACGACACCACTATGACTGATGACGATGGTGTGACCTGCTGGATTAATCGCCGGACGCATTTCACTCATCATATTATCGTCAATAAACAGGAGCGTTGACTCAGATACCACCTCCACCGGCGGTATCTCTCCAGACCACTGGGAAACGTTAATTCCGACATTGGACAGATAGGCATTCAACACGGAATAGAGCTGACCATCCTGGGTGGCGACCAATGCGGACATCCTCTCTATTTTTGGTTTAAGCGTCAGTTTGCCCAATAAGGTATCTGTATGTTCCTCGACGACTGTAAGCGGCACATCAACCGTGAACGTTGTGCCAACCTCCTCTTTACTGACCACTTTGATGGTGCCACCCATTAGCTCAGTCAGTTTTAAGCAAACTGGCAATCCCAGCCCAGTTCCCTGATATGAGCGCGAATAGGAGTTATCCACTTGAGTGAAGTTTTCAAAGATATTACCCAGTTTTTCTTCAGGTATACCTATTCCAGAATCTTTCACTTCCAGACGGATATGTTCATGCCCATTAACAAAGACCAAACTGACATGAACCATCACAGAGCCATGCTTGGTGAACTTGAGCGCGTTTCCAACCAAATTAAGGATAATTTGTGTGTAGCGCACTGGATCAAGCATTAACCAGCGCGGTAGGTCTGGCTCAATCAAACAGTGAAGTCGTAAACTCTTCTCGACCGCCTTTGCATGGAAAACCACAAGCGAGTCATGAACTAAATCTGTTAGCTCACACTCTTGTTCAATGAGGCGCATCTTACCCGCCTCGATTTTGGTCAGGTCGAGAACGTCATTGATGATGTTGAGCAACGCATTAGAAGAATGAACCAAGGTATCGACGAAGTAAGTCTGCTGCTGACTGAGGTCAGTTTCTTTAAGAAGGTTCGACATCCCCACAATGCCATTCATCGGCGTACGGATCTCATGACTCATCATGGCAAGGAAATTGGTTTTAGCCTCATTAGCGCGTTCCGCATCTTCTTTGGCGCGCACCATTTCTTCAGATATAAGGTCATTGAGTTTCTTCTGACGAACAAAGTTCACCATGGCGCTCAAGCTAGACAACACAGGTTCAAGCCAGGACACCAAATCCTCATCATAGTTGGTGGACTCGTCAAACAGGCACACGACACCCACTAGTTGATTAGAAAGGAAGAGCGGCATACTCAGAGAGTTGATAATTAACTTTCCATTATTAGCTGACAGCCCTGCAAGTTGCAGGCTTCTGTCACCTTTTTGTGTATCGATGACCCGCGTGACAACGTTGCGTACAAAATCCTCCGAGACATAACCATTAGCAATCAAACGTGTTTGAGCGAGCACGCGATAGTTGTTTTGTGCTTCGTAATCGAGCTCTACAATAATCCCGTGATTACTTTCGCCGATCTTTAGCAGGATTTTTAACACTTCACGGAAGCTATTATGGAAGTCATCGCTGATCAGGAACTTATCCTGCAAGGTCTTCACTGCGGAGAACAACTCCGCACCTTTGGAGACTTTGATTTTGTCTAGATGCTGTTCGGTGATGTCTCGAATGATCGCCACTTGCAGCGGCTTCTCGTTCACTTCGATTTTATTTGAACGTACCTGGACAATCTGTCGATCGTTACTTCTGATTAACTCGTAGTTTAGGCTCTTGGTGTTGAAGCCATAAAGCGCCTGTGAAAAGTAAGCCCGCGAATCAGGCACTACTTTGGCGATAATTTTTGATAGTGTCACTTTGTCCAGCGACACATCATCAAGCTCAAACATCCGTCTGGCTGCTTCGTTCAGCGTAGAGATCTCATGGTCTTCACCAAGGACTAAAAGACCATCTTTGTAGCTGTGAATAATAGTATTGAGGTAGTTCTTACTAGACTCTATCTCTTTGATTGCACGAGCATATTTCCAGATTAGAAACATAATCATCAGGTCTAACAAGAAAACCTGCGCAATACCGGAAACAATTTCCGATGTCAGTGTGCTTTCAATCGGTCTTGGATCTTCATAGATGATAAGGTCGCCCACTTTGGTCTCCTCATTCAGCTCATCATAGATAAGCGGAATACTGCGAAGACGGAACTCATTACTGAATTCGCCACTCTTAGGCTTTGTGATATGTCGGAAATTGTCGTCTTTCGATACCACCTCTATGCGGTAAACAAAACGGGAGAGAGATTCACTGTCTAAGTCTTTAGCCACGGAATCAAAGTCGTAATTCCACATCTGGGCAGGCAGCCGGTAAGATAATCGAGCGATGATTGACTGGAGTTCGTAATCCATTTCGCCATAGAGGCGATCGTGGGTTTTGTAGTAGTTAAAAATACCGAACACACTGAGGATCAGTGTGCCGCTAACAACAAGGATTACCGCGAGTTTTGTTCGCATCATCAGCATAGGGTCACACCTGCATGCTGGAAGTCATGTCCGCTGTACTGCTGCGAGCCTGTTCGTATTCTTTCAACACCGCTTTGTCATTGAGCTTGAGCTGGTTACACCAATGCACCAAACCATTCCAATTGGCATGTTCGATATCATGACAAAGTGACAGGAAATGTCCGTAGACGCCCTCTTTAGAAATCAAACCACGCTTCACTTCGCTCGCTAAATCCAGCTCCCCTACAATATCTTCCATCGGCTTACTCAGCATGATATCCAACATAGAAAACGCACCAACAATAAAGGCCTCATCTCTGTCAAAGCCCCGCACATTTGTGTCCAACATCGATAGGAATGTTGCACGCGTTAACGAAGCGCTTTGTAGCTGGTGTGCATGTTGGTGATTTAAGTTCGTCATGATCAGCAGTGAGACCAAGCGACGTAGCGATTGCACACCCAGATAAACCACAGCCTGGCGAGGGTTAGAAATTTTATTGGTTTTTGTCTTCGCGAGAATGTTGGCACTGGCAACCACTTTGTAAAGCAGCGAAACATCTTTGGAAATGATTTTGGTCAGCGTGTCGATATCATCTGGGTTGCGGTTGATGATGATGCACACATCCAGTAATGACATCACAGACGGAGCGATATCCTCTGAACGTTTAATTTGGGGTTTCTCAAAGAAATACCCTTGAAAGAGGGCAAAGCCGCATCCTTGAGCGGCTGCCAGCTCGTCTTGCTTTTCCACTTTCCTAGCAAGAAAAACCTGCTGCGAAAACTGAGAAATCACATCTTCCCATTCGGAAGGCTTCGAGCGCTCCATACTGATGCTGAATATATCCACCAGCTCAAGGTGGTTGCGCCATTCGTTTGTCATCGCTTTGCCATCCATCAGAATGCGATAGCCTTCCGTGCGATAAGTACGCAGCTTACTGACAATCTCTTGTGTCGGTAAACACTCATCGGTTACCGCGATGATCAAGTGTTGAGGTGGCATGGAGAGCGGGATTTCATCCATCAAAGACGACTCGCCAAAGCTAACAATGTAACGGGTATTTTCTGCTTTACCGCCGCAAGCTAGAAAATTGGCACTGAGTATGCGGGAAGTTGCGGTGTCTTCATCGATGGAGGGGAATTTGTTTTCCAGTCCTTCGCGAAACAGCAGTTCACTCCCCCAGTGTTGGAGGTCTTTATCAAATATCGGCTGACATGAGAAAAATACTTCGGCCACGAAGAGTGAGTCCTATATTTAAGATTCCTCATTAAAAACTAGACCAATTACCGTATTTTTCCTTCTTTTTCCGTTAAATAAGTGACGAACCAAGCAAGAGAATTTCATAGCTAGGTATATGAAAAAGGAGGCCTTTCAGCTTCCTTTTCTTAGTTAAACCGCTTCTGCTTCCAACCGGTAGGGAATGCGTACTGGTTTGTCACTTGAACCACCAACGAATACTGCGCTTATCTCGTCATTATTTGACTCTACGCTCGCCCACAACAGTGAACGCTTGTTCAGTACCTCGCCCTGCTCGAATAGGTAACGATATTTTCCGCCCTGATAAACGTGAAGATACGAAGCCAAAGCACCTGCCGCACTTCCCGTTGCTGATTCTTCCTCAATCCCCAATGCTGGGGCAAAGTTCCTGCATCGTGCAGAAATATCAGATTCCGTCGGTGTCAGGGCAAACGCATGAATAGCCCCAGTATTGGTTTTACGGTTGAAAGCAGCAATCGCTTTCTGGTCAGGTTGGATGGCAAGTAGTTTCGCTTCGTCATCGACGGGTACAATGATATCCCATAGCCCTGTTGAAACAGCTTTAATTGGCATACCTGTCGCCAAGATGTCTTCGTCTGATAGACCGAGCAATGGTGCTATGTCTTCCTCGCTGAAGGTCTGACCGAACTCAGGCAGGACTTGCTCCATATTGATACGCCCTTCTTGCGTTACGGACACACCAAGTACTCCAGCGCCTGTTTCCTGCTTGTATTCGCCCGGTTCTATTTTGCCTGTTTTCAAGAGCGTTGAAAATGTGCCCACCGTAGCATGACCACAGAAATCAACCTCTTCAGTCGGTGTGAAGAAGCGAACGCGGTAGTCCGCCTTTTTGGAAGGTGAGATAAACGCGGTTTCAGAATAGGCAAGCTCCGCCGCGATAGTTTGCATCTGTTCGGCGGTCAGGCCTTCACCGTTTATTACAACCCCTGCTGGGTTGCCGCCTTGGTTGTCTGCTACAAAAGCATTGGTTACGTAGACTTCAAGAATATCTGACATAGTTACCTTTCCTTAGTTCTTATTATTGTCAGTTGGCTTTCCATCATAAGATGTCGAGTCAATTCAGCCTGAACACGCCAAAATGTTCAGCACCTACACCAAGCTCCTCTATCCCGTTCTATCTGTTGAAGAAGTTAATGTAAAACGGAATCAATTCACTCAGGTATCTTTGTTACAGTGTTACAAAATGCCATAAAACACAAGAAATTGATTGATATTAAGACATGCAACGATAGACGTGCTGCGGCCTTGATAGCTTCATCACTTTTTCATTAAAATACCAATAAATACAATTTAGGTATTAACCGTATGATCGATTTAGAAAACCTGATGAAAGACGCGCCAGAGCGTGAAGCAGACATCCCATTGCCTTCAATGGAAGAGCAAAAGCGTATCGTTGCTGAGCTGAAAGCGCTGGAAGAGAAAGGCGAACTAACACCAGAAATCCTTGAGAAATACTTCGGTGGCAAACAATCAAACTGATAGGTTTTAAAGCCTGTTAGCAAGGACAATAAAAAAATGCGCCCTTCGAGGCGCGTTTTTTAGGTTCTATGGGCTAGTTGGGTCTGGCTGGTCTCAGGATGCTTTCAAAGAAGGCGGCATCTTCAAACAGCACCGATGCCATTTCTGATAATGTCTTGCTATCAATTCTCTCTATCACCTGCTCTGGGAAAATCAGACCTTCAAGGTCATAGCCCCAAAGATCGTATCGGGCGAAACTTCCCACCAGGAATTGCGGATCAGTCTGAGATTCATACAAATCTTTTATTAACTGGCGCGCAGCATTATCTCGTTCTGTTTTCGTCACAGGCTTAGTCAATGACATTCTGATTTTCGGCCATAGCAATGTGAGTTCTTTCTCCTTATCAGGGGAAACCAGCGCAGTCATTGTCGTTGTAACGACATCCTCGCCATCCCAGGTCCAGGATGAAAAATATGGGTCATACGATAGCGAATACTCTTCCCTAACAATTTGGTTGTAGCGCGTCTGCAATACGCGGTTGAGCAAGTCTTCCGCAAACACCGAATCCACTGTACGAGGCGTCGAACTGCGAATGTAGACTTGCTCTACATATGTCCGATTTTCAGGCGAGAGATGTTTAATCACCCTTCCCCCCTTTTGGTTGTAGCTTAACGGTCTCGCTTCTGTTTTCTCACGAGTGGTTTTCAAATCACCCAAAAAAGCAGTGACAATCCCCTGAACAGCCAGCAATGGCTCGTCTGACACGATATACACACTGAAATGTCCCATGTCACCAAACAGCTTGTCGAACAACGCTGTTACATCTTCAAATGTCACTGACTCATAGTCCTCAGTCGTCAACGCTGATTCATAGGACGGAGCAGGATAAATCAAACCAATAGACGCACGTCCAAAGACTTCATAAGGGGATGTCTGTGCGAGATTCATTCGTTCAATCAACCGCACCTTTTCCCGCTCAAACGCCACTTTATTTGGCTTGACATTTTCGACGAGATAACGCAGTGCATTGAGGCCATCCAGAAAGGCTTCTGTCGGCACATACATAGAAAAGTTATGGCTATTTCCATAAACCTGCGGCTCGATATTGACGCCTAGTGATTCTAGATAGTGGGAAAAATCATTCGATGACACGTCACCCACTGACCCGTTGCGATATGTCTCGAAAAGGAGGTCAAGTGCCGCCCTTTCTTTGGTTGACATAGCGGCCACACCACCTTTGGCCTGAAGCACGACTTGGGTCTCGTAATAGCTGTCGTCCATTTTGTAATAGAGCGCAGGCAGGCCATTTGGCAACTTCCAGCGAAACACGTTCTCAGCCATTTCAATCGCATCTTCTGATACGGATAAAAATGATTCAGGCTGAGGGATCTGTACCTCTGCATAAGAGACTTTGACGACATCGCCTTGCTTGGCGACCGTATTCATATAGCGATCACGCTGGTTTTCAGCGTTGGTGATAGACTCTCCTTTGCCGTATACCAATGATAGTGACTGGTTTGAAGGTTTTAGCAGACGCGCC
Organism: Grimontia kaedaensis; assembly: GCF_023746615.1. Classification (NCBI taxonomy): domain Bacteria; kingdom Pseudomonadati; phylum Pseudomonadota; class Gammaproteobacteria; order Vibrionales; family Vibrionaceae; genus Grimontia; species Grimontia kaedaensis. Next base: position 707,750 of record NZ_CP082276.1, on the reverse strand, counting down.
AACTCGTGGTTTAGATCGTCAAGTTCAATCTCTTCAAGGAATTTGTTGAAGTTGTCGTTTTGCTCTGAGCGACTCTGAGGCAAGCGATTGTAGTAAAGATCGTTGTAGACATTTTCCGCCACTTCGATAGGAAGTTGATCTTCATGAAAGAAAATACTGGACCCATATTGTTCAAGAAGCGATAGAAACTCATCATAGGTCACACCATGATCTCTAAGCGATGCAATGTTCCGCGCGACAGAGTCCATCACATAAGGACGATCGATATCGTTGAACTCGACGCTCAGTTCATACACGGTCCAGCCCGGTAGGAAGCCGAAGTTAAAATACAGACCATTATGAGCGAGGTTTTCCCGCTCAAACTGTTCTTCCAGACGAAGCTGAACAGCATCCAGAATCATCCAGTGAAGCCACAATTCCCTTTGCTCAACCAAGGTTTGTGGGTATTTGTCCTCACCATCCCTGAAGCTCACAACCACCGCAGGCGATTCCCCTTGAGAAGCATAAAGCGTGAGTGGATATTGAGTATCTCTATCTACAGGAATAATACTGTGTGGCTCTGGGTTTGGGCCTTCTGTTCGGAGTGAAGCAAATTCCTCTTCAATTTCTGTCTGCACACTCTCGGCATCAAAGCCGCCAATAACCACTAATTGAATGCGGTTCGCCTGATACCATTTGTCATAAAATGCTCTCAGACGTTCTGGCGTGACCCTGTTTAATGTGAATTCTGTACCAATGGGATCTCTCTCAATATAAAGGGAGTCATCAATCAAATCCTCATAGAGCTTCAAAGGCCAGGATGTATCTTCTCGATTATCCCGCCGCCACTCCGCAAAAATCACCCCCACTTCACCTGCCACTTCATTACGATCTAGCGTCATGCCGTCTGAGATATCGCGGAACCAGTCCAATGCTTCCGGCAGGCGTTTATTGTCGGGCAGGGAAAGTTGGTAAACCGTTCGTCCATAATCAGTCACCGCATTGATGTCGGGACCAAATTCCACCCCCACCTGAGCAAACTCCGTAAACACAGAATTGTTTGGGAAACGTTGGGTGCCATTGAAAGCCATATGCTCTATGAAATGCGCATAGCCCCGCTCACTATCCTCTTCATTCAAACTGCCCACGTTCACCACTAAGCGCAGTTCAATCTGCTCACCTTCAATGGGATAAAGGTGATAACGCATACCGTTTGGTAGAGTGTTAGATACCCAATTGGGGTCGGTTGTCAGGGGTGGCGATTTCGATAATGAAGCGCAGCCGGAAATGAATACAACTAAAAGAGCGACCGCATAGCGAGCGAGCATATGAGCACCAGACAAAGTGATTAAAAATGAATGCGATGCTTTCAATCAAGCACAAGATAGGTAAATCAGTAAAGGCAAGTATCCCTAAACCCTATGAAGATTCTCAGTTTCTACCATTTACTGGAAATTTAGGCTGAACATACAGAGCAATGAAGGAAAAAGCCGCTGACTGTGCGGCGGCTTTATTTTTGATTATGCAGACAAATCAAAACGGTCGAGATTCATCACTTTTACCCAAGCTGAAACGAAATCACTGACGAATTTCTTTTCCGCATCCTGCGTGGCGTAAACTTCTGCCAACGCGCGGAGTTGAGAGTTAGAGCCAAACACCAGATCTACCCGGGTTCCTGTCCAGCGAAGTTCACCTGACTGGCGGTCACGGCCTTCAAAAACATCATCACCGTTTTGCGGCTTCCACTCCACACTCATGTCGAGCAGATTCACGAAGAAATCGTTGCTCAGCGATTCCGGTCGTTCAGTGAATACGCCGTGGCAATCTCCACCAGCATTGGTGTTCAGCACGCGCAGGCCTCCCACCAGCACTGTCATTTCCGGCGCTGTTAGTGTCAGGAGTTGAGCGCGGTCAACCAACAACTCTTCTGAAGAAACGGTATACTTGGTTTTCTGGAAGTTACGAAAGCCATCTGCTTGCGGTTCGAGCACGGCGAATGACTCTACATCTGTTTGCGCTTGGGATGTATCGGTGCGGCCAGCGGTAAATGGTACTGATACAGTGTGGCCTGCATTCTGCGCAGCCTTTTCAACGCCTACGCTGCCCGCCAGCACAATCAAGTCTGCCAACGATACTCGTTTGCTGCCTGTCTCAGCGCTGTTGAAATCAAGCTGAATACCTTCTAGTTTTTTTATCACATTTGCAAGTTTCTGAGGTTGGTTAACCTGCCAATCTTTCTGCGGTGCCAGAGCAACACGGGCACCATTTGCACCGCCGCGTTTATCTGAGCCACGGAAAGTCGACGCCGAAGCCCATGCCGTTGTGACCAGATCAGAGACAGACAGTCCTGCTTCAGCAATTTTTCCTTTCAACAGTGCCACATCCGCATCATCAATAAGGTCATAATCACGCGAAGGGACTGGGTCTTGCCAAATCAGCTCTTCAGCAGGTACCTCTGAACCAAGATAACGGGCACGTGGACCCAAATCACGGTGAGTGAGTTTGAACCATGCGCGAGCAAAGGCATCTGCAAATTCGTCCGGTCTGTTCATAAAGCGACGGGAAATCGGCTCATAAGCAGGGTCATAACGCAGTGACAGATCCGTCGTCAGCATGGTTGGTATACGTTTTACACCATGTTCAAACGGGTCAGGAATCACTCCATCCGCGTCTTTGGCAATCCATTGGTGCGCGCCAGCTGGACTTTTCTCAAGTTCCCATTCATAGCCGAACAAATTTTCGAAGAAATAGTTACTCCACAGGGTTGGTGTCTGTGTCCAGGTTACTTCCAAACCGCTTGTGATAGCATCTCCCGCTTTACCAGAGCCATAGCTACTCGCCCAACCAAAGCCCTGTGCTTCAAGCGGTGCCATTTCTGGGTCAGCTCCTACCAACGCAGCATCTCCAGCGCCGTGGGTTTTGCCGAAAGTATGCCCCCCGGCAATCAGCGCAACAGTTTCTTCATCATTCATCGCCATGCGAGCAAAGGTTTCACGAATATCGTTTGCTGCAGCAAGCGGGTCAGGATTGCCATTCGGGCCTTCTGGGTTGACGTAGATCAGACCCATTTGTACGGCAGCCAACGGATTTTCCAGATCGCGCTCACCCGAATAGCGTTTATCGTCCAGCCATGTATTTTCTGGCCCCCAATAAATATCTTCTTCCGGCGCCCAAATATCTTCACGGCCACCTGCGAAACCAAAGGTTTTGAACCCCATTGACTCAAGTGCCACATTACCGGTGAGGATCAGTAAGTCAGCCCATGAAATACTTTGTCCGTACTTTTGCTTGATTGGCCAAAGCAGGCGACGCGCTTTATCAAGGTTGCCATTGTCCGGCCAGCTATTTACAGGCGCGAAACGCTGGTTACCTGTCCCTGCACCACCACGTCCATCAGAGATGCGATAAGTACCCGCGCTGTGCCAAGCCATGCGGATAAACAAAGGACCATAGTGGCCAAAGTCTGCTGGCCACCATTCCTGAGAGTCAGTCATCAGGACATGTAAATCTTTTTTCACCGCTTCGAGGTCAAGTGTGTTGAAGGCTTTGCGGTAATTGAAATCTGGATCCAGTGGATTTGATTCTGAGGTATGTTGATGAAGAATATCGAGACGCAGTTGATTAGGCCACCAATCTCGGTTTGTGGTTCCGCCGCCTGCGGCATTGTGAAAAGGGCATTGACTTGCGTTAGACATGATTGCTCTCCATTTGCTGTTCCATGTACTCGGTAGTTTTAGGTATAGGAGCAATTTAATATGGAAACCAATGGGTTGTTTCGACAACAGCGATAGATAAAAACCATCTCACTTCGAAAGGTTTATTAATCTTTATTTTTCAATAACATAAAATGTATACGATATCTTATTTACTAAACATCCAATCAGATTAGTAAGAATTTTGACCAAAAAAAGGCCTCATCTTATGAGGCCTTAAAATTTGCTATTTACCCGCGAAGGTTATTGAAGTTCCCACGGACCCCAAGCAGATCCAGGTACATCACCTTTCGTCCACCACTTCGCTTTGTAAGTGTTGCCTTCATAGATAGCAACATCACCACCGTTGTATGCTTTGCCAGCGCTCCAGCCTTGTGCTGAACCATCATCAAACGCTTCCCACACTTCTGACGTTCCTGGCTCCTCACCTTTGGTCCACCACTTGGCCGTGTACTCGACACCGTTATGAACGACTTTATCACCAGTATTGTAAACCTTGTTTCGATCCCAGTTACTGTCTACTAGCGTATTTCCTTCAACGTTTACAACGACCGTTGCTTCAACAGTTTCTACACCATCAGTCACAGTAACAACGAC